>NZ_JADEXT010000010.1:0-209078 GCF_015206985.1 Nostoc sp. LEGE 12447 | reverse complement strand
TTAATATTATGGCCATCAGTTACCACACTCAAAAACAAGCGTCATTATTTAAATTACTACAAAAGGGGAATGAAGGGGCTGCCGACGGCAGCCCCTTCATTCCCCTCTAAAATGATTATCATTATTGGTGATGGAATAGTTTATTTTCTGGAAGTCCCTAAAGTTGGGGTATCAATAGGGTTTACAGAACCGTTACGCAATCCATCCGCAACAAAAATAATGACATTTCTACCGTTGCCATTTGTATCAGCCATGCTTACTATTCCTTAAGTATTGTGAGCTACGATTCATCGCAGCAATTGTGTATCTGTATGAGCAATTAATTACGCTCAACCCAAGCAAAAAATTCTTGGCTACAGAAACCTAAATAGTATTTGGCGACAAAATGCTTAGTGTCCACACAAAATGGTGCAGACAATTAAATGAACTTAACTTTGGTTACTGTCTCAAAAGATAGTTGTTCAATGTTTAAGGAAAGTTATAAACAAGTTAAGATTTTGGACAAAAAAATCCCCAACTCTTCAAGAAGTCGGGGATCTAATCCTTTAGATAGAGAGCAAATCAAAATATGATTGCAATATCACTCTTTAGAGTTAGCAAAAGCGCTACAGCTTAATTCATTTTGAACATTGAACCTAAGCTGTAAGTAAATCGGCGAAATTAAAGCTAACTGGCTAAGGCTGTCATTTGTCCTTTGTCATTGGTCATTAGTAAGGGTTTTAAAGCAGTTTGCGTTTCGTAACATACTTAGTTTTTTTCACCTTAACTTACTTAATCATTTTTGAGCTAAATGACACTAGCAGAAAAAACGAAATCATTTGCTGTGAGGCTAGTTGATGTAATTCCAACTAATGAAGCCAACTCTGTATTTCCGGCTTTCACCAAAGTATCGCTACCCTGTTGTAATAGTGTTAAAGCACTAAATTGAGTAACACCAATACCGCCCAGCCCGATTTTATCAATGCCGATCGCAAAATCAGTCACAATGTTCTTGCTAGTTGGCAGACTGGCGTTAGCAATCCAGAATTGGTCAGCACCAGTACCACCAGTTAAGCGATTACCGCCCTGTTGACCAGCAAATAGCACATCATCACCATCGCCACCAGATAGGGAATCATTGATACTGGAGAAGAGTTTGTCATCTCCAGAACCACCGTAGAGACGGTTATTGCTACCGTTGCTAGTGAGGGTATCGTTACCTGAACCACCGAAGGATGATTGACGCGAACCTTCAACTACTGTGAGAGTATCAGCACCTGCTGCCCCAAACAAATTATTACTACCATTGGCTTCCACTACGGTAATTTCATCAT
The DNA here is from genome assembly GCF_015206985.1 of Nostoc sp. LEGE 12447. NCBI lineage: Bacteria > Bacillati > Cyanobacteriota > Cyanophyceae > Nostocales > Nostocaceae > Nostoc > Nostoc sp. LEGE 12447. The sequence goes on along the minus strand of NZ_JADEXT010000010.1, from coordinate 207,765 downwards.
CACCAGCACCACCATCAGCATTAGTATTGTTAGCAGGGCCATTTACGCCAATCAAGACTTGATCGTTACCGTCTCCTGTGGACACCGAGGAGTCGCTGCCGACTAGTACCGTGTCTTCACCCTTTCCAGTCTGGATTGTGTTTCCTTTAGTACCTTCTACAAAGTCTGCGCCGTCACCTGTGAATAAGGTTTGGTTTGGCTGAACGATAATATCATCACTGGTAGTAGAGCCAAAATTAATTTCTTCTGCTTGAGGTTGACCTAAGCCAGGAGCAAGATTAAGGGGGTTCTCCAACTTCAGCAGTAAAATTTCATTGTTGTCTATGACTGGATTTTCAGGATCATTTCCAGGACGACCTGTAGAGAAGGGATAATTGTTGTCATTAGCTACCAAAATGGTGTTTTTGTCAACAACTAAAACATTTTCAATGGTTACAAATGGGAAGTCGAAGGTGGTTTTGCCATCTCCATTCAGGTCGTTGGGGTCTTGGATGTTTAACAAGTCTGCAACTTCTTCCTTGGCTACATAACCATTGGAATCTGCTTTAGACAAGTCTATTTTGTAGATCCGCTTGAATTTAGCTGAGGCTCCTTGACCACCATCCCGCTCAATGACTAGATACTCATTATCGTTAATGACTGCTAAATCCCCGATCGCATTTGCCGGATTATCCAATCTGTAGTACAGCTTTTTATCAGTGTACTTGTGGCTAGCAAGGTCAAATTCGTTAATCCGCAAAGCACTAGGAGTATCACCTTGAACTGTACCCTCTAGCAGCATATAGAGCTTGGTTTTGCTAGCGTTGATTGCTCCACCTTCAAAACCTTTGGAACCACCCAAGTTAGCAAAGGCATCTCCTGAAAGCACATCGGGATTTTGTGGCGATCGCACCGTATTATACTGAAGATCATCTCTGAATTGATCCCGTACTTCATCCGCGATATCTGGGAAATCACTAAATAGTGCGTCTACACCTAATTGATAGAACTGTTGGATCTCTAGCTCTAGCTTTCCTTTGTAATCTGCTGCTAAATACTGATCTTCCGCCCGGAAGGTGTAAGGATGAACCTGCAACCCGGCGTTGTGAGCATCTTGAATTAAGGTTGAAGGAGGTAATGTTGTCTTGTCAGCATCATTAACTGCTCCATCTCCATTTACATCATCGGCTTTGCCATCACCATTAGCATCAGTACCTTTGACGCTCACAATCATCCGCTTCCAAGGGCCAAGGCCATCAGCATAAGTGGCAACTTCAGCCAAGCCTTCTGGTGTTCGTAAGTCGCCATAGGTGCGAGTGTCACCACTGACTTTCAAATCATAAGGCTGACTCTCGATTATCTTACCGTTGATATCAATGTCACTTGCATCTAGCAATTGAACTAGGGGAATATCCACTCCAGCCGCAGGCATAATGACATCATGTAGTTCTTTGAGGTTGCCCACTTCAAAGGACTGGATGAAGATGCGACTGGGGTCAGTGAAGTTATTTGCCTTCAGCGTATCAATTAGTAACTGACTGATGTTTTGGTTAACTTTGTCTGTCGTGCCGACATAAGTAGCTTCATCGGCCAAATAGGTTGGATGCTTAGTTTCAGGATAGATGCCAATCTTTTTACCTGTGTCGGCTTCTACTTGCTTAACTAAATCGATGATTTCCGTGAGGGTAGGAATTTCAAATTGACCATCAAAGGAGTGATCTCGGAAAGGTAGACGCTCTTCTGCGCGTAAAGTCTTGATTTCAGCTAAAGTGAAGTCTTCAGCAAACCAACCTGTAATTGTGTTTCCATCCAAACTTACTGTTTTCTTGCGATCGGCAAACTCTGGATGCTTGTAGACATCTGTGGTTGTGTTGCTGAAATTGACAGTGCCATCAGCGTTCAAAACTGCTAAAGCTGGCTCATGACGAGCAATTAGCACACCATCTTTTGTCACAACCAAGTCAGGCTCAATGAAGTCAGCACCTCGCTCAATTGCTTGCTTATAAGACTCTAAGGTATGTTCTGGACGATAGCCACTTGCACCTCTGTGACCAATAACTTTAGGTGCTTCTCCATCTAATGTTTTGAATTGGTCGGGTGTAGCAATGGGAGCTTCTAATAACTTACCAGTGGCATCAAAATGCAGCAGGTAGGGGCCAAACTCTTCTCCAACCCAAATTGTCCCGTCTTTATCAAAGACGAATGACTCTACATCAAAGTCTGCACCAGTCAGTAATCTTCCAGTAGTTCCCTCATCCACAATTTCAAAAGGAATTTTGTTGTTAGGGTCAGACAGTTGAATGTAGTCTAAAACTTTAACGCTGCCGTCTCCATTTTCTGTTCCCTTAAAATTTGGGTCTAGACGATTGATCCGCAATAGAAAGTCTTCACTATTATCTTTGCTACCGTAACCGTTATCTGACAAGAAGTACAAAGAGTTGCTGTTAGCAAATTGAACACCGCTAAAGCCTTGAATTGGCTGTCCTGGGAAAGGCCCGGTTCTACCATTGGCTGAAATTTCTGCACCAGAAGCTGGCCCATCACTAAAGGTATCAGCAGGTAAAGAAGCAAAACCTACTAACTCAACTTTTGGCACTATTGAAGCAAACATCGTCTGGTAGATGTGGGTTTGATCGTTTAAACCCGCAATTCCAGGAATATCAGAACCGTAGGCATTATAACCTTTACCTACTAAGCTATTTAACACTTCAGAACCAGCACCTTGGTAGTAAACAGGTACGGGACGGTTGGTGTGAGTTCCCCAACCATACTTGACAGTAGGATCAGACCCCCAGTAGTGTCCAACTTCTGCTGGAGTATCTAAATTGGTTAATGCTTCAGCACCTTGATTTTTTACTAAAGTCGGAAAATCACCGTCGAGAGTTAGGTAGTGATCGTGGTCAGCAGTAACAATTAGTAGGTTTTCATCCCAACCACCATTGTTATTGATCCAGTCAATCGTAGATCCAACTGCCTTATCGAAATCCAACGTGGTGCCGATCAAGTTGTCTATGTTGTTATCATGAGCAGACCAATCGATATCGCCACCTTCAACCATTAACCAGAAACCATCGGGGTCTTTACCCAACACATTTAATGCGGCATTTGTCAAATCATTGAGGGTTGGGTTTTCGTTAACCTCTTTGGCAATGAAAGATGCATCCGTCTCTCCAGGCAGCAGTGGACGTGTAGTGTCCACTTTGGCGTTATCACCTTGGTTAGCGAAAACGCTGAACATATCTAAACCAGTGGTGCTGTAGTCACCGTTGGCAGAACTGACAGGCAAGTTACCATTTTGACCACGCGCACCGTACAGACCGAAGAGGCGATCGCCTTTTTCTGGATCGATTGTCGCCGCAGTTTCAGCTAGTTTCTGGGCGGCATTCTCACCGCGCTCCAAGAAAGTGTAATCGTAGAGGTTGTTTGTGGGTTTAGTGCTAAGTTCTGTGTAGGTAGATTGGCTAATGTATTCATTGCTCGTATTCGGCTCAACTCCTGCTGGTAGTAAGTCTCCAGGAGCAGAGAGTGGGTGTCCACCACCAAGTAATACTGTTGGTTGATAGACACGGAGTTCCTGTTGCAAGATGTTGTCTAATGCCGGATAGTCAGCATCATACTTGCTGCGACGATTAACGTTGGCAGCAGCAGCAGCAGGTGTTGCATGATCAATGGGAACTGAAGTTACCAAACCAGTGGATTTACCAACTTGGTTCGCAGTTTTGAGAATTGTTTCTAGAGGATTCTCGAAAATATCAACGCCAACAGCGTTGTTGTAGCTCTTAACGCCAGTGTACAGAGTTGTTGCGGTGTTTGCAGAGTCAGGATAGCTGTACTTAATATATTCAGGATCGTTACCGGGAGTCCAAGGGTTAACACCACCTCTGGTAGGGTCATAACCTACTAGGTTTCCAACAGCACCATCACTGACTTTTGCGCCACCTGTTGGGGTATTGCCTGGGTTAGAAGTTGGATCAAAGGTGAAACCAGGACGAACTGGGCTTTCTCCTGTAATCGGATTAGTACCGTCAAGAGCCGAATTACCAGTGCTAAAAACTCCATTACTACCAGCGATCGTTGTCCCGTAGGTGGTTGCCAAACCGTAGCCTTGGAGTGTTTGAAAGTTGAGTCCTTGACCCTTACCCTGTGTATAAAAATCACTCAGATTAGCACCTGTCTTACCATTTTGAATCTCTTTGTAGATGGATGCTGCACGAGCCATTTCCCAGCCCATACCATCCCCAATCATTATGATGACGTTCTTAGCCATGAAAGAGAATCTCCCTGTGTTTAATTGTTGAGATGGTCTTCACTCTAGTGAAATAAAAAAAGTAATATAGTGAGGAAAAACTAATAGTTTTAGCCTGCAAAGATGTAATTGACTTGTCAGCTTGTTGAGTCTGAACTATTAAATGTCAACCACCACTACAATTGTCATTTCCTTAGAGTGTTTTGGTATCTTAATTAACAATCACAATTGCATATTAATTAAGATACATAGCAAAAGTTGTGAATAAATTGTGGACTGGTTAAGAAATCTTGTATTGCAATCTTTTACCTAATATGCAGTTAACAAATATGTCTATATTTTTGATGGTATGAAAAATTATTTTTTATACATTGAGATGATGTATTTTTTGTAACTTCCGTCAGATAATAAGTTCTTTATCACCCAATACGGTTCAGTTAGTGCCAAAAACCTTTGAGGACTTACCAAAAACTCTCTGAAAATCTTATTCCTTTGTGTCCTTTGCGCCCTTTGTGGTTCGTTTTTTCTTAATTTTCGGTAATTTTTGTCCTTAACTGAACCGTATTGCTTTATAACCCAATGCAATTTAGTTAAGGGCTACTTGTACAAAATTGTGGGTTTTGAGATGCGATAAATCGCCATCTCTACAAGTGTTTTGGTCTTATCTGAACTGTATTGCTTTATAACCCTTCTCTTTAATTGCTTTTGCAATAATGATTGAGTACAGCTTCATTAACTTTTGCTGTGTAATGAAGCTGTAACAATCACAATAGGCAAACAATTTAACCTACAACACTGACAGAGAAAATAAAGTCATTTGCTGTGAGAGTATTTGATGTAATTCCTGTCAATGAAACTAACTCAGTATTTCCGATTTTCACGATAGTATTATTACCCTGTTGTAATAGTGTCAGGGCACTAAATTGAGTAACACCAATACCACCAAGCCCGATTTTATCAATGCCAATTGTAAAGTCAGTGACAATGTTCTTACTAATTGGCAGACTGGCGTTAGCAATCCAAAATTGGTCAGCACCAGTACCACCAGTTAAGCGTTGGCGCAGCCCCCCGTAGGGATCGCCACCCTGTTGACCAGCAAATAGGACATCATCACCATCGCCACCAAACAGGGAGTCATTGACATTAGAAAAAAGTTTGTCATCACCGGAACCACCGTAGAGACGGTTATTGCTACCGCCACTAATGAGGGTGTCATTACCTGAGCCACCAAATAATGATTGACGAGAACCTTCAATTACGGTGAGACTATCATCACCTGTCGCCCCAAGTAAATTATTACTACCACTAGCTTCCACTACGGTAATAACATCATTACCATTGCCACCATCAGCACTGGTATTTTGAGCCGGGCCATTTTGACCAATAAATATCTGATCGTTACCATCTCCTGTGGATACTGAAGAGTCGCTGCCGGCTAGTACTGTGTCTTCACCGTTTCCAGTCTGGATTGTGTTCCCTTCAGTACCCTCTACAAAATCTGCTCCGTCACCTGCAAAGAACGTTTTTCCTGGCTGAACTGTAACATTATCGTTGTTGCTAGAACCAAAGCTATCAGGGAAAGTAGGCTGTGCAGTTATCAGGTTATTAGGTAGTTCGAGAATGCCGAGTTTTTCCGCAGCCGTATTACCCGTAATGTTAAAGTCGTTATCGTTAATCAAGGCTAGGGTGTTGGGTGCTACCAGTGCCAGACCTTCTAATTTTTCCACCCCGGTGTAACCCAACTGAGCAGCATTAGCAATCAAACTCTTGCTGACATCGGTAATATTGGCAGTAGCTAACTCCGCAGAGGTAAGTTGTTCAATAGTTTTACCAGTTGGCAAGATAAAGTTAGCAGGGTTGTTAATGTTAGTCGCCCCGGCTAAATCAATTTGGTAAATCAGTTTATTGCCAGCAGATGTACCATTGTCATCTCGTTCAACTACTGCAAATTTGCTGTTACCCAAGGAGACTGCATCGCCAATTTTATCAGTTCCCGGTAGACCTTCTAGGCGATATAAATACTCTCCTGTTACCTGCTTGGTAACAATATCAAACTCCAGAATTCGCAGGTTGAGAGAAGCTTTGGAAGTCGCATCATTGGCGACATCTGGACTATCAATTGGACTCTGGATAAAGGCATATAATTTATTACCTTCCAGTGCTATAGCTTCAAACCCCCGGTTATTGCGGCGTTGGGCATAAACTGCTGGTAAAACCTCAGTGCCAAAAGTTCCATCTGGTTGATCTGGGTTGGGTGCAGTGGCAGTTCCTTGAGGAATAAAACGGTCAATCAGCTTACCATTAACAGCAAAGTGGTAAATTGCCGGACGGTATTCATCTACCATCCAGTAATCTCCATTTTCTGCAATTACAATTCCTTCTAAGTCAGCACCTAAAGGATCGTTAGCTAAAACATTATTGTCTAAGTCAATAGCAATTTCATCTGTGTAGGCTAAACCGTTTCCTACAGCTTGCAAGTTAGGCAATCCCGTTAATGGCGTTATCCCATCTTGGCGAAATAGCTTTGTTCTGTTGGTAATGGTGATTTCGCCTGTGGTGCGGTTGAGTTCAAAGCTAACTATTTCTGGCTGGAAATCGGGTAATAAAAATGGTCTTTTGACACCATCAGGTTCTCCATTGGGGCCCCGATCTGTGTTGGTGACAAATTTTATGTTGCCATTTGCTGCAATTCCTTGGAAATACAGCCCAGAAAAACCACCTAACAAAATATCTTGACCTTTAGAAGTCGTGTCTAACTTCGGTAGGTTTGCAAATTCATAAATAGTTAGCTTGGGTTGGGCAACAGGATTGCGGGGATCGTAACTAGTGGTGTCGATATTTAAAGAATTGGGGAAGGTATTGGCTATATTTTCCCAAGGCACCAGCTTAAAGTTAGAACTTACATTTTCCTCTTCACCTTCATTGCTAACTATTTTGGCAGGTTCATTAGAGCCATCTTGAGTCACAAATAAACCAAATGGGAAGTTAGGCCCCAGTGGTACGTTAATTACATCTGCACCATCTGACTCTTGTACACTGTCAATCGCCCCATTGTTACCAATGGCAAAATTACCCACGTATTCGTTGTTACCTTCACGCGTGTAGGCAACAAAGGTATTGTCACCTTGGCTAGATGCTAATAAGTAGCCTTTGCCATTTTTGCCGTAATAAATGGTCAGTCCTTCTACGTCATCTGTGAGATGAGTACCACCTAAATCTCTGACTTGATCAACTAGCTTGCCAGTTGTGCCAGTGTTTGGTTCTGCTTGAAACTTCCAGATACCTACATTTTCCTGTCCGATGTAAAGGAAGCCAGTTTCCTGGTCTACCACCATACCCTCGGTTTGGGGATCGCGACCCTCAATTGTTGGCACGGTGAATTCCCGCACTAGTTCAGCCCCAATTGTGCCATTACCTTTGTCAATCAATTTGAACTGAGCTATGTCTCCAGTTTGGCGACGACTGGTAAAGACATAGTAATCATTAGTTAGGGGGCTACGGTATAAGGTAAGTCCGTAAGAACTGCGAGTTGATGCAGAATAAGGAGGTTCAAAAGGTGATGCTTGGAAGATAGTAACAATATTGCTATCGGTGATATTTTCCAGATATTGACCAGGGTTACTGGGGTTGGGGTTAATTTTGAAGATTGCTAGTTTATCATTGTTGCGATCGCTAGCTACGGCAATATCAACCGATTGATTGCCTAATTTGAAACCGTATTGCAGGTCAATATTGTTGTAGCGAATACCACCGGGATTAACTGTTTGCAACAAATTACCAGACAAGTCATAAACCCGCAGTCCGGCATTTTTAACTGAGGTTAGTACTAAACTATCAGCAGCATTTGTGGCATTAACATAAATGGCAGGGTCATCAGCATCGGCATTCTGATCTACAGCAGGTAATGCTGGATCTTCATCGTCAAATAAACCAGGACGAGTTTCTACTGTAGGTGCAGCAGTTGGAACCAAGTCTGCACCCAAGGTGAGGATTTGGGTATATTGAGTACTGCTAAAGTTGTTGTCACTCACTAGCACAATGGATTGACGACCATCTGCTAGTTTGGGGCCGAAGGCAAGACCTTCTATATTATCCACTCCTGTAATCGGGTGATTGGCATCAGTAGGTAAATTGAGGTCAGTTAAATTCAACAGCAGATGCTTTTGAGCGGGTTTAATAGCTACTAGTTGTTCAGCGCTCAAACTATTGAGAGAATCGTAGAAACTGATGTCAGTTGCACCTTGCAAAGAAACTTCGTAGATTTTGATGGTATTGCCGACACCTTGGGCAAAGGAGCGTTCTAACGCCAGGAAAGTACCACGATTATCGATTGCTAGCAAATCTGCCAAACCGTCGTCAGCAGATCCTGTGCTTGGGTTGGGTGCTTCGGGAATGGCATCGGTAATGTAGAGGTATTCTTTTTCTGGTTGTCCAGTAACTAGATTGTATTGCAGAATCCGGGATGGGCTACCACTGGTGAGTGAAGCTTTTAATCCATCTTGGGATAGTGCGTTTTCGGTGGCGGTGAATAAGGTTTTCTGGTCGGGTGTAATGGTGAGGCTTTCAAAGGCTAAGTTATTGTATACGCCTGATGTCTGCGTATCTCCGGCATCGACAATACCATTGTTGTTAGTGTCCTGAACTACTGGTAGAAATTTTGTCGGGACAAATAGCGATCGCACTTCTTGCCCTGTAGCTAGCGAAAACTCTTTAATAAAGGGATTAGTAACACGACCAACAGTAGGATTAACTTCGCCTTCTGAAGAGATGAAAACAGTCCTATTGTTAGTTAAAGCAATATCTTCGGGGTCGAGGCTGTTGATTGCAAAAAAGTTGCCGTTGGTATCTTTTAGGGCGGTGACATTGGTAAAAGTCACCCCAGAATCGGCAGCAGTGAAGGTATAAAAACGGGCAGGAGCAACTTGAGAGCGATCATCTGAAATGGCATAGTAGCGGTTGTTAACAGCATCGTAGGTGACACCAGATAGTCCACCTACTGGAATCGGTGCGCCATTCACCGTTCCCGCCGCACCAGTCGGAATAAAGCTAGTAGGAAAAATAGTTTGTCGTTCAAATCCCACACTGGGAATAGTTTTACCTGCTTGAGTCGGCCCAGTTTGCACATCTGCGAACACCAAGCGATGGTCAGAACTGGGGAATGGAAAAGTACCAACTGGGGAGAATGTTGGGTCAGTATTTAGAGGCCAAAATACTCTTGAATTGGTAATTGTCAGGTCAGCAGAGGGTAGCACGTAATCAGTCCGCAGATTTCCGGGAGCCGTATCAGCAAAGTCTGCGGTGTCAAAGCTAGGATTACCTTTTTGGCTAGCGTTTGCACCACCTTGCAAGTCTGCTTGTTGGGAACCGCCAAGACTGGTAGGAATGACATTAGTATTAATTCCAGGATTTTGCAGCAGTTGACGAATAGCGTTGTCATAACTATCACCATCTAACGGATCTGCATTTTGATCACCCACAATCACAAAGCTTAAACCAGAAGCAATCCCGCCCGTTTTTCCCTCATCATCGTAGATATAATTACTTTTTCCAGGAGTAATATAGTCTGCCCAAAAGCGGATCTCGTCGTGGTTGCGCTTACCGTTGCGGTCTTCCACGCCATCAAAGGTTGGGGGTGTGGGGTGGCTAGCGAGAACATGAATTGTCTCTCCGTTTACCTGGATGGGTATATCCCAGTGACTTTTAGAAGAAAGGCGTAGAACTGCCAATTCCTCCTGAGAATACCAATCATTTGGCTGTGGTGTTGTCGGATCGTCAGGAAGCAAAGCATTAGGCATATCCTTCCACAGAAAATTTTGGAAGGTGCGGATGTTGATAATGTCAATGGGATATTTGGACAACAGCAACATCCCGTATTGACCAGGGAAATTCCCGAATCCAAAAGCATCATCGCCGTATCCTGCTGTACCTGGGGTTGTAACTGCTGTGCCATTGTTGTTCAAGTCAAAACCAGAGGCAATACCCGTATTAAAAGGAGCGATGTAGAAGTAAGGGTAGTCAACGGGAGTTGTACCATTCTGGCTAACGGCTAGGTAATTCTGTCGCAATAGTTGAACTGCCTCCGGGGAGTAGTCAAACTCATTAATTAGCAACACATCCGGGTTATTACGCTGGATGATTTCTGCAACTGCCTTTGCCTGAGCGTTGTCAGGGGTAGACAAATCGCTCACTAACTGACCTTCGGCATTACGATTCAAAGAAGCGTTGAATTGAGAAAAGCGAATTGTATTAGTAGTTAGCATGTTTAATTCTGAGATAGATTCTAGACATAAGACTGCTTTGAAAATTGGGAATAGGGAACCGCAGAGGCGCAGAGTACACAAGAGTTGTCGGAGTTCGATATATTTGTGCTGCCCATAGACCAGCCATCTTCATTAGCATTGAAAGAGATAAAAGCAATATCGCCTTGTGTCAAAGCCATTAATAATGTTTCCTTCAATTTATTTTGTATTGTTTGAAAATCGCCTAAAAAGCTGATGTTCAGCAATAATCTGCAAACATAATCTAGTCAGATTGACAATCGCAATATCACTATCAAGAAAAACTATTTTGTAGTCAAAAAAGCTAGGAATTTTACTAGTATTAATCCATATTCAGCAACCCCAAGTTATCTCAGCAACATTAAGAAACTGCTAGCAAAAGGTTAAAAGAACAAATATTTGCTATTGAGTTGCTTTCAGAATATACAGTTGGATTTAAATCCCCGACATCTTGAAGAAGTCCAGGGGCAGCAATTTTATGCCCATAAAAAAAGGCGGACAAGATGTCCGCCCCACAATAAGTAGTTGGATATTTTTTATTTGAAATTCATTTTGTATTAAAAGCCACTCTTGCTTACCGGAACTTACCAGGGCTGAGACGAACACCGTTAGGCTGAGACTGACGACGAATTGCTACTCCATTCCGCAAATTGTTTCCAGTACCACCATCTTTGCGATCGAGGAAAGGCTTTAGATTAATGCCACTTTTAGATGAACTAATCCGATTATTGCCACTCCCTAGAAGTGTACGTCCTAAATTATATAATTCATTCCCTCCACTACTGCGATCGCCATAAGTGTTAACGGCTATAGTCTGCTGTCCGTTGTCAGCAGTAGTCAAGTTCTGAAAAATGCTATTGCGGATTACAACAGGATCTTTGCCACGCGGTACTGTCAGCACAATTCTACAGGTTGGGTTAGCTTCTGTTGTAACGCAGACAATATTTTCGTTATTTTCTACAGATGTCTGAAGTTCTTGTAAGCCATCTGGACGATACAGTTCTAAGCGACTGGCAATTGTTGCACAACGTCTTTGTGCATCCCAACCACCGCCCAAAGCCGCAGGTGCTGCCCAAGGAAAGAATTGTCCTGGTTGACTTTGTGGCTGATACATAACGGTGGACTGACCGTTGTAAGTCTGGCAGGTAAACCGAGTTGTACCGTCAGATGAGGGTGAAGGGGGTATACCTGTTGATGTGTCTATTGGGACTGGTGCTGATGTCCCACCTGATGGGACTGTTGGTACTACTACACCGTCGCCAGTAGAGTCATATTGTGCCATTGCTGCCGAATTGCCCAGACACAAAGATAAGCCAATACTACCCAAAGATATCAATCGCAGTAGTTGTGATGACATAAATCATCCTCCAGTAGAAATAAGTAGGGAATTGATAGTTTAAGTGACGAATAATTCTCTATTTTGATTCATTAAAAACGCTATTTTTTTTCCTCTCTTGCTTTTTTCTCTTCGATTAGCTTTTTCACCCGTGCTTTAATTTCTAGATGACGCTCCACTCCTTCATAGGCGTAACGGTTGTAGCTATTACGGGTAATGAGGTTTTCTAAATAACTAACTCGCTCATTGCCGCCTGGGTGCGAAGATAACCAACTAGGAGGAGCATTTTTTTGCTGTTTTTCTAGCGTCACCATTAAGTTACGCAAGCCATCAGCAGCGTAGCCAGTGGCAACAATTAGGCGTGTGCCGAGATTATCTGCCTGACGTTCCATGTCGCGGCTGTAACTGAGTGCAAAGAGTTGACCGATGGTGCCGCCCAGAGGTAGATATTGGGTAACGTTAGAGATCAGGTTGCCTTCGCTGACTAATTGAAAAGTGTGGGATAAAAGTACATGGGATAATTCATGACCCATTAACCCAGCTAATTCTGCTTCGGAATTAGCTTTAGCGATCGCACCTGCATTAATAAAAATTTTACCCCCAGGTAATGCAAAGGCGTTAAGGCTTTCCTCTGGAATCACAAAGAATTCGTATTTAAACTCGTCCCGTCCTCCTACCTTCGCCAATTTCTGTCCAATTTCATTGACGTATGCCAAAATATCTTCGTCTATAATTACACCCAGCTGTTTTTTTGCCTGCTTTGCCACCGACTCACCTATGGCTCGTTCACCTTGTAGCAGCATGATGGTAGAGTCAAGGGCAGAAAATGGCCCAAGCAGACTGCCAGTGACGGCATAACCTAAAGCACCTGTAATAATATTACCGAGGACATTCCCTCTAATTTCTCCTTGTGTATAAGATTTGTAACGGTTCAGATTTTCTTCTGCTAGTTTTGTAAACTCAGGCGCTTGGGGATTTTTCGGGTTGAGAATAGCAAATTGACGCGCTGCTAAAGACGCTTCCATCCATTTTTTATCAGCAGCTAGGGCTGTAATTCTAGCTTTAACTAATTCTGCTTGATCTGGATACAGCGAAGAAGCCCGTTCTAATATATCTAATGCTTCATTAGTGCGATCGTATTGTTTCAACGCTTCAGCATATCGGATATGGCCAGGGATAAATTCAGGATATTGCTCAACTAATAGTTGCAGAGGTACTAAAGTTTTTGTTTGCAACTTTTGTGCTATCCCTGCCTCTGATTCTCGCCAGTAGACTTTACCTCCTGGGGATAGTTGCGTGGGGTCGAGTATGGCAGTTTTACGCTGTTGATTATCTGATGTTTTACCAAAAGGCTGCTTAACTTCGCGGTAAATTTTTTCCGCCTCTGGGATTTGTCCCGCCAGATAAAGTTTATCCGCTTCTATAAATTTTAGCTGACGGGTGAGTTCTTCCGGGCTGAGTGGGGGTTCCTGTGGCGACTCTGGCTTTTTCGGTTCGGAAACTTCAGGGGCGGGTTTTGGTTCTTCTGGCGTTGATGAACGTTGCAGCGCTTCCCGTAACTTTTGGACTTTAGTTGTTTCTGAATTGGGCTTTGTCGTTTCAATAGTGGTAGAAGCAGCAGGTTCTTGTGCCAGAAGGGGCGAAGTTGGCTGCGTTAGGATTATCAAAATTGATGTAGCAGCTGAAAGTAATACCCACTTCCAGGCTAGAAGTAAAGACTTCCAGATTCGTTTCATACTTGGGCCCACGTATGCAAAAGGCTCTTTTTTAAATTTTATGAGCAATTAGCAAAATACGCATATAGCGATGTGTTTTTTGTGAGACACTACGCGAACCGCGAACTGTTCTGTGAGGCATCCCATTCCAGTACTTATTTGCTTAAACTGAGTCACTCAAATACTTGAAAATTTGGCTTATATATGCTATTGCAGATTATTTGGATCAATACCTTGAGATTGTAAATAGGTAATTAGCCGTTCTTTTTGTTGGCGTTCTTGTTCGGTACGCTGACGTTCCTGTTCAATTTGTTCCACCGCCCAAAGCAACAAATTACCTGCCTCATCCCACCAGCGCAACCAGTAACCAGTTCTAGCTTCCTTTGTTCCTTGCCAAGTTCCCAGAAATAAACCCATTGCATCAATCCAATGACGACCATTTTCATCAGGTTGCTTTAACTCGTAGCGGCTGTTTTCGAGTTGGTAAAATTCTAACAAACCGCCATTTGGGTCAAAAATTACGTAAATTGGAACTTGAAGAATCTGCTCATAAAAAAACCATTTTCCTGGTGGATAGGTTCGCTTAAAAGAGTATTCTCCACCCTCAGCGTCAGATAGAAATTCCATCACAATTGCCGGAATATCCCCATCTAAATTGGGTGTATAGCTTTTGCGTTCTCCTAAAACTTGATTTACCGATGGCACATAAACCCAGTTGGGTGCTTTAGCAACAAATTGCCCGTTTATTGTTGCACAAAGTCCAAAATTTGAGGCTATCAACATCTGCGGTTGGATGAAACCGCTTATCTCAAGGCTTTCGCGCAAAGCACCAGCTAATAGTGGCTGACCTGTATTTTCCACTGGTTCATCCTCTAACTGAAAATCTGCGGGCAACGCTTCCCAAGATATTACCAGTTCTGTTGAAGATTTGGTTTCACCGAGTTGGGTTGTCATAAACACCCCTTTTTATTGATTTGTCTTTATTTTATGAGCGATCGCAGGTATTCTACAACAACGTCGTAGTTTGAGATGCGATCGCACAGCAGTAAAACACAAAAAACCCCGGCGAAACTAACCGGGGTAAGAGAGAGAGGTACGAATGACAATGAGATACAGCGATACCGAAATTGAAAATCTTAGCTAACGCTAAAACTAACCAAAACTAAAGTTGTTACCATTAAAGCCGCAAAAAGACCTTGTAAAACGTATTTACGTTGTTCCCAAATTGCTGGGTACTCGGCGTAGTAAACCTTGGGTTCAGCTGCGTAGTTATTGAGAATGCCGTCTTCATTTACAGTGGTGTACATATTTTTTTCTCTTCTTTTGTTTACTTATGTAACTAAATTTAACAGAATTGTAACGAAACGTCAAGAGGACTTGACAAGAAAGGGCTAATTATTTTAATAAAAGTAACTTATCAGCCATAGTGGACTGAGGTGAAGCTACCCCAGCCACCGAAAATGCCATATATTAAGCAATTTTTTAAATTGCAAAATCTAAAATACAAAATTGTATAAAAAATAGGACTTACGCAAAACTACACGCGGTAGGTGCAATTCATGATTTACCCCTACCGGAAAATAAGGGTTTGGGCTATTTTTGGCGTAAGTCCTGAAAGAGTAAAGACAATACGGTTCCGTTAAGGCAAGAGACGCGATAAATCACCGTCTCTACAAAGGACTTACTTATTAGACATCTCCAGAAATTAATTATGCGTTACCTGAAACCCTTGTAGAGACGTTGCATTGCAACGTCTCTACATTCATTTTCACTCCTATGTCTATTGTAAAGACGGCGATTTATCGCGTCTCTCTAACCATCTAATTCTTCATCACTGCATCCAAAAGCACATTGGCATCAAAGCGGACTACATCGGTGCAAGGTAGCCCGGTTTCTGCTGTTATTTGAGCGATGCTTTCCTCAGCCGCAGATTCATCTAAATGTGCTGTGTTAAGCGCTATACCCACTACAGGCACACTTGCAAAAGCACCACCTGCACTAGCAACGGTTTCATAAAGACGAATTACCTCTGGTAAAGGTGGAATTATTACATGGGGATGATTGCGGACATGAACTTGTCCCGCCCGATGGACTAACACCAGTTGAGTTGGTTGGGAACCACGAATCAGAGGTAGGGTTGCCGTTGAACCAGGGTGTAGCAGTGAACCTTGCCCTTCAATGTGCAAGATGTCATAGTTTTTGCCGTAGCGCATCACTACTTGTTCCACAGCGCCAGCAGCAAAGTCTACCCGCACGGCATCTAAAGGCACACCATCTCCTTCTAACATCATCCCAGTTTGACCTGTGGCGAGAAATTTAGAACGCCAACCCCGCAGTTTTGATGCCCAATGTAACTGTAGACTAGTTGACATTTTACCGATCGCCATATCAGTTCCCACTGTCAACACCCGCCGACACGGAAGCGTGCGTGCTATTCCACTAGCAACACCTATATTAGGCGGCTCTTTGCGGACATCCCAAATTAGTTGCCCTGGTTTGAGCAGTGCATTTAAGTCGGGTATATTTGCCATTGGTGTATGCAAACCGTTCACCAAGGACATCCCAGCTTCTAGAGCATCTTTGATTTCTAGCCAATAATCATCTGGGATAGCACCACCACTTGGAGCAATGCCTATTACCAAAACTTCTGGCTTGTACTCTAAGGCTGCGGCTACCGATGCCACAATCGGTACATCACGTTTGATACCTGTTAATTCTGTCAGAGATTTGCCAGCACATTCGCGATCAATGACGGCTACAATTGGTGCTTCGCTGTAACGTAAAATTGCGAGTCCTGTTTTGCCGTGAGCCCCAGTAGTTCCCTCATGTAGCAAGATAGCTACTCGTTGATTAAGTGGTAGACGCACTGTGTTTTACCCCCAAACCTGGTAAATCGTTTAGCAAAACTCTACCTTCTTTTAGCAATGCACCCGTGAAGGGATCATCGATTAAGTTGAGGTGACTGTCTAAATCTAAATAATCAGCTAGTGGTGCTAGCTGTAATGCTGCTGTATTAGCTAGGGAACTATCAGAATAGCAACCGAACATTACTTGCAACCGATATGCTCGTGCTGTATGTACCATTCGCATCGCTTCTGTTAGTCCCCCTGATTTCATCAGTTTGATATTAATACCATCCACGTGATTTGCCAAATCGGGAATATCAGAGCTTGTGAAGCAACTTTCATCAACAAAGATGGGTAGGGGAGAGTGTTCTTTGAGTTTTGCTAAACTTTTTTCCTGACCCTGTGGCAATGGCTGTTCTACATACTTTATACCCAATTCAGCTAGCCAATTGCACATTGCGATCGCATCTTCTAAACTCCAACCCCCGTTGGCATCAACGAAAAACTCTGGTTCCGGTGCTTCTTCTCGCACTGCCAATAGCATTTTTTTATCTGCATCTATACCATCTGGACTGCCTAACTTCACCTTAAAAAGGCGGACATCGGTAAATTGTAACCAGTCTCGCGCTCTTGCTTTAGCACCTTCAGGGGAACTAATCCCAATTGTGACTGAAGTTGGTACTATTTGATTGCGATCTAGTCCCCAAATTTGCCACAAAGGTAATCCTACGCGCTTACCTAACCAGTCGTGCATTGCCATATCCAAGGCAGCTCTTGCAGCAGAAGGAACCTGGTTTTGTATTAAAACTTGCTCAATTTCCTGCCGTTGTAAAGGGCTGAATGTTTGCAACAGTGGTAGAACTTGCTCTAAAGCATTTTTGATTGCATCAGTTGATTGCCGATGATTACCCACACCAAATGGCGATGCTTCCCCCCAGCCTTCGATACCATCTTCTGAAATCCTCACCCATACATTTGTTGTCTGTGCCGTTGTACCCCGACTAATGGTCAACGGAAATCTTTTATTTACAGTAAATAAATTTACATTTATTTGCATACTAATTCTGTATATTATGTTATTTGCAAAAGTAAGTGTAAGTTCAAAATTTAGATTATCGGATGTATCTGTTATACTTTTTTACATTCATTGCTTGATGAGCAAATATTTTATATATTATTTTTATTTATGAATAACTTAAAAAAATGGAAGATTTTAAAATCAAAAATGGTTTTAGATCATCCTTGGTGTCGGGTCAGGCAAGATGAAATAGAGTTACCCAATGGCAAAATTATAGATGATTATTTCGTCAGTATTAAGCCTGACGTTGCGATGGTTTTACCTCTTACTAGTAATAAAGAGATAATTTTTGTCCAGCAATACAGACACGCCGTAGGGGAATTTTTCTTGGAACTGCCAGCAGGAAATTTTGACCCGACAAAAGAGAGTGCAGAAGTAGCAGCAATTAGAGAATTTACAGAAGAAACTGGTTATATTGCCCAAGAATTTAGAAAAATTGGAACTCTATACGATAAGCCGAGTAAAGATACCAATCAAATACATTTATTTTTAGCAGATAATGTGAGCAAAGTTGGAGAGCAACAACTAGATATTACAGAAGAGATTGAAATTGTATTTATTCCTATAGAATCAGTTTTAGATAAAATTATTCAAGGAGAAATTTCTGTGGCAGGAACTGTTGCGGCTCTCTTCTTAGGTTTAAAGTTTATCACTTCTCAATAATCAATATAGCTTTTTTGGCTTTAACAAGAATAATGCTTGAGATAGGTTTAAACTTTGCACCATTTTGCATCGATACGCGATTTCCCTGGCACGATTTTTATAAGTCCTAGTAATAAAGCATTTGTTATAATTTCATGAATAGCTTCTTCTGGATAGCTGATTAATTCTAATCCTGTGTCTCCTACTTTTGGAATTTCTTCAACCATTTCTATTGTTTTAGCTAGTGCTTGCTGAATTTGATCGTATAGACAACCTTCAAATATAGTTACGCATAACAGCCTAACGATTCTTTAAATTTGTAGCATACAATGCAATTCATGAAGTACCGATCAAATTCTAATCTTTAATCAAAAACACTACACTTGTGACAATAATTCCAGATGAAGCATTGGTAGTTCGGGGAGGGCGTAATAGTCCAGAGGATATTCGACGTGGAATAGGTACTCATCCCAGTGGCATAACAGGAATTTCTGTGGAATGTGCAGTAGGATCGTCAGTAGCGGAGTTGGCATCGAGTATTCCTCATGGTCAGATTGGTGTAACAACAGTTGGCAAGGTTCGCCAAGCAGGTGGTGATGTAATCCGAACATCCGGTAGAAGTGCTAATCATGCAACATTAAGGGGTTTAAACCCGCAGCAAGTTAGTCAACTCCTTACACCTACTGTTCCAAATCCAGCAAAGCAGCAGTTATAGTTTGGATCACATAGAATGATTAACCCTAGAGTTTTTGCAGATTTTCATAATGCTGATGCTGAAGGGCGTTTGCGTTTGAACTGTATTGGTACAATCGAAGACTTAGCGAATCAAAGTATTGAGCTACGAGATGGGCAGTTACTCACGATATATAGCGAGGATTTGGAAGTTGATGGAGTGGTGCAGTTCTCCGAAGAGGAGAAGTTGTGGGTTGCTGCCATTGATTGGGATCGAATCACACAAGTTGAGAATTTTGTTGTGCAGGCACAAGTTTGAGTATCCACGCCACCTAATTTTTTAGGTTTTTATCTTGCCCATTGTTGCAAAATATAATCATAAAAAGCGTCTTTATCTACTTTATCCATCGCATAAATTTTCCGACCGCCAGAAACTACTTTAGTCCTCCCCTGACTGACTCCAGTAGTGATAATTTCTGTTTCCCATTCGCGTAATTGATAAAATTCTGGGTGTCCCAAATAAGCAGTGGCCAGCACATCCCAAAAATAATAATCTTGGGGAATAACTAGCGCATAACATTGTCCGGCTAAATCAGAGATGGGATAGTGGCGTTGTCGCCCCATTTTTTGCACTAATTCTGATGTAACTGGGACATTATTAGTTAAATCCAAAGGACACATAATAATTTCAATTTGCGTTTGCCACACCCGCGCTGCTGAAACCGCGTCCCAATAAACATTCCATTCGGCAGAACCATCTTGTCCAGGTTCTAAACTTTTTTCTACATTGCCACCGACATTCAAAGCACCTCCCATCCAAACAATTTTGTGAATCTTGGCTTCAATATCCGGTGCTTTGTCTAAAGCTACTGCAACGGTGGTCAACGGCCCAGTTACCATCAACATTACGGGGTCTGATGCCTCACGCAACACCTTAATCATGAAATCTTGACCTGTTTCGGCAACCAAAGGCGTAGTGATGGTTTCGCTTTTATTGAGAATGGGGAGATGGTCAACGATAAAGGAATCACGGCGATAGAGAGTAGGAAATGGATTGATACCGCGCACAGTACTTTCTGCAACTGAGATATGAGAAAATCCCATCAAATCGAGAATTTTACGTGTGGCGCTAACAGCCGGTTGAATGTAGCAATCTGCTGGAGTGACGACAACACCAAGGAGTTCGATATGATCCATCGTCAAAAGCAGCATAGTTGCCAGATAGTCATCTACACCGCCATCGTGATCCATTAATACAAGTTGTTTTGACATAAAAGGAGATATTAATATGGATGAGTTTATGGAAGCTGCGATTCAAGAAGCAAAACAAGGCAGACAAGAAGGTGGAATTCCTATTGGTTCGGTTCTCGTCAAAGATGGCAAAATTCTCGGCAGAGGACACAATAAACGTGTGCAAGATGGCGATCCTGTTACGCACGCGGAAATCGATTGTCTCCGCAATGCTGGGAGAGTTGGCAGCTATAGAGGTACTACACTCTATTCAACTTTAATGCCGTGTTACCTGTGCGCTGGGGCTGTGGTGCAATTTGGTATTAAAAAAGTCATCGTCGGAGAATCCCAAACTTTTCCTGGTGCTAAAGAATTTATGGTATCTCACGGTGTAGAAGTAATCGATCTTAATCTTGACGATTGCGAACAAATGATGAGTGAGTTTATTGCAACGAATCCCGAACTTTGGAATGAAGATATCGGTAATTAGAGACGCGATTAATCGCGTCTGTACAAGAGTTTGGAGTAGCCCGCGTCTTGGTTACTTTTGATAGGAGAATTATGGCAGGAGCGATGGCGTAACCGCCCGCCGGAGGCGATGGTCTCCGACCGACCGGAGGTCATCGCAATCTAAAAGAAATACAGCAGAATCAGCTATTCGACTACCAAGCATTCAGCCCAGACAAGAAAGTTAACTTCACACGGATACTCATCACTCCTAACGCAGCAAAAGTGTGCTGTTATTATCAATCAGTGTAAGAGTTCCACCAGTGGCCATACCTGGGTTAGACTGTGCTGATGCATTATAAGTCTCAATATAGCGACGCACTTCTAATGGAAAGTGGGGATAGTCTAATACTGCATCTCCATCGGCGATAGTTGCCCAGAAGTCTCGCAAACTAGGAGCTAATCTTTTCGCCTGTGATAGTGGTAAGTTTAATGGAGAATGAGTTAGTAGCTTGACTAAAAAGGGAAAAGAGCGATCGCCCATCCATTGCCGCGATGACTGTTGCAAGTCGGGGAAATCAGGCACTGACTCTACCCGATGAGATACAATTTGCAACGATTCTTTACCTTGGTTATCCCGATGAAACTCTAGCACCCGATAAGGGTGAGGATAGCTCACTAAAGAACCAGTGGTAATATCATATACTCCATCTGAGTAAGCAATATCCTGAACGTGCAAGTGCCCCGTAAATACTAGTTTGACTCCATAGCGCCTCAGCAACTGTAAAAGTTCTGCTGAATTGGACAACATATAGCGATTTGCTAGTGGATGGTTCGCTTGATTGGGTAAATGTTCCACCACATTATGATGCACCATCACCAAAACTAATTCATCAACAGATGCCGCCAGTACCTCTTCTAACCACCGTAGCTGTTTGGCATCCAAACACCCCACTTGCTCACCCTGGTCATTAAAAAAGTTAGAATTCAGTCCAATCAGCTTAACTCCAGGGAGTAACTGACGAATGTAGTACATTTGCTGCGGGTCTTCATAGCCAAACTTTGTGTAATAGTAGGGAAAATCCGCAAAAGAAATTGATTGCTGATCGGCCAACATCACGGGAACGTCATGATTACCAGGAACAACATAGACGGGAAAAGGTAGCTGGGCTAAACATTTTTGTAACCAGGCGTGGTTCTCTGGTTCGCCGTGCTGGGTTAAATCTCCTGGCAACAATAAGAAATCTAAATCGAGTTGTATTAAATGTTCCAGTACACTTTGAAACGCCGATATACTGACTTCTACCAGATGAAAACGGCTAGGATGATCCCAGATTGTGTGAGGAAGTGCCAGGTGTAAGTCGCTGACTACCGCAAAGCGAAAATTGAGAGTCATTGATTTATGAAAATGTTAAAAGCAGGGGTTAAAATAAGCCTTTTCCCAAAAGTATAACGCTTGGTTTGTTTCGCTGCTCAGGAGTGCATCTACTTAATATTTGTATACATTAAGTATTGATTACAGATTATAATAACGATTAATTTCAGTACAAATCATAACCGTTAATCTGCAAAAACTATCGGAGATTTGATTTTAAGGATTTAATAATTAACGCTCAAATAACTGAGCGATCGCTTTTATCTGCACGCAAACAATTCAATATTGTTAGCAGCACGAAATCCGTAAGCGTAGCCCTTCTCTATGAGAGGCTGCGCTCAGGAACCACCCGTTGTAGACATTGCTTTGTTTCTTGGCTTCTCTGCTACTCCCCTTTTCGGTAAAATAACTTAGCAGATCAGCAAGGAACAGGTTCAGAATCATGGCACAAGCTAGTATTGGGATTATTGGTGGCAGTGGTCTGTACAAAATGGATGCGCTCAAAGATGTCGAAGAAGTGCATATCCAAACTCCTTTTGGTTCACCATCTGATGCTTTGATTCTGGGAACATTGGATGGTACACGGGTAGCTTTCTTGGCGCGTCATGGCCGCAATCACACGCTGTTACCCTCTGAGTTACCGTTTCGCGCTAATATCTATGCGATGAAGCAATTGGGTGTGAAGTATTTAATTTCAGCTAGTGCTGTGGGTTCCTTGAAGGCAGAGGCGAAACCACTGGATATGGTGGTGCCAGATCAGTTTATTGACAGAACGAAAAATCGGCTTTCAACGTTTTTCGGTGAGGGAATTGTGGCTCACATTGCCTTTGGCGATCCGATTTGTAAGAACTTGGCTACTGTGTTGGCAGATGCGATCGCATCCCTCAATTTACCAGAAGTTACTCTCCATCGCGGCGGCACTTATGTGTGCATGGAAGGGCCAGCTTTTTCCACTAAGGCAGAATCGAATCTTTACCGCAGTTGGGATGCAACAATCATTGGGATGACGAATTTACCAGAGGCGAAGTTGGCAAGGGAAGCGGAAATTGCATACTCAACTTTAGCGTTGGTGACAGATTATGATTGTTGGCATCCAGACCATGACAGTGTGACGGTGGAGATGGTGATTGGCAATTTGCTGCGGAATGCTGTGAATGCTCAAAAGGTGATTCAAGAAACGGTGCGGCGCTTGAGTGAAAATCCGCCAACTAGTGAGGCGCATTCGGCGTTGCAGTATGCGATTTTGACTCAGTTGGATAAAGCACCAGCCGCGACGAAGGAAAAGTTAGGGTTATTGTTGCAGAAGTATTTGTAATATTCGTAGTGAATTAGCGATGTCTATGCCTACGCAGTTTCTTATTACAGTTTTGCGTAAAGGCGTAGCGTTTTTAATGCAGGGGAATGCATTGGCATTGTAAACCGACGCATTGGCATTGCAGAGGATTGCAAAATTTAATTCACTATGAATTAATGAAATGCTGTATTTAGATTAGAGCAAGAGCCATGTCTACGACAGGCTGTTAGGTGACGCACCATTATCATAAAATCATACAGGCGATCGCTTTATCCTAAGTTCGGTTGTAGGCGTAGCCCGTCGTAGACATGGCTCATTACTAAAATCTCTTTGTGACAGACAAAACCTCGCTGATATAATACCTGTCTATGTTTGATAACGTCTGTCGCTTTTTAGCAGAGTCATTTTCAGCAGATTTCGCCACTTGGTTACTCGGCGAATCCATCGCACTCACCCAACTAAGTCCATCAGAATTATCCCTCGAACCGATTCGAGCAGATGCGTTAATTCTGTTACAGTCAGATGAAATTGTTCTACATATCGAATTCCAAACCGAAGCGAAAGCCGAAATTCCCTTTCGGATGACTGATTATCGGTTAAGGGTGTATCGTAGATTTCCCCGAAAGCGGATGCATCAAGTCGTCATTTACTTGCAACCCACTACATCCGAATTAGTCCAACAAACAGCTTTTATTTTAGAAAATACCCGTCATGAATTTGGAGTTATTCGTCTTTGGGAGCAACCCAGCGACATATTTTTAAATACTCCTGGTTTGTTACCGTTCGCAACCCTCAGTCAAACTGATGATAAAACGCGAACATTACAACAGGTTGCTGAAGCCATTGAGCAAATAAACGATACCCGGATACAAAGTAATATTGCTGCGTCAACCGCAATATTGGCTGGGCTAGTATTAAACAAGGAACTGATTAAAAATTTATTACGGAGTGATGCTATGCGCGAGTCTGTAATTTATCAGGATATCCAGCAAGAAAAAGCTTTATCGATTATTATACGACAACTTCGCCGTAAGGTCGGAACTGTTCCACCTGCACAGTTATTGAAAATTCAAGCTTTAGACTCAACACAGTTGGATGATTTAGCAGAGGCTTTACTTGATTTTTCCGGTTTAACCGATTTAGAAGCTTGGTTAGCGCAAAATTAAGGTTAATGATGCAAGAGCGATCGCACTTCTTCAGATTACAGCAATAGCGATCGCACTTTCTTAAATTACAGCAAGAGCGATCGCTACGACAGTCTAGTCGGTGACGCACCATTATCTGAAATTATAGGGGCGATCACTTTATTCTAAATTGGGGCTGTCATTACAGAAATCTCTTTGCGTAGCTAATCAAAGACCTCTCCCAGCCTTGAACTTTAGTTCAAGGCTGGGAGAGGTCTTTCACCTGCCTGTGCCAATATCATCACATAAATGCTTATCCTTCTCATTCACATTGGGGTTGTTTTGCAAATAATCGCGCGCCCAAGTACAACCCTTAACCATTAAATCATCCACATCCAAATTTAAATTCCACAGCTTCACCGTGTTGTCATCACTAGCAGAGGCAATGGTTTGACCGTCGGGGCTAAATGCCACGCCCCTAACCCAATCGCTATGACCTTGGAGAGTTTGTAATAGTTGCCCGTTACGATTCCACAGCTTCACCGTCTTGTCATCACTGGCAGAGGCAATGGTTTGACCGTCGGGGCTAAATACCACGCCTAAAACCGAATTGCTATGACCTTGGAGAGTTTGTAATAGTTGCCCGTTACGATTCCACAGCTTCACCGTCTTGTCATAACTAGCAGAGGCAATGGTTTGACCGTCGGGGCTAAATGCCACGCTATTAATCGAATCGCTATGACCTTTGAGAGTTTGTAATAGTTGCCCGTTAAGATTCCACAGCTTCACTGTCTTGTCATAACTAGCAGAGGCAATGGTTTGACCGTCGGGGCTAAATGCCACGCCCCAAACCCAATCGCTATGACCTTTGAGAGTTTGTAACAGTTGCCCGTTGCGATTCCACAGCTTCACCGTCTTGTCTGAACTAGCAGAGGCAATGGTTTGACCGTCGGGGCTAAATGCCACGCCCCAAACCCAATCGCTATGACCTTTGAGAGTTTGTAACAGTTGCCCGTTGCGATTCCACAGCTTCACCGTTTTGTCACGACTGACAGAGGCAATGGTTTGACCATCGGGTCTAAATGCCACGCCCCAAACCCAATCGCTATGACCTTTGAGAGTTTGTAACAGTTGCCCGTTACGATTCCACAGCTTCACCGTCTTGTCTGAACTAGCAGAGGCAATGGTTTGACCATCGGGGCTAAATGCCACGCTATTAATCGAATCGCTATGACCTTTGAGAGTTTGTAACAGTTGCCCGTTGCGATTCCAGAGCTTCACCGTTTTGTCACGACTGACAGAGGCAATGGTTTGACCATCGGGGCTAAATGCCACGCTATTAATCGAATCGCTATGACCTTTGAGAGTTTGTAACAGTTGCTCGTTGTAATTCCAGAGCTTCACCGTGTTGTCATCACTTGCAGAGGCAATGTTTTGACCGTCGGGGCTAAATGCCACGCTATTAATCGAATCGCTATGACCTTTGAGAGTTTGTAACAGTTGCCCGTTGCGATTCCAGAGCTTCACCGTTTTGTCACGACTGGCAGAGGCAATAGTTTGACCGTCGGAGCTAAATGCTACGCTATTAATCGAATCGCTATGAGCTGGGAGAGTTTGTAACAGTTGCCCGTTGCGATTCCAAAGCTTCACCGTTTTGTCACGACTGGCAGAGGCAATAGTTTGACCGTCGGAGCTAAATGCTACGCCCCAAACCCAATCGCTATGACCTGGGAGAGTTTGTAACAGTTGCCCATTACGATTCCACAGCTTCACCGTCTTGTCACGACTGGCAGAGGCAATGGTTTGACCGTCAGGACTAAATGCCACGCTATTAATCGAATCGCTATGACCTTTGAGAGTTTGTAACAGTTGCCCGTTGCGATTCCACAACTTCACTGTGTAGTCATCACTGGCAGAGGCAATAATTTGACCGTCGGGGCTAAATGCTACGCCCCTAACCGAACTGTGATGATCTTTGAGAGTTTGTAACAGTTGCCCGTTGCGATTCCACAACTTCACTGTGTGGTCATCACTGGCAGAGGCAATAATTTGACCGTCGGAGCTAAATGCTACGCCCCTAACCGAATTGCGATCACCTTGGAGAGTTTGTAATAGTTGCCCGTTGCGATTCCACAACTTCACTATGTGGTCATCACTGGCAGAGGCAATAATTTGACCGTCGGAGCTAAATGCTACGCTATTAACCGAACTGCTATGTTGTAGTAGGCTACGTTCCTTAACTCCAGAAATTACCTGCTGGAGTGTGGCTACTGCCAAAATGCGGCTATTTGATTCTACATTCTTATCCGATTTTTTGAGCAATTTTCCTACCTTCAAGCCTGCTACTAAAGCATCGAGTTCTGAATTTGATGCCATCAGCTTTTGTGAGTTGAGGCTTTCGATAAGGATCTCTAAAGTGACTTGCCGTTTTTTTACCTCTTTAAAGGCATTTTGAGCAATTAGACGTTGTTGGTTAGCATACACAGCCACTCCCGTCATTAAACCCGAAAACACTACCAGCACCCCTACATAAGGCAGTGCAGGTTTAAGCTGTTCCCATCTATCCCGCAAGTTAAACGGCAAATGTTTATTAATCCACTTGTAATCAAACACTTGCCGATAGATTTCATTCCGCACCCGCAAAACATTATTCTCCCGCCGCACCACCCCCGATAGCTTCAAATGAGATTTAGCTAAAGACTGCTCCTCATCCGCAACCGCCCGCTTACCCCAGCGAATCTCGCGGTAAATAGTCAAAACCTCCGGGTCTGGTGAGCGTTTAGTCAGCATATCCCGCACAAATTGCAGGTTATTGTCTTGCTCGCTCATTGCGCCAAAAAATGTGCTGCTAACTATTCTGTCTACATCAGACGCGATGAATCGCGTCTCTACAAATTCTGGATTCTTTGTTAACAATGCACCACAAAGACGCTGGGTTAAATATGGGTGTCCGCCTGTCCAGTTCAACACCTGGCGTAATATCTGGTTGGCTTCATTGCTGGGTAATGCCAAACCATCAGCCAGGGGTAAAGCTTCCTGTAAGGTAAAATCAGTTAAATCTACACGCTGTCCAATATTAAACGGTGTGCGCTTGGCATCGCTGATTAAATCGCCCGGAGTCGCTACCCCCATTAACACAAAAGAAAGCCGCCCAAATTCAGCATTAGTCGCACGGGCAACATAGAGATAACGAATGGCGATAAAAAAATCATCGGTAAAATCCAGGCTGAGGGTAGAGTCAATTTCATCGACAAAAATCACCACTTGCCCTTCAACTTCAGCCAGCAAAACCTTCTCAAAAAACTGTGTCAGCCGTTGCGATACTCCCAGATGCTCGTGTTGTTGCCACCAACTCACCACATCTGTATCAAACATGAGTTGGTCATCTAGCTTCACCAAAAAGCCAAAATACCACTGTTCGGCTGTGACACTTGCCCCCAATTCCTGAAGGTCAACAATTACCGAGCGAATTCCTTCATCTGTTAGTGTTTGCGCCGTGCGTACCATCAGGCTAGATTTACCCATTTGGCGCGGCGTGAGAACATAAGCGAAAGTTGCCGACTCACACAAACTGAGCAATTCTTCATCAGCTTGACGGGGAATGTAAATCCCACCGCCAGCTTGTACAGTTCCTCCAACAGTGTAAATGTTTGGATTAACCACGAAGATGCTCCCGGAAATAATCGGTGTAAAGTTGACAACGAGGAAACACTACACGCCCTTCCCGGCGCACTAAACCTGCACCCCGCAAGCGGAAAAAGATGCGTTCATCTTCACAGGTATTCTGGCGAATTATTTGGAACATACCGTGAACCAACTCCTGTTTGTTATGCAACCGAAACAGATGGTTACGTAAATGATTGCCAAAGGGGCCATTATCTGCGATCGCATTGGCAAATAATTCGGTAGGATAGAAGCGATCGCTAGCAACTGAGTAAAGTGCAAGCCTTACTAAATAAGGATGTCCACCCAGCAACGCTATTAATTGCTTTTCTTCGCTGGCGTTGAAAGGTGAACCATGACGGCGGTTTAAATCAGCAACCTGTGCTGCTGTAAAATCTTCTAAATCAATTACTAGCCCAACATTAAAGGGGGATTGGTTGAGATTATCAATTAGCTGGTAGGGTTCGGTGGAAGTAACCAGCGCTAAATCCAGTTGCTTCCAGATGGGATTAGTGGCGCGGCTATTGTGCCAGCTTCGCAGCATACCAAAGAAATCAGAGCGAAAATCAGTATCAAAGACCCTTTCCACTTCATCCATTGCTAAGACAATGGGGTTGCCAAACTCCTTCAGCAAATAGCGGCCAACATAGCGAGTACAACGCTGACTATTGCCCAAAGGCATATTCCAATACTCATCAACTTTGTCAGTCATTTCCAGTTCATCGGTTAACCAAGTACAGAACTGGCGAAAGAAAAGGTCAGCATTAGTTAAGGCGGCTTTATCAAACAATTGGAAATCCAGCAAAGCAACCCGCTTCCCTGCATTCACAGCAGTATTAATTGTGCGGATTAACAGGGAACTTTTGCCCATTTGCCGGGGGCCTTTAATTGTAATTGTCACACCCTGCCGCTCAATAGTTTCTAAAGTAAGTGCATCAGATGAGCGTTCCACGTAAAAAGCGGATTGCGATTCCATTGTCCCTTCCGGCATTTCCAGGGAGACTGGCTGTGCTGAAGGAAAGGGATGGGGTAGAAGTGAGGGCTGACTTATCTGGAGTAAGTCTGCTTTCGATTTTTCCTCACTGATAGCCAATGCACCGCCAGAGACAGCTTGCAACAACTCTGCAATCAGGCGCGGCGTATCTTCTGCATCTTTCCAGAACGCCCAATTAATCCCATTTAAGTAAGCACTCAAGGGATACAGGAACGGTTCTTGATACGCCAGACGCACCGGGAGAATTATCGGTCGTCCTGACTGTGATTTTGCCAAGTGGTGTGCTGTCTCTATTTCTGCCACCACCATCTCGCTGCTAGTTGACAAAGCAGAAAGGAAAGTAATTAAAAAATCAGCTTGGCGGATTTCTGCTTCAATACATTCAGCCCAGCGTGTACCAACAGACATGGTTTGGTCGATGAAGACTTTGTGCTGCTGCGATAGTGCTTGGAAGACTTGGAGCGCTACTGGTTCATCGGGGCTAGCATTACGCTTGTAGCTGATGAAGATGCGTTTAGCCTGTGAGTTTAACATTAC
This sequence comes from Nostoc sp. LEGE 12447, assembly GCF_015206985.1. Taxonomy (NCBI): domain Bacteria; kingdom Bacillati; phylum Cyanobacteriota; class Cyanophyceae; order Nostocales; family Nostocaceae; genus Nostoc; species Nostoc sp. LEGE 12447. The sequence goes on along the minus strand of NZ_JADEXT010000010.1, from coordinate 178,309 downwards.
TATTAACCTTGTCTTCCTTCAGCTTTTTGAGTAGAAAAGCTTATCTAATTGCGAGTCAATTTTGTACAGAAGTTGGGTAATTCTGTGCTTTGTCATCCAAGGGCATTTTTTCCCTATTTTGAAGATTAGCTGAACAAATTAGGATTTTATTCACAGCGCTATCAATTAGTTACACTCTACTACAGCGCAGTTGCAGGTAATTACCGACAGCACAAAAAAATCGCTCACGGAGTTCAAATACTCGTTCACGGAGCTAAAATACTCGACGACGGAGTTCAAATACTCATTAACGGAGCTAAAAGACTCATTAACGGAGTTCAAACACTCATTAATGGAGTTCAAACACTCATTAATGGAGTTCAAACACTCATTAATGGAGTTCAAACACTCATTAATGGAGTTCAAACACTCATTAACGGAGCTAAAAGACTCATTAATGGAGTTCAAACACTCATTAACGGAGCTAAAAGACTCATTAACGGAGTTCAAATACTCGTTAATGGAGTTCAAACACTCATTAACGGAGCTAAAAGACTCATTAACGGAGTTCAAATACTCGTTAACGGAGCTAAAAGACTCATTAGAGATATTAAAAATAATGTAGAGACATAGCAATGCTACGTCTCTACAAGGGTTTTGGATAACGCATATTTAATTTCTAGAGATATCTATTAATAAAGTTTAAGGGAATTAAACCCCACCTCAAACCAAAACAAAGCCTGTCTATGCAGGCTTTGTTTTAGTAGCACTAGACTAGAAGTCTGTGGGCGCTTTCAAATTTTTACAAGAATTAAATGACTAATTTCAATCAACCGCTCTCTTGACTGCATTTCCTGCATCGTCAGCTGTACGCCGAATATTTCTACCAGCATCCTCAGCCCCACGCTGAACATTTGTTGTCACATCTTCGGCTGCATTCTGGGTATTTCCCTTGATATTTTCAATTCCTCGCTGAGTCCCCTTAACAACACCTTTGCGAACTTCTTCAGCTGAACTGCCGATATCTTCACCCAAGTTCTTCACTCTTTCACCAAGGGGTGTACCTTGTTTGTAATTTTCACCATATTGCCTTGGGCTGTCAACTGACTTCTGGTCAATATTTCTTTGAGCATTTTTCACCAGTGCATCAGCTCTGTCATTAGCTGCCTTTTCATCTCTCGCTCTGGGATCTACATCACTAAAGTTATTCATCCCACCAGAGGGAGAAGATAGAGGATAATCTTTTGTTGGATCGTATCGTTCAGTATTAGGTGCTTGAGCGCCAGGTTGTGGTGGCTGCGTTGCTATTCCTGGGGCACCACAAGCTTGTGTCAGAAATAAGAATATCCCTGCCAAAAAAACAGTTAAAACTTTCAAGGGACGAATGCTTTTCAGCCAATTCATTGCTTTTTTCATAGTGCTAAACTCCTTGCATTTTTGTGACTAAGTTAAACTTTAACCAAGATGGCATTTGGAATGAATTTTGCATTCCAAGGATTCAGACAAAATAAGGATTCTATCTGCCTACTGCTGGATTTCTTTGTAATTCAGGTCTGCGACTTGCTTCATCTGCCTTATTTTTCAAAAAGCCGGAAGCTTCTTCAACAGTCTCTTTTACAGTCTCAAGCCGATCTTGAACCCGATCTCCAACATTTGGTTCATTCTGAATCAAACCACCGGGTTCAGGCTGGCGGAAGTCTTTATCTGTGATGAGTGGCAACTCTGCTTCTTTATTGATTCGACCTGCTGGTGTCTCAGCACCAGGATAAAGTATCTTAGATTCTCTATCTGCTGTAGCAATCAAAAATTCCAAACTTGGTTGTAAGCTAGCTTGGTCGCTTCCCTGACTGGCTTTTGGGTTGGCTATTTTCGGATCGGTAGACATTCTGTAGTTGCCATACTTGTCTCCACCATTTTTATAAGGATTGTTTGCTCCACCGGCTTGCACAGCAGGGTTTTGTGGATTTGCACCTTGAGCATTTGCCCCACTACAAGCAGTGCTAACTATCAACAATAGTCCAGCTAAAAAGATAGTTAATATCTGGCGCAATCTTATTTGTTTCAAGAATACTCTCACAGCGTTCACGTAGCCCTCCTTACCAAAATATTAATAAGTTAAGTGTTTGCTGAATCATTGAATTGGTCAGCAAGTTATTGTGCTTGTTTTGGTTCGCTCAGTTTCGATAACCTCTATCAAGGATATGAATAATAAAAGGCTCTTTACCTCTAGCGCAGGCTACATTTTAATTAGTACATGAATAATATTTTTATCTAACTCTAGAGAGATATAAAATAAAGTAATATAGTTTTCGTAAAAAGCACTATATCAAGCTGTTTTATACTTCAAAAGCTTTGAATAGGTAGCTGATGTACTGCAATCGTAGAGGCATTGGCCCCTTGTTGCTCAACCGTTAAATTACTAAATTCATGAAGCAATTTTTACGCTGGATAATTTTGGGCGGAACGCTGTTTTTTTTAGCCAAAGCCTTGAAAGATAATTGGATTGGAGTGACTGCTATCCGCATTGATGGGGTAGGATGGGCAATTATAGCGATCGCTACAGGCGTAACTTTACTAGCGCATACTTGGGCAGGCTGGATTTGGACCTGGATTTTGCAAGAGTTAAATCAACCTGTATCATCTCCCCAATTTATCCAAGTTTACCTAAAAACGAACATTGCTAAGTATTTACCAGGTAATATCTGGCATCACTATGGGCGAATTGTCGCCGCCAAAAATGCCAATATTTCTGCTGGTGCAGCCACTTTAAGCGTTTTGCTAGAACCCCTACTCATGCTAGCTGCTGCTTTAATCATCATTGTCTTATGCGGTAGCCAATTTGCGGCGGCTAATACTAGCCTAGTTATCCAAATACTACAATTATTGAGTTTAGCCGTAGTTCTTTGTACAATTCATCCCCGGTTTTTAAACCCAGTTATTCGCTTTTTATACAGATTAAAAGCAACAAAGTCTGCTGCTACAACTCAACCAACTGTTCCCTTCAGTCTCAAAAGCTACCCCTTACGCCCTTTATTAGGAGAGTTGGGCTTTATGGGACTACGCGCCACTGGGTTTATATTAACTATGTCCGCCCTAGGTTCGTTGAACGTAAATCAAATTCCTTTATTGTTAGGGGCTTTTAGTTGCGCTTGGCTGTTAGGTTTTGTGATTCCGGGTGCGCCTGGTGGGTTAGGTGTGTTTGAGGTGACTGCATATCAACTTTTGCAACATCACTTTCCAGCGTCCCTAGTATTCAGTGCGATCGCTCTATATCGCCTCATTAGTATTTTAGCTGAAACTGCGGGCGCTACCCTCGCTTACTTAGACGAACGCCTTCCTAAATAATAAATTAGGCAAAACTCATCTGGGTCTATCTACTTTCATCTGTGAAAACACACGATAACCATCCAGATTCAACTGCGGATTACTGCTTTGTTCTTCTTCCATCTTAATCAAGTTATATTCTACGTTTTCTGCATAAATTGCAAACGTGATATTAAAAATCTCCATAAAATTTATTACACCTTTACATTCATCTTCAGGATAGTTTTCGTAAAAACGAATCAGATGAGCAATCCGAGTTTCTAAATGACGACGGGAATTATTACAAATTAGAATTATTTTTAAAAATATAATTACCAATGTTAGAGCATGACCTTGACTAATTAATAATATAAATAATGATGAAGGTTCCTTGCCGTTTTCTATTGTCAAGTAATCGATGACTCGATTACAGGTTCTCAAAAACAATTCTTTGGTGATTAATTCTTGATTACAATCCTTCTTCCATGATGACAAAACATCTATAAACTGCTGCTTCCAAGCCTCAACTGATTCTTGCTTGCCTACAGAAATAAATAGATATTTTTCGAGATTAATTTTAAATTGTTCTAGAGTTTGATTTTGAGTCTGTTTGATAAATATATGAGCAATATTCTCATGACTAAAAACCCCTCTTTTTAAAACAATTGCTTTGATTAAACGTAGAGCCTGGTCTCCCAAAACACTAGGATTTTTATAGCGTGCTGTGCTTGAAACTGTAGATTGAGAACGAGCAATATACATTGCCAGTTCAAACTTAAATTTTTCTTTTATCTGTTTAGAAAGCTTTCTAGCAGCCTCTTGTTGTTCTATGGGATTATTTTTATTAACAGATTGATCGATTAATAAATAAGAACTATAGCGATTAGCCCAATGACCTTTAGATGATTCATCATATTTAGCAGCAAATAATTTCAATTCTTGGTAGTCCTTGCTGTTGGCAAAATTCTCTAGCCAAGTCTTGCAAATCTTTACTACTGGATCGTTATTGTCTTTGACCTTGAGATTTTCATCAATAAATAAATTAACTAATTCTTGGATATATTTATCTTTTCGATTAGTCTTCCAATTATTAACTATAATGTAGCAACACCGCTTGAGTGTATTACATAGTTCTTGCTCATTATCATCTAAAAAAATACTATATATCCCAGGAATATAATCTGACTCTTCTGAATCAAGACCGTCTATAAATAAACCTTTGAATTCTCGCAAAACATCATCTGGTGACAGTTTTTTGACAATTTCCACGAAGAAGCTATAAACCTCTTCTTGTGCAATTTGCACATTTATCTGTCTAGAGTTAGATGTAACACTATGGGGATTTTCCTGACTAATTGATAAACTATTAGTGTTCATTCCAGTTATCAGGACAAAAAGGCTTCCTGTTCATATTATTACCAGCTTAACCTTGGTGAACACTAGCATCAATCTATTCTTCTGAAATTAAGTGATCTTTTTACACAAATTTGATAAAATCCGACCATAAATAAAGTATTAAATCCAAATTGTTGAATACTTCATCAAAACCCCCAGTGAAATTACTTAGTCTCAATAATTAGAAGAGTATCCCTTGGACGGCAAACTACTTTACAGCCAAGCATTATATGAACTTTACTATGAAGATTATGAGATCCGGCTACAAACCTTCCTTGATGAACAAGCATTGTTAGACGAAGAGTAGGGCATTACGGATAAATCTATTTGTGAAAAATAAAGTGCAACAGGGATTTTTCTATATGAAAGTGTGCGAGTCATCCAATCCAGGAGTTTCCCCACAATGATCGCAGCCAAAGGCAATGCTCCCCACCTCACCCCAGACGAGTACTTTGCCTGGGAAGCAACCCAACTGGAAAAGCACGAGTATATCAACGGCGAAGTTTGCGCCATGACTGGCGGCAGCGTCAATCACGGTCGTATCGCCATCCGCTTCACCGCCATGTTCGACAGCCACTTAGAAAATACAAGTTGCATCACCGGAAATTCTGATGTCAAAGTCAATATCTTTGGCAGTAATAACTATACCTACCCAGATGCCACCGTTACCTGCGACGATCGCGATAAAACCACAAGCCAATATATTACCTACCCCTGCCTCATTGTCGAAGTCCTTTCCGCCAGCACCGAAGCCTACGACAGAGGTAGCAAATTCCGAATGTACCGCCAAAACCCAGCCTTAATCGATTACCTACTAGTCAGTTCCACCAGCATCGAAATCGACCTTTATCACAAAAACGATGCAGGCGACTGGTTGATTATCAACTACAAAGCAGGCGACACAATCGAACTTAAAAGCATTAACCTCAATTTCCCCATTGAACAAGTCTATCGCGGTTTAACCCTTGAACCAGGGAATGGGGAATAGAATAAAAGCATTCCCATTACCCATTCCCTTCTACCTATTGCCCAATAGGCTAACCCTAGAAATAGCCATTCAAAAAATCCAAGTAAAACAAGCTGTTAGGCAAGTTCACACTGAAGGTATTTATCCTAGTGAGGTAGCTATTTCAAGGCTATTGGTTAAACCAGGATGTTTTCCCGACAAAAAAGTTCGCGCTGCTTTAAGGGCAACGCGAAGAGAAATTTATTTGGAACCATAACCTTGCCACCCTTTATTGGAAACATAAGTTTACCGTTGCGGCAAAGTTATTGCTAAAGTCACATAAAAGATTTTTGGCATTTTCAATTTTTAGTGGGGGTGGAGGGACTTGAACCCACACGACCTTTTACGGTCAACGGATTTTCATCCTCCCGCAGTTTTCACTGCTACCTGATGGCAATAGCCAAATCAGGTTTTGAGAATTGGACTCTCCCTTTACCCTCGACTTCACGTTAGGGTAGCTCCCGTCGGGTCTCTGCACCTTCCCTCAATTTTGGGTTTTGGATTTTGGATTGAAAACTAATCCCAAATCTAAAATCGCAAATCTAAAATTTTCGGGCTTGGCTCAGGATTGCCATGTCTGTCACCAGATTTAGGTTTCCCTGAGTTTGAGAGCTTCCACTTGAGGGATTTCTCCTTCAAGGCTCAGTTATCTAAGTCCGTAGCGTCTACCATTCCGCCACACCCCCGCAGGTGTTTGGTAATTAACTAGTGTAAACCTAGTTATTTTTGGAGGCAGCAAATACCGCCTTATCTATTCCACCATCAATTGTGTCTTTTGTCCAACTAGATTGAAAATATTTTTTCTAGATTGTGCGATCGCTTCCCAAATCGGAAGTTTTATTCGTAATTAACCTAGATGAGTTTTTCATCTTGTGTGACTAAAGCATCTGTTTGCTAGTAGATTTACGATAATAGCATAAAATTAGCTTTTATCAATCAATCTGGATAAAAAAAGGAATTATTGCGTAGTGATATTAAAAGCAGCATGATTATACTTCCCTCAGTTTGGCTGTTCAGCCTATGATGGAAAACAGATGCTTAGACCAAAAAAGTTATGATTGTCGCCCTGCTATATCTGATTTTGGCTGGAGCTTACCTTCTGGTAATCCCCATTGCTGTATTGTTCTACCTGAAGCAGCGTTGGTATGTAGCTAGCTCCATCGAGCGTTTGTTGATGTACTTTTTGGTGTTTTTCTTTTTTCCAGGTCTGTTGGTTCTATCGCCGTTTGCAAATTTCCGACCCCAACGGCGACAAGTTCAAGTTTAACGAGAATTGGTAGGTCATAACTCTCATGCGACGGATTGACGCTATTGGAATTGGCTTAGGTGTTTTTATTGCCGGCGGCTTGGCTTATGTAATATTGCAGCTAGTCGGTTTGGACACTCAGAAAGCTGGTATATGGAGCCAAGTCTTACTAGTCAGTGGGTTAATTGGCTGGTTAGCGACCTATTTTTTCCGTGCGGTGGGACAAAAAATGACCTACCACCAACAACGGGAACAATATGAGCAAGACTTTCTGCAAAAGCGGTTAGATGAGCTTACTCCAGAAGAGCTAGCACGAATTCAAGCTGAAATAGAACAAGAAGAGCAATCTCAGGTGTAAAGTTATCATTGGTCAGTTGTTATTTGTCCTTTGTCATTAGTCATTTGTCCTTTACTAATGACCAATGACTAATACTTCTCTACGAGAGGCTACGCCAACGACTACGCGGTAGTTGAGCGCAGTCGAAACTCAGTACAAGTGACCACTGACCAATGACCACTGACTATTGACACTTGACTAAAATGACTGCAATTTCTGATTGCTTTGAAACCCTTGGGCGGAATCATGAGTGCGCTCTGATTCCGTTTATTACTGCTGGCGATCCAGATTTAGAAACAACAGCAAAAGCTTTGCAGGTTCTAGATCAAAGTGGAGCCGATATTATTGAACTGGGCATACCTTATTCCGATCCTCTAGCTGATGGGCCAGTAATTCAAGCTGCTGCTACCCGCGCTCTACAAAGGGGAACAAAATTGGAGCAGGTACTGGAAATGTTGCAAGGGATTACTCCCAAATTGCGATCGCCCATTGTTCTATTTACTTATTACAACCCAATTTTGCATCGGGGAATTGATAAATTTCTCCAGGAAATAGCTGCGGCTGGGGTAGCAGGATTAGTAGTACCAGATTTGCCCTTGGAAGAAGCAGCAGGCTTGCTCGAACCAGCTAAGGAGATGGGAATTGATGTAATCTTATTGGTAGCTCCCACCAGCGATGCTAAACGAATCGAAGCGATCGCTCATTCTTCTCAAGGATTTATTTATTTAGTCAGCGTCACAGGGGTAACAGGGGTGCGATCGCAACTGGAAAACCGCGTGTCCGATTTACTCATACAAATTCGTGGTGTTACTGAGAAACCCATCGGTGTAGGCTTTGGCATCTCCGATGCGGCACAAGCCCGTCAGGTAAAGGAATGGGGCGCAGATGCGGCGATCGTGGGCAGTGCTTTTGTAAAACGGTTAGCAGAAGGTACTCCAGAGCAAGGACTTTTGGCGATCGCTCAATTTTGCCAAAGTCTCAAAGCAGCCATCAAAACCAGCACAAATACTCCTCTTGATTAGAACGGAAAAGTAGATTAAAAAGTATAACAGCGTAGTTTTTCTATCCTTGTTTGGTAGACAATTTGACCATTATGGTTTTGAATATTAACATCAGATATCATGATGTAAAAAAACTAGCTGATACGGTCGCTTATAGTTTGAGTATTATGTGAAGTCAAGTAGGCATAATTTATGAGTGTGAGTGTGAGAGTGAGTCAGTCACAAATGATTATTATAGTTACGTCGCAATTGAGGAGCATAGGCGATGAGTGAGAGTATGGCGTTTATCGGCGGGGTCGCCGTAGCTGGGCTGGCGGCTCTCGTATTGCTCAAAGGAACAAATACCCCCCTACAACCTAACTTTGCTGTTGCTCCGCAAATGCCAGGGACTGTAGTAGCGCCGGGAATACAGCCACAAATGTATCCTTACGGCCCTTATGGGCAACCAATCTATCCCAATCCTAATCAGCCACCAACCGCTACCAGTGCTGACCAACGTCTGGAGATGGAAAAGCTGAATACGCAGATGCAGTTGGAGCGTTTAAAGAACGACAATGAACAGTTGAAGTTGCAAAATCAACAACTCCAAGGACAAGTTCAAAATTTCAATACTCAGCAGCAGTGGCAACAAGCCCAGCAGTATAACCAACAAAAAGTAGCAGCACTCCAGCCGCAAACCTCTTGGTGGTCTTCACCCATGCTTTGGGCTGTGGGAGGCGCAACTCTGACTATTGGTGGTGGTGTTGTCGTCGCTGGAGTATTGGCTTTATTCTCGCCACGGCAGCGTCCAGCCCGTACTGTACAAGTGATTCACCCTTACCAAGGAAATACACCGCCCTTGGTTCCAGTGCGTCGCGCTGAATTTTTGCCAGCTTCGCGGATGGAAGCAAGACGAGTTGAAGCCCCAGAATATGACGAAATGCATTAATCAGGAAAATTAAATAACAGATAAACCCGATTTAAAATCTCGTTTCCAGGTATAACCTGGAAATTTTTTTATGGGTCTGCTTCTGCGAATTTAAGAGGCAAAGTCTATTTGTAAGTATTGCCAAGGATATAAACACTCGTAACTGTTAAAAGTCACTTTTAGGAGTTTCTTTGCTATTGGGATTCTCTTGAGTGGCAGGTTGGTTAGTATCGGGAAGTTTTTGTTGGCTACTCTTCGGATTACCTTGATTTTTTAGTTGAGTTAGTGCCTGTTTTGCCAGATTTTCGGCTGCTTGTTTAAATAATGGTTCTATTTTGTTTCGCCAGTATTTAGTATTAGGCAATTTTTCTGGATGGTTTCTATAATCTAAAACTTTATCCCATTTACCATCATCTATTGCTTTGTTGATCTCATTAGATAACGCCTCTGCTTTCGCCCAATCGTCCTGCCACTGGGTAATCATTTTGCCCGTCTCTTGGATACCAGAAGCAGCATTTGTTGGAATTGATTTTAAAAGTGCGATCGCTCCAACTATATCGCCTGAATCATACTTCTGTTTTGCTTGCTCTATAATATTGGCACTGTTATCACTAGGCTGCGATCGTTCTGATTTGTCCACATTGTCAGTTGACTCCTTCGGCTTTTCTAGTAAGGGAGTTGCTACATCACTAGATTTTGCTTTTGGCTTGGGAGCTGGTCGAGTAGCAATCAAGCTACTATCATTTACAATCTTAGTTACAATACCTTTTTCGCGCAGGCAAGAAGCCCATTCTCTATTATTGGTTATTACATCCGAGTGTGCCCAAGCCAAACGACCAGATTTAAGTTTAACTTCTATCCAACCTCGTTTTGTCCGCTTGCCAGTCACCTCGAAACTGGTGTTATCAGCAACTGTTTGCAAAATATTATCAGAATTTATCGAACTAGGCTCAGAACGGATATTAGAATTTCCGACGACAACAGCCGAGCATTTGTTTACTAAAGTAGTATCCTTACTTGTAAGATTTAAAGCTAAATTTTTCACATTTGGGTATACATTTGCGACTAAGGCAGCCGCACCACCCGCTAATAATATGCCAATTAATATTGGCCATGGGTCGGATTTACCAGAGTCTTTACGGACAGGTTTGACAGGATTTGCTGGTGCGACTGCAACCGTTTGCAGCCGAGATACTTGAGGTCTAGATTTGGTGGATTCTTGAGGTTGAGAAAGTTTAGGTACAGGATTAATCGCATCTTTACAGGCTTGCAGTGCTTCCGTGGCGTTTTGGTAGCGGTCTTTGAAGTGATAACGCACCATCTTCGTCAACACTGCCGCCAGTTGGTAGTTTACGGTTACTGATTGCTGCCAAATGATTTCGCCTGTTTCCGGGTCTTCTTGCAATGCCGTTGGCAATAATCCTGTTAGTGCTTGAATGGCAATGATGCCGAGGGAATAAATATCACTGTTGGGGCGGGGTTTGCCTTGCCCTTGTTCTGTCGGCATATAGCCGGGAGTGCCGATAACGACTGTGGCAGATGCTTGTCCCCCCACTGTTACCATCTGTGTACGCAGTTGCTTCACTGCCCCAAAGTCCACTAAAACTAACTTATTATCTGAGGCGCGACGGATGATATTATCCGGTTTGATATCCCGATGAATAACGCCTTGGCTGTGGACAAATTCAAGAATCTCCAGAACTTCTTGTAATAGTTGAATTACTTGGCTTTCACTCCAGCGTTTACCAGGTGTAAGTTCTTCAGCTAGGGTATGTCCTTCAATATATTCTTGTACTAAATAAAATTCTTGGTTTTCATCAAAATACGCTAGCAGCCTGGGTATTTGGTCATGGTTGCCCAGTTTTTCTAAGGTTTCGGCTTCGCTGTTGAACAGGCGTTTAGCAGTATCAAAAACTCTGGGGTCAGTTCCGGGTTTGAGGTGCTTGACAACGCAAATGGGGTTGCCGGGCCGCCTAGTATCTTGGGCAATATAGGTTTGACCAAATCCTCCCATTGCGAGGACTCGAATTACTTGGTAACGATGGTCTAGTAGCTTGCCGATCATATTCCCTCCCCAGAGTTATTACCTAATTGTCCAGCTGGTAATAAATATCTCCAAATTTTCTTCAATGAAATCCGCTATCTTGAGAAAAGATTTAGATTAAAAACGCAGCTTTTTTATAAACGCAGACTGTTTATTTTTCTTTTAGTGCCCCTGTTTATTACCAATGCCACCGAAAATAACAAATCCAGTTGCATGGCAGCAGGCTGAAATCCTCATGCAACCTGCTTTCATTCGCGTTATCGATAATATCCGTAAGTCCCTTGATGAATCTTCTTGGACGGGAACTTACCATGATGTTCTGATTTGGCCGCCTAACACCACTGATGAAATCAAAGCATTGGTGACTGAGTTGTTGCAAGCAATGGAAACTGCAACGCCCCAAGAAGCCGATGAAATTAGAAAGACTCTTACTCGTTTGCCGATGCCCCATCCAGGATATCATCTACGTTTGCAGCGTCAACAGCAAGAAGCGAGTATCGATTTGTGGGAATTGTGTTATGAGGTGTGTTTTATTGAATACAGCCCACAGAAAGAAGCTGCTGAGATTGATACTAGTTTAATTGATGAACTGGGTGAAGTGGATTGGCTGCGTTTGGATGCTAAAGCAAAGGATTTAGTTGAACAGGCGTTTGCTAAATTGCCAGAAGGATAAATATTAGTAAAGGCACGGTATAACCGTGCCCTAATTCGCAAAAAGTATTATTTTGAAAGATTTTTGCTTTACATTAAATTTAATACTGGCGTAAAATTGCAGACAATGAACTATTTTTACGAAGATCCATTAAGTCTGCTAAAGAATCTGTGCGCGTATCCAAGTGGTGCTTGTGTTCTGCTGGCAGAACCGTCACTAGATGTTTTGCTTTAGGTTGCATCTGCATCAGCGGCATCAGTTGTGGCTGTGGCACAAAAATTGGTTGGTTCTTGGGAAGGCGTGGTTCCAATCTTTGGTACTGGCTTTGTGCCAAGCGTGCCTGATGTCGGTTAACCTGTTTTTGGACTTTTTGCGGTTGCGTTTTCCGGTTAAGCATTTTGAAAACGAGCAAAGAACCACCACCACAACTGAGGACGATCGCAGCCACCATCCATAAAGGTGTAGGATTACTATTCTCAGAGGGCACACTGATTGGTTCTTCAACAATAACTGGGATTGTTTCTGGTTCTTCTTGTGCTACCTGTCCAGCATTACCTAAGCTATACAGGGCAAAGGCACCACCTCCTAAAAACATGGCTAAACACCCAGTTAACAATAGCCAAGGATGGTGTGTTACCAGATATATCAGAACATTCGAGCTTTGTTTTAATCTCGATTTCCTGTTTGTCAGCTCTGGAGTAGCCCTTCTGAGTCGGGTTGGCTCGCGCTGTACACTCTGACTTTTTTCCATGATTACTTTCAGATTTGTACCCCTCTAGTCAATAAATTGTACTGGAGGAGTCAAGCATCAGGTATCCGTAACAAAATTTCAGATTCCAGTAGCTTTTTTGTAAAACAGAAGCTACCAAATCTGACTAAGTTTTGTCAAAATTGTGTATTTCTTATGACTTCTCGCCGTAATGCTCTGAAATCAGTTTGCTTATTTTTTTTGTCAGCTAGGAGAATACCTTTCAAGAGCAAGTTGAATTAACCGATCAACTAATTCTGGAAAGGAGACTCCACTATGGGCCCAGAGTTGGGGATACATACTCGTCGCCGTAAAGCCTGGCAACGTATTGATTTCGTTAATCAAAACCTCTTGTGTAGCTTCTACATAGAAGAAATCGACCCTTGCCAATCCGGCAGCATCAACAGCTGCAAAGGCTTGCAAAGCCATGTCCTGAATTTGACGAGCGATCGCATCTGGAATCGGTGCTGGAATCAGTAAATCTGCCCGACCTTCTGTATATTTAGTTTCATAATCATAAAAATCGCTATCATAACTAATCTCTCCAACGATAGAGGCTTGGGGTTGATCGTTGCCTAAAACAGCACACTCAACTTCCCTGGCGACGACACCAGCTTCTACAACCAGTCTTCGGTCATAACTGGCGGCATTATCTAAGGCGGCTTCTAATTCTTGGCGCGATCGCACTTTGGCAATACCCACCGATGAACCCAAATTAGCAGGTTTAACAAAAGCGGGATAACCTAATGCTGCCTCAATCTCATCACACAGTTTTGGAAACACGCAAGGATTAGACCAAACTTGCGCTCTAGTTATCGCTTTATATTTTACCTGTGCTAGTCCCGCTTGCTCAAAGGCCATTTTCATGGCAATTTTATCCATTCCCATTGCCGAACCTAACACCCCAGAACCAACAAAGGGGACTTGCATCAAAGTTAATAACCCTTGAATTGTCCCGTCTTCACCGTTGGGGCCGTGGAGAACGGGAAACCAAATATCCACTTGGGCAACTTGAGAGGGAGATTCCCATTTACTCAGGGTTTGGGCTTGAGGGTTGGATGTCAGATTTTCCTCAGAAGTTGATTGTTCAGCTTCCAAAAGCGGACTGCCTGTTTCTAAAACCTTTTGGGGTGCTTCTCCCGCTAGCCAGCGTCCATCTTTTTGGATGTAAAAAGGAAGTATTTCGTACTTACTAGCATTTTCCTCTGCACTCAGGGCTTTAGCGATCGCCCGTGCTGATTTGATTGAAACTTCATGTTCTCCCGAACGACCGCCAAACAGTAACCCCACGCGCAGCTTAGTCATTTTCGGTTCCTCCACACTTCTCAAGCAGATAGCGTATCACAACCTACAAAAATTGCCATATTTTTCTATATTATTTTTTGCCTGTTGAAACCCTACTTAGAAAAACTCTCCTATTTTGATGAGTTAGTCAGCGATCGCCCATCTGACATAAGGGCGGGAAGCCACTACACTCTTGTAAGTGATTAGGCGAGCGGGTGCATCAATTTTTCGTAAATCTACACGGAAATAAGCTTTTTTATTTTTAAATTCTACATTGTAGAAAGTATATTCCTGCTCACGAGTTTGACCTACACAAGAAGCATAATTACTGCGTAAAGGTGAAACAAATTCCACAAACTGCTTATTATTAGATGAAACTAACTTAGTTTCATCTGCAAACTCTCTAGTATCTGCCACTACCGTATGTTCAGCACCGCCTTCATAAGGTAGAACAAACCACCACAGTCCAATTGTTGGAGGACATGTACCACTGCTACGTTGTACATTCAGTGTTACATGAGGTGCAGAAATCGCCCCTGGCTCTGACTGTTGCTGTGCTTGCGCTGTAGCTGCTATGGTTCCTGCCAAAACTAGGGGGCATAAAATAGTACCGAAAGTTGATAATTGTACCAAATTTTTCATAACTTGAATTTTTTCAAATTTCAGGTATCCAAATAACATCGACTTTCATAAATTTGTAAAAGTGCCATCTTATTTAAAACAATCGTGTTGTCAGCTACAGTTATATTCCAGGAAAATGGGCAACAATATTGATCAATAACTAGAAATGCAGCCCTACCTGTAAAAGATGCTGCCGTTTCATGAAACCCAGAATTATTGTTTGCGGCTTAGGACGTACCGGATATAAAACCTTTCGTTTGCTGAGACATCAGGGGGCCTTCGTTGTTGGCATTCATCACCAATCTATCCCTGGCGAAACGGCAGGAGATGTGATTGTTGGCGATTTACAAGCAGCTTCTACCCTAACAGCAGCAGGAATTCAACAGGCACATACTTTAGTCATTGCTGGCTCTAAAGATGCTCTGAATTTGTCTATTATGATGCAAGCGCGGGTGCTGAATCCCCAGATTCGGATTATCAACCGTTTTTATAATACAAATTTGGGCGAGCGCCTAGATCAAAGTTTGCCAGACCATTTGAGTATGAGTGTTGTGGGATTAGCAGCACCCGTATTCACCTTTGCAGCGATGGGAAACCGAGCGATCGGACAAATCAAATTATTTCAGCAAACTTGGCCAATTCACGAAGAATACATCGATGAAAACCACTTCTGGAGAGGTTTAAAGCTGAGTGAATTGTGGGAAGACCGATCGCGGATGCTGATTTATTACTTGCCAGTAGAAGGTGAGATGGATTTGGTGTCAGGTGTCATATCTGGACAAGAGATCCAAGTAGGCGATCGCTTAATTATTGGTACACAACCCCGCATCCGTTCTCCCCGAAGATCGTTGATTAAAAAACTGCTGAAAGCCTTAACTAATTTTAAGCAGTTTCAGCAACATGGGCGATCGGTATTGGTGGGTGCTGTTGTGTTACTTGCAGTTATTGCGATCGCTACACTCACCTATATGTCGGCTGAGTTGAGTTTATCTCCTGTCGATGCTCTATATTTTTCTGTAGGTATGATTACGGGAGCGGGTGGTAATGACAAAGTAGTAGAAAATGCTCCTAACAGTATTAAGTTATTTACTGTTGTAATGATGCTGGTTGGAGCGGTGGTGATTGGTATTTGGTATGCAATGCTCACCGATTTTGTCTTAGGAAGCCGCTTTAAGCAATTTTGGGATGCAGCCAGAATACCCCAGCGATATCACTACATTGTCTGTGGCTTAAGTGGTATTGGGGTGAGAATTGTCCAGCAACTCCACGCCAGCGGACATGAAGTTGTAGTAGTTGAACCCGACTCCAATAACAAATATATCAACACCGCCCGCGAACTCGGTATCCCCGTGATTCAGGGTGATGCCAGTTTCCGCACAATACTCAAATCCAGCAATATAGACTCTGCTGCCGCAGTGATTGCTGTTACTAACAATGATGCCACCAATCTGGAAATTGCCCTCAAAGCCAAAGGCTTGACACCCAGCATTCCTGTGATTGTTCATTATGCCGATCCCGATTTTGCTGGCATAGCTCAACAGCTATTTGGCTTCGAGGCTGTACTGAGTCCGGCTGAACTAGCAGCCCCAGCTTTTGCTGCTGCTGCACTAG
This sequence comes from Nostoc sp. LEGE 12447, assembly GCF_015206985.1. Taxonomy (NCBI): domain Bacteria; kingdom Bacillati; phylum Cyanobacteriota; class Cyanophyceae; order Nostocales; family Nostocaceae; genus Nostoc; species Nostoc sp. LEGE 12447. The sequence continues at coordinate 162,175 of NZ_JADEXT010000010.1, read as the reverse complement.
GGGGACGCATTCTTGGCAATGGCATCACAGCCGATAGCCTTTGGGTAGCTTTTGCAACTGTGATTACACCTTTACACGCCTTTTGTGGTCAGTGGGTGAAAGATGTAGCTATGTCTGCTGATTGCGTACCTTTGTACGTAGAAACTAACCACCAAACCCTTCACGGTTGGGATTTATTAGAGACAAGTCTCAGTGCTGGTGATGTTTTATATATGACTATGCCAGCGACACGGCTATATCAATTGTGGCGAGACGAGCGAGTTTGCGAAACACACGCTTAAATAATTCGTAATTCGTAATTCGTAATTTGTAATTAATATACTACTTCCCACTCCAATACTGTTCGGTTAAGGCAAGAGACGCGATGAATCACCGTCTCTACAAAAAACTGCTTATTGTAGAGACGGCAATTTGTCGCGTCTTTGTGATCTAAAATTTTCATCAAAAAACCTTAACCAAACCGTATTTTTCCTACTTTCCACTCCCATTTATTTGTTAACTACTCGTTCTTGATATTCCTGCTCAGTAATCATATCAAGAGTGCTTTCTAGACGATCAACAAATACGATACCGTCGAGATGATCGTACTCGTGTTGAAAAATCCGAGCAATAAAATCGGTTAATTCTTGCTTTTGTAAGTTGCCTTGAGAGTCAGTGTATTCCACTTCAATAGATTTATAGCGAGGAACTAACCCTCTAATTCCGGGAACACTTAAACAACCTTCCCAATCTTTGACAACTTCAGTTGAATGAGCAATGATTTTGGGATTAATCATAGCAGTAGGTTCCATTTCCGGCGCGTTGGGATATCTGGCATTAGGACGGGAAGCCACAATAAATAAACGATAAGATTGTGCTACTTGAGGTGCAGCAATTCCCACGCCGTTAGCCTTGGCAACAGTGGCAATTAAGTCTTCAATTAATTTCTGGATATGCTCATCTTGAATATTCTCAACCCAAACAGCTTTTTGGCGCAATGTTGGATTGCCTAATTGAATGATTGGTGCTAATTCAGTCATGATAAAACTATTTTGGGGAATGGGGAATGGGGAGTGGGGAATGGGGAATGGGGAATGGGGAATGGGAAATGGGAAATGGGAAATGGGGAATGAGGCATTAGTATTCACAAATGACAAATGACCGATGACCAATGACTAATTACAAATGACAAATGACAAACTTTATCCTTCTCGTCTTGCGGGTAAAGCAGCAGGTTGAACTGCTATTTGAACAATTTGCCCATTGCGTTCCACCTGTATTGGTAACTTAGTACCGATTTTGCTATTTTCTACCAGCTTTTGTACTTCTTCAATTTTAGTAACAGGCTGGCTGTTAATGCTTTTAATCACATCACCAACTCGTAGTCCAGCCACCGACGCAGGCGATCGCGGCACAATCTCAACCAGCAAAACACCCTCATCTGCTGTAAGATTTAAGCGATCGCCTGCTTTATCTCTTATTTTTTCTTTAATTTCTGGTGTCAGTGTCACCATCTGAACACCCAAATAAGGATGATCGACTTTGCCTGTAGCAATTAATTCCTGGGCAATTTTTTGTGCAGTGTTAATGGGGATAGCAAATCCCAAGCCTTGAGCGCCTCGGATAATAGCTGTGTTCATTGCTATTACCTGTCCACGAGCATTAAGCAATGGCCCACCAGAATTACCAGGGTTAATCGCAGCATCGGTTTGGATGTAATCAACCCGCTTGTCACTAGCACCGATATCTCTACCAGAACGACCTGTAGCACTAATAATCCCAGAAGTGACGGTGTTATTCAAGCCTAAAGGGTTGCCAATAGCTATTACTGCTTCTCCTGGTTGTAAAGCATCAGAGTTACCTACAGATAAGGTTGGCAGATTATTAGCATCAATTTTGATCACAGCAACATCCGTTACTGGATCTTCACCTAGTACTTTACCGTCAAAAGTCCGCCCATCTTTGAGTATGACAGTCACTCTATCAGCACCATCTACTACATGGGAATTGGTCAAAATTTGACCTGAAGAATTAATAATAAATCCAGAGCCACTACCGCGCTCTACCCTTTGTCTAGGCTGTGGTGCTGCATCTCCAAAAAACCGACGGAAAAATGGATCGTTAAATTCGTCTGGTACGCGAGAAGTGATTGTTCGAGAAGAATCAATGCGAACTACCGCAGGCCCCACATTTTGTACTACTTTTACCACAAAATTAGGATCTCCAGACGACGAGAAAATCGGCGGGGGGACAATTCCTTGATTGGGTTCTATTGTTTCTTGGGGTTGAGTGTCACTTTGTCGAGTCTCAAAGGTCTTAGCTGGTACAAGAGAGCAGCTTCCCAAGAACACCATTGCTACCCCATATAACAGCATCCACCACCTCTGTGGTAAACCCCTGGTATCAGTTTTTTTGGGTGCTAAGTCATGGTTTGTTGTCTTCATGTATCGTTGCTTCTCCGTGTCAGTCGGTGAGTGTTAGGATCTTGCCTACTGGGTATGTCCCAAAATGATTACAACTTAAAAGCTTATTCTAGGTCTAGCGTGTCTGGATGCTAAATTGATGCTTTATCTTCTATTGTGACGATTAGCAGCAAAGGTGGTGGATAATGGAAATTCCCATAGAAAGTCTGTGGAGTCAGGTACTAGAGCGCCTACAGGTTGAACTATCCCGACCGACCTTTGAAACTTGGATAAAAACTGCTAGTGCGGAGCGATTAGAAAATAATTGCTTAGTAATCCGCACTCCTAACCCATTTGCTCGTAATTGGTTACAAAAGTATTACATAAATACCATTGCTCATGCAGTACAAGATATTCTCGGTCATCCCGTAGGAATTTACATTACTGTTGCTCAAGGTGATGAAGTTTCTCATTTTAGTGAACGCGAGGTTTCTTGGGAATCAACAAATCCTAGCAGTATTCCTGAAGCTGTTTCTCATCACAATCATAAAACTACTGAATTAAATTCTAAATATGTCTTTTCACGATTTGTAGTTGGTGCCAACAATCGGATGGCTCACGCTGCTTCTTTGGCAGTTGCAGAATCTCCAGGTAAAGAGTTTAATCCTTTATTTTTATGCGGTGGGGTAGGTTTAGGTAAAACTCATCTGATGCAAGCTATTGGTCATTATCGCTGGAAAATTTCTCCTGATTGTAAAATATTTTATGTTTCTACTGAACAATTTACTAATGATTTAATTACAGCGATTCGTAAAGATAGTATGCAAAGTTTTCGAGAACATTATCGAGCTGCTGATGTTTTATTAGTTGATGATATTCAGTTTCTTGAAGGCAAAGAATACACTCAAGAAGAATTTTTTTATACTTTTAATACTTTACATGAAGCTGGCAAACAAGTTGTGATTGCTTCCGATCGTCCTCCTAACCAGATTCCTAGCTTACAAGAACGTCTTTGTTCTCGGTTTTCTATGGGGTTAATTGCAGATATCCAAAAGCCGGATTTAGAAACGAGAATGGCAATTTTGCAAAAAAAAGCCGAGGATGAAAATATTTGTCTTCCCCGCGATGTGATTGAGTATATTGCTTCTAACTATACTTCTAATATTCGAGAATTAGAAGGAGCTTTAATTCGGGCGGTGGCTTATATTTCTATTTGGGGCTTACCGATGACGGTAGAAAATATCACACCTGTTTTAGAGCCGCCTAACGAAAAAATGGCAGCTACCCCAGAAGCAATTTTAAAGGTTGTAGCGGATAATTTTGATGTTTCAATAGACGATCTCAAAGGTAACTCACGACGAAGAGAGATTAGCTGGGCGCGTCAAATAGGAATGTATCTCATGCGTCAACATACATCTCTGAGTTTGCCGAGAATTGGCGAGGAGTTTGGTGGTAAAGACCATACAACGGTAATCTATAGTTGCGATAAAATTACCCAACTCCACCAGAGCGATCGCACTTTAGCACAAACTCTCCGCCAACTGAGCGATCGCATCAACATGACTAGCCGTTCTCAAAAATCATAGGGTAAATATACTGCAAATTTAACTAAATTTGTGCAACAAATGGTAACTTCTATGAAAAAAGCTAATCCATCGGTGAGTTTTGATATTTGCCATCATAACCCCTATTGGGCTAAAAAATATTTTGCAGCTGACTGGGAAAAATGGGGTGCAGATCGTATATTTATTCAAGCTTATAATGATAGTAATTTTGTTGAAGAGTTAAATTATGCTCAAAAATATGCTGGAGTTGCGATTACAGATTGGCAAATGGGTCGTTTAAAAGAATTAGTGGACAACCCAAAAATTAGAAGTATCTTAGTTTTTCCATTTTCAGGAAACCCAGAGAAAACAGCTTATAGCTTAAAAAACTCCCTATGATGTAGGAGCAAATATTCTGAATGGGAAAAGAAGAGATAATGAATAAAGTATCATTTAAAAGAGTTTTAAACAGTGCAGACAAGTAAATAAGTTGGCACAATAAAATCAAACTATGTAAAGAAAATAAACTAGCTAAAACCCTATTGTCTATTGCCTTATCCCAACGACAATTATTTACGTCCATTTACTGAGTAAATCTGGTTTATTAAAAGAGGTATAAACCCAACTCAACTTAAAATAATTCAAAATATTCTCTTTGTTCCCAGTTAGTCACCTGCTTTAAATACTCTTCTGGTGGCTGATCGGCGACGGACTGCAAAAAGCGATTAATTTCACTCTCTTTCATCTTAATGATGAAGTTTATGAACTGCTGCCCCATTTTTTGAGCAAAAAGTTCGCTTTGGCTCAAATATGAAATCGCCTCTGGCAAACTTTTGGGTAAAATCGGATTTTCTGTAGTGTAAGGTTCCTCTGTTGGAGAGCCAGGATCAAGTTTACAATCTACACCATCTAAACCAGAAATCAATTGCGATGCCATGTAGAGATAGGGATTGGCTGCTGGTTCTCCAACTCGGTTTTCAATGTGGGTACTGGGGTCATCAAAACCGCCTTGTAATCTAATCATTGCCCCTCGGTTTTCCAATCCCCACCCTGCACGGTCAGGGGCTAGAGAATAAGGTCTAAATCTTTTGTAGCCGTTAATTGTTGGGGTTGTAAACACAGAAGCAGCATTGGCGTGTTTGAGAAGACCACCAACGAAGTGTTTAGCTAAATCTGACGTGAGGGTTTGGGAGTTTGCAGACATGAAAGCGTTCTCGCCTGTGGTAAGGTCTACAAGGGATTGGTGCAAATGCCAGCCATTAGAAGAAGAACCTTGCAATCCTGGACGACACATAAATGATGCGATGTAACCTTGTTGACGGCAGATTTGCTTGGTTGCCATTCGGAATATCATCATTGTATCGGCAGCTTGCAATGCAGAAATTGGGTCAAAAGTAAATTCAAATTGACCAACACCCCCTTCGTTTTCTACACTCCTTAAAGGCAATTTCATTTCAACTAAATTCTCTGCCAGAAGGCGCAGTAAATCTTGAATCTCTGGATTGTGAGATTCTAAAAGGTATTGAAAGCTATGTTCTACAGCGCTAACTTTAGCAGGTTCACCGGGTTTTCCAGAAGTACCAACATTAGCGATCGCTAACATCGGATCTTCCAGCTTTACTAGATACCACTCAACTTCTAAGCCGACAATATGCTCCAATTCTCTTTGATGTAACTCCACCAATGATTGGCGCAAAATACCGCGACTAGAAAAGGGCATTGGCTGACCATTCTGAAAGTACTCATCACAGAGAATAAAGCCAGTACGTTTTGCCCAAGGCACAATTTTGAAGGTATCAGGGTCAGGAACAGCCACAAGATTTGGCGCGCCTGTCATCAAAGGCATATCTAAACTACCGCCAGGGACAAACGGGTTAAATACTATTGCACCACCAGTATCAAACAGGAATGTCCCTGTGCTGATTTGCATACCGTTTTCCAGGGCGCTGAAAAAAGCTTGGGGTAAGAGTGACTTACTGCGAACAATGCCATGCTGGTCTGACCAAGCGGTACGAATCAACAATAAATCCTGTTCTTTAACAATAGCCTTGATTTTTTCAGATGCTTCTTTTTGGATTTCTGTCCACAGGTGATGACGTTCAATAAATCCAGGTCTTTTCATTGGGATTGTCTAATCATGTTCAACTGCTTGTGTGGTTAGTTTGACACTTCTTTCGCCAGTTTTGTGAATAATAAATATGGAACTAACCTTCAAGGGTGGCGTAAAGTAAATCGCAGAGGGTACGGTAAACCCCAATACTGCTCGGGTTTTGCATTTTTAACTCGGAATTGGATTTAGGGTAAAGGTTAAAGGGTAAAGGTTAAAGGTTTTTTCTTTCCCTTTTCCCCTTCCCCTTTTCCCCTTAACCGACAAGTATTGCGGTAAACCCCAATACTTTTGGCTTTGTGCATTTTTAATTCGGAATTGGGTTTTGGGAAAAGGTTAAAGGGGAATGGCACGCTTGAAAAGCTGAAACCTCCTTTCTGGCAGGGTGGGGGAGGTGTGGGAGGACGGGGAAGAAGTCTTACCCCCCACACTCCCCATACTCAAAAATCTTGTTATATCAGGGCTTTGCGATTAACAAGTGTGCCATTCGGTTAAAGGTTTTTTTTTCCCTTTTCCCTTTCTCCTTTTCCCCAAAACACGAGAAGTATTTATATCTAATACCGTTTTTTTTGTGAAGCTGCATATATTTACCCCCCGGCTGTCGCCGTCCCCCCAATCCATCCTACGGTGTATACACAAGTCTGAACTGGCTCAATAATTTGGGTTTTACCCCACTCTAACCACTGCTTGAATTCAATAAACAACCGCCCGAATTCAATAAACAACCGCCCGAATTCAATAAACAACCGCCCGAATTCAATAAACGACCGCCTGAATTCAATAAACGACCGCCCGAATTCAATAAACAACCGCCCGAATTCAATAAACAACCGCCCGAATTCAATAAACGACCGCCTGAATTCAATAAATGACTGGATTTAAGAAGAAATTCGATTTGTGTGTACACACACGGTAGCCCAATCCATCGGGGGGACTACAGGGGGGTTTTGTTATGTGCATCTTCATAGAGAATTGGTATAACCTATTCTCAAGAGCAATATGATTTTGTTAGATGACCCAAAAAAATTGGCAAAAAACGCCCTTCTCCGACTCGGAGAAGAACAGGCTGGAATGAAAGTTCAAGTTAAGGTAAGGAGAGGTTTCTCGAACTCACGTTAAATTAATTTGCATTAGGTTGTCGATTGCAGAGTTTGCTGTAGCTTGAGTAAGCGATCGCTCGCTGCTTGTAATGTCTCAGGTGTTTTGCTAAAGCAGAATCTGATCAATGAATGGCCTTTTTCTGGTTGGCTGAAAAAGCTGGAACCAGGAACTACGGCAACACCAATATTTTTAATGAGATGGTAAGTGAATTCAATATCTGTTTTGTAGCCAAATTTAGAAATATCTGCAAGAACATAATAGGCTCCTTGGGGAAGGAAGTAAGGAATGCCAACTCCATCGAGTATCTGTAAGATCGAGTCTCGTTTTTGGTGATAAAGCTTGCCTAGTTCTTCATAATAGGATGGTGGTAGTTGCATGGCGGCAACTCCGGCTCGTTGCAATGGTGCGGGAGCGCCAACGGTGAGAAAATCATGGACTTTGCGAATGGCTCCCGTTAATACGGGGTTTGCCAAAATGTAACCAACTCGCCATCCGGTGACACTATAAGTTTTGGATAGACCGTTAATGGTAATGGTGCGTTCTTCCATACCGGGAAGGGTCGCTAGGGCAATATGTTGAGTGCCATCATAGAGAATATGTTCGTAGATTTCATCTGTGAAGGCTAACACATCCCATTTTTGACAAAGTTCAGCAATTAGGGTGAGTTCTTCACGGGTGAAAACTTTGCCGGTGGGGTTATGGGGTGTGTTGATAATAATAGCTTTGGTATTAGCATTGAAAGCTTGACGCAACTGTGCTTCATCAAATGTCCAATGGGGAGGATGCAGTGTTACGTATCGGGGTGTGGCACCAGCTAAAATGGCATCGGGACCGTAGTTTTCGTAATAAGGCTCAAATACAATTACTTCATCACCAGGATCGACTGTTGCCAGCATTACAGATGCCATTGCTTCTGTAGAACCACAGGTGACGGTGATTTGGGTTTCAGGGTTGATATCTAAGCCGAGATACCAACGAACTTTGCTAGCGATCGCATGACGAAATGCGCGATCGCCCCAAGTAATGGCATACTGGTTGACATCTGCCTCTATGGCTTCATAAGCTGCCTGTTTCAACTCCAATGGACATGGAAAATCAGGAAACCCCTGAGCCAGATTCACTGCACTATATTGCAGTGCCACCCGTGTCATTTCCCGAATTACCGACTCTCTAAACTGGTCTGCCTTCGCTGATATTTTTTTACGCCCAATCTCACTCACTCCCCTACCTCCGTTGATCTCGATTGCGGTTATGCAGGAATTTTTCTAAAACCCATAATACCGATAGCTTTATCGTAGTATACTCAAATTCGAGATTCAGAGGGAATGCAACCTTATAATCTATATACTTAATTATTGATATTAATAGTCAATTACTGAAGTACTGATCCAGAATCATCATGAAATCTTTGCACCGTCCCGATCTCTATAGCTGGTCTAATTTCAATCCGGCAAGAAATATTGATTTCAATGGGATTGCCTGGATTCGCCCAGATGGAAACATCTTGATTGACCCAGTAGCCCTATCAAACCATGATTGGAATCATTTGAAATCCCTCGGTGGTGTAGTCTGGATTGTGCTGACGAATTCCGAGCATGTCAGGGCAAGTAAAGATATTGCCGATCAAACTTATGCTAAGATAGCCGGCCCAGTGGCAGAAAAAGACACTTTTCCCATACCTTGCGATCGCTGGTTATCTGATGGTGAAGAGTTTGTACCTGGGTTAAAAGTAATTGAACTCCAAGGCTCGAAAACTCCCGGTGAATTGGCTCTGTTACTGGAGGAGACAACTTTGATTACAGGGGATTTAGTCAGGGCACGTAAAGCAGGTAGCTTAACTATATTGCCAGATGAAAAGCTACTGAATCGAGAGGAAGCTGTTGCTTCGGTTCGCAGGTTAGCTCAACTGAGTCAGGTTGAAGCAGTGCTGGTGGGGGATGGTTGGCCCGTCTTCCGCGATGGACGCGATCGCTTAAAGGAACTTGTAGCCACGCTATAAATGGCTGGGGCGATGCCTACTTTCAGGGCTAGCCCTACGCTCAATTTTTACTGAGTGTTGATATCGTCGCAGAGGGTGCGATCACTATCTGCCACATTGGAGTTATTCTTCAAATAACCAGATGCCCAACTACAGGCACGTTTGAGTAAATCATCTAAATTATCATTGAGATATATTTTTCCCTCATTGCTATCAAGCTCAATTGTCTTGTTGCCATTAAGGTTAAATCGATCACCTGAGAAAGAAGTGATGGGATAAAGTAAGTAGGGATCTTGCGTAAACCAACTATTAAGAAGATATAGATTTGCCTGAGCCTCATCCCCAAAAGCGAGTTTGTTGCCGTTATCCCCGAAACTCAAGCTACCATAACTGCTAGAACTGTTTTGTAAGGGTTCAGTCTTTTCTTTATCTGAACTCCATAATTTAGTAACGTTACCACTAATAAAAGCAATTACTTGATCATCAGGTCGGAAGCGTATATTTGTAATTTTATCAGTATCAAATATAGGTTTTATTTCTTTACCATCAAGATTCCAGAGTTTTACAGTTTTGTCGTCACTAGAAGAAGCAATAGTTTTTCCATCATGCTTGAAACTTACACTATTGACTTTATCACCGCGTCTCATAATCGGTTTGAGCAATTTCCCATTTATATCCCAAAGCTTTACAGTTTTATCGTCACTAGCAGAGGCGATAATTTGACCATTAGGGTTGAATGCAACACTATTAACCCAATCAGTATGACCAGATAAAGTTGCTACTTGCTTGCCTTTTAAAGTCCAGAGGTTTAAACTATCATCTTTATTTACGAAAGCAACTGTCTTATTATCGTGACTAAAACTGATAAAAAAACCTATACTGTTTTCACATGGAATGCTGACATGGCCTTGTTTAAGAGGTTTTAGTTCTTTAATGTTGACATTAGGATCAATATTCCAAAACTTCACAATATAGTTATAACGATAAACACAGTTATGGGAAGAAGTTTTGTAGCTAATAGCACTAATGATTTTTCCATCAGAACTAAATCTGACTTGATCGATGCCTATATCATCATTGATTCCATCACTAAATCCTTTTAGAGTTTTGAAAGGTTTCTCTTCACCGCTCTTCCAAAGTTTTATAGTATTGTCAGCGCTTGCAGAAGCAATAAATTTACCGTCAGGACTAAAACTAACATCATTAACTTCTTTAGTATGTTCTCGCCAGTGATTGAGTGATTTGCCATTTATAATATCCCAAAGCATCACAGTACCGTCATCACTGCTAGTAGCAATCTTTTTTCCATCAGGGCTAAAACTTACCTCGGTAATTTTGTCATTATGTTCCTTGAGGGTTGGAAGTACTTCTCCGTTAACCCTCCATAACTTCACAGTGTTATCTTGATTAATTGAGGCAATGAATTTGCCATCAATACTAAATTTAGCCCTAACTGTGCCGTAGTTATCAATAGATTTAACTTTGCCATTGCTGATATCCCAAAGTTTTATCTCACCAGTCTTAGGGCTAACTGACATGAGCTTTTTGTTATCTGGACTAAACTCTACACTTGTTACCTGGCTATTATGCCCATACAAGACATCCATTAGAGTCCCATCACGGTTATAAAGGTTTACTAAATTGTTATCGCCGATGGTGGCAAGCATCTTGCTATCATGGCTGAATATAACGCTTGTAACTTTTTCTGCGTTTTCTTTTAAGAGTTTAATTAAGCTAAGATCGTGGCTATTCCAAAGTTGCACTTTATTGTCATCATTGATAGTAGCTACTATCTGGCTATCAGGGCTAAAACTTACATTAGTAACTTGCTCTGTGTCCCCTTTTAAGGGTCCTATAAATTTTCCATCGCTACTGTGCCAGAGTCTAACTAAATTATCTACACTGGCAGCAGCAACCAAATTACCATCACGGCTGAAGTCAATGCTTGTAATCCTATTAGTGCTACCTTTTAAAGTAATTTCTTTTTTGCTGTCTATTTTCCGAAGCTTTAAGATATCGTCAGCGCTTCCAGTTGCGAGTGTTTGATTATCTGGACTAAAGCTGAGAATTGAACTATCTCCCTGGATAGTTTTAATATGAGTGCCATCACGATTTTGAAGTTCTATACTATTGTCATTACTGCCAATAGCAACAGTTTTACCATCAAAACTAAACCTTATATTCTTATTTCTATCTTTCTCTCTATCGTTTCTATTGAATGAGGCAACTTTGTAGTTAACATCCCAAATTTTCACAACTCTATCTTGACTAACTGATGCTAATAGCTTGCCATCAGGACTGAAGCTTGCATTGGTAATATTATTATGTTTAAGGTTCATGGCTAAGTAGCTGCAATTATTATCACTTAGTTGCATTACGTCAAAAATATTATTTTGCTCTTTTTCTTGGATTGCGAATAATTTCCCAGTAATACTAAGATTTAATATCTTCTTTCCTTTACTACAAGTTGTATCATTTTTAATGAGGAATGGTCTATTATCAGTAGACCATTGCCTCAGTTTTCCATCTTTATTAAACAAATTAATAGCTTTTCCATCATCACTAAAACTCATGGCAAATGTACCATAGTCATTAATATCAGTAGGTTGAAGTTTTTTCGCTTTCAGGTTCCAAAGTTTAACAGTGTCGTACCGTCCTCCTGTAGCAACTGTCGTGTTATCAGGACTGAAATTAACAATTACATCTTCATCATTCAACACTGCTAAAGTTTTAGTCGGTTTTTTATCAAATAAATTCCAGATTTTGACTTTTTTATCTTTACTGGCAGTAGCTAGTAGTTTACCGTTAGAGCTAAATATAACGAAATTTACACCCCCTTTATCAACTTTCAAGGTTTGAATTTCTTTACCTTCAGGAATACTCCAAATTTTTGCTGTACCGTCTTTGCTTGCGGTAGCTAACATTTTTGCATCATGACTAAAGCTAACAGATATTACACTGCCATTGTGAGCTTTCCATTGTTGAAGTAAACCGTCACTTACTCTCAACATTTTTACTGTACCATCTTCACTTGCGGTAGCTAACATATTGCTATCTTGGCTAAAGCTAAGGGCTGTAATTGCTTTATCATACCCTTCTATACGGTTGATTTCTTTAATTTTCTGAATTGCATTACCCAGATTTGAAATAACCTTTAGCCGAGTTTCAGGTATCACCCCTATTGATAAAAACTTCAGTTTTTTACCTACTTTAATAGCTGATACTAGGTCTTCAAGCCCTATGTCATCTTTTGAAGAAATATCTGATGTTAGAGAAGTGTTGATGTAAGCTGCTGTAACCCCTACTGCGATTACACTTATTGCACTTATTAATCCTATTAATGTAAAAGTTTGTTTACGTGCAGTTCTTAGCTGTTGTGTCAAAACCTGATTTAGTTTGGCTTCGGTGAGTTTTCGTTGTTCTTTTTCTTTCTCCAATTCAGCAATTAATCGGGCTGATTGTTGTTCACGAACAAATGGTACTAGATAGTCATGAACCAATTGATATCTGTCAGCCGGAAATCCTGGCACTTGAAATACTAAGCCTGATTTTACCAGGATTTTCAAAATTAAATCTAATCTCGCAGGCTCTAATGCTAAATCTGCTTCTAATTCAGCACGATTTTTCAGAGGACGAGTATTATTTTCATCAGTTAACAAATATAAGACTAGCTTGGCAAACTGTTCGTTATTGTTACCGCAGTCTTTAACTACTTCTTCTAAGAAGCGCCCTACCAATTTTTCTTTAGGGCCTTGTTCTTGGTACTGAATCAAAGTTGTAATTTTCTCAGTTTGCAGTTGCGCTCCTACAACTTGTAATTCAATGGGGCGAATTTCGTTGAAATCCCTAGCTAAATCTCGTACTAGCTCATCAATTAGCGGTGGCTCTAGATAAAACTGAGAACTTTCTGTTAAGGTTTGAATTACAGAACGGGCATCTTCCGGCGAAAAGTTCCCTAAGTAATAAAGAATTTTTTTATCTAATATATTGTTATCAATTGCATCCAAATGGGTTAAGCGATTACACTCTAATAAATAATGGAGATAATCTTCTCTAAGAGACAGAATAATTTTTACATAAGGAATATTCAGACAATCTCGGATAAATTCAAAAAAAGGTCTTCTTTTATCTTGGTCTTTATAAGCAAAGAAGAACTCTTCAAACTGGTCAAAAATCAGAACAGTTAACAAACCTTTCTCTATATTTTTATTTAGCTCTTCTACAAAACCTGCCATCGAGTCTAAAAACAGAGGAAAGCTTAAGCCTCTAACTTCTTCTAGTGATTCTACGAAGCGACTTCCTAAAACTTTTGTCCAATCTGTATAAACTTGCAAAAGAACAGGCACAACATCACGAGCATCTATGGCTCTTTGCTTTAAAGCTGGTAATAACCCTGCCTGAACCAGGGAACTTTTACCTACTCCTGATTGACCATAAATGACCGTCAATTTGTGGTCATCACGACTAATTCTTTCAATCAATCGATTCACATCTTGCATTCTTCCAGAAGCAGCAATCTCTTGAGTTACTGTTGCTTTTGGATCGGCCACTGCAAGTCCAGGATTAATAACTTGTAGCTTAGATTGTAAGCGTCCTGCGCCTACAAAAGCTCGTAGTCCATACTGTTGCTCAATTGAACGTTGCTCTAGTTTAACTTGGAATGCTTCTAAATAGTTACCTTGGTCAAAGTAGAGCGATCGCAGCTTCGCCAAAATGCGAATATATAGCAGTGGATCGTGTTGAGGATTACTTTCAGAACGAGCGGTTTCTAAATTAGCGATCGCCTTTGTAACGTAATTGAGATTTTGTTGAGCTTCTGCCAATAAAAGTAAGTATAAATTTTTATAAAATTTGCGTTCCCACTCCCAATTAGTTATTTGTTCTGAGGGAATATTTGCATTCGTTTCTAATGCTAGTTCTGCATATTCTTTAGCCTCTATCCATTGAGATTTTTTCAGCACTACCTCAGCCATGAATCCATAACTGTAGCCAAGTCTGATTGGCTCAGGGTAAGTTTGGTGTAGCTCAATAGCGACTAACGCAACTTTTTCTAACTCATCCCACGCTTCTAATCTGGTTAAAACTTCACCCCAAGCGTTAATAAATTTTGCTGCTAAATCTGGGTATTTGTGCTGCCTAAAACCCTCAACACATTTTTGAAAATAATCTTTAGCTTTTAGGCAAGCTTCGTAATATTCAGAACGATGCAAAATTGCATACTGTTCCCACCAAAAACCCAGATGCCAAAGTAAACATCCGTAACGTTTCAAATCATCAGATGACACATTGTGTTTATTTTTAACTTTCTTTTCCCAAACAGCTATACTTTGCTCATAATAATTTTTAGCTTCAGATTTATGTCCATTAGCATCTGCTTCCCGACCTAGCAAAAATTGTAAACTTGCCTCTAGTTCAGGCTCTAATTTTTCTATAGATATTTGTAAATCCCTAACAGCAGATTCAATTTCCCCTAAATGGAGAATACCAAGGTCAAGATTGAGGTAAGCATTATCGAGAAACTTCCCAGCACCGACGTTAAGAATTGCTGTAAATAGGGAATTGACAATTTGATGCAGGTTGTTGATTAACTGATTTGTAGCAATTTTAAACTTAATTGAGTTACCTGTCCAACTCTTAAAATCAGGCATTAATTGAATCAATTTTTGGAAGGTTGGATCATTTACCCAAATAACTATCGGAAACTGGAAATTCTTACGAAATTCCTCTCTTACCTGATTTGTAGAAATTAAAAGTTGGTCAATTGCATCTACTAATTCCAAATCAAATATCATCAAAGCTTGAGGTAGTTGATTTCCCAGGTTAGCTTCAATTGTTGTGTAAAGTGTTTTGATAGATTTTGACAGATGTAGCTCTCGAATCTCAACTTGACATTCTTCCTTGATCTGCTGCACCATTTGGTCTCGCAAACTGCAATAGTTACAACGTGCCAAAATTAACGCAAAGTGTCCCTGAGAATTCGTAATTGAGCGGATTAGTTTTTTCAGGGAGCGTTCATTGTAGACAACTACATCTTCAGGTTGATAAGAGTCACTCATAGCTTAAATTTCTTCGATTCTGCGATCGCAGGGTTAATATCAAACCAGCGTCCATCAATATCTCGGTATTCAAATAAAAACATACTTCGCAAAAGAGTTTGGTATTCGTCCTCTCCTTTAACATTGTCTTGCTGTTTCAGAACTTGCAGCAGCAGCGCCCATTCACTATCACTAATTGCTGAAACTAAGTCATCCCGATACTCACGAATAACCATTTCCAAACAGTCCCGCCCAATAGGGGGGTCATCTTCTTGCAAACAACTGTAAAGCAAAACTAACAGATTTCGCACATGTCCACCGCTAACTCGACAAAGACGGTCTAAGGTTTCATCTGAATCAAAAACTTCATTAATGCGACTCAACCGTTCTATTTCACCTAGCCAAGGAAACGCCCGTGCTAAAACCATTTGTCGCAGGAGCTTCATCCCTTCTAAGTTATAGGTTTTTTCACGGTTCTTAACTGTCACCATTGGTAAGAGTACAGGCTTCACCCCGAAACGATTTGTCAGAGTGCTTAATTCATTGGAGAAAATTAACACTAGGGGAATGGTATAAACTAAATGGCAATTCAGCTTCTTTAACTGCTCACCCCGGTCAATAAACAGATATTCTGGCTGAGAACGGCCAGAGGCTTTGGGAGAAATATCGACGCGATCTAGATTGTCGATAATTACCACTAATCCCTGATAACCTTGTAGCTTTAGCTGCTCTTTGGCACGCTCTAATACCTGTTGATTAATAGCTTCTAATATGCCGCTAGTCCGAGGTTCTAGGTATTGTCGCAACTGGCTGCGGAGTCTGGGACTATCTTTAGTCTTAGCAGTGACTTTACCAATTCCCAAAGGTAATGAAAATTCAAATTCTGGAACTACTGGTGTTTGTAAAAAATCCGCAATTTCATTAAATAAATCGACAAAATAGCTTGGTCTGAGTTTGATTTTAACCTTTTCTAAACTGGCGCTAACTTGACGAGTTATTGCTAATAAAATATCGCTGACATCCACATCTGCCATATCTAAATCTGCACTGGACTCAAAGTAGACTACATGAAAGCCTTGCTTTTCTAATTCATCTTTGAGTCGAAATAGTTCTGTAGATTTACCACAGCCAATATGTCCAGTGAATAATTGGCAGGTTGACTCATCTGGTTGATTAGCGATCGTGCGTCGTAAACGTTGAATTACATTACCTCCACGGACTGGCGAGAAGTCAATATAGTACTGTTGGTCTTCTTTATTCTCAATTTTTAGAGTCTTACTGGGATTACAGGCATTAAAAAACTTAATAGGGTCTAAAGCCATTACGGTTTCCTCTTATTACTTAATAAAAACAGTATAAAATACTACTTATTGTCATTAATTATAGTTTCAGTATATACTAGTAGATGCAGATAAAAATCTTCGTAAACTAGAATCTCATTTACTTAAGCGAAAGTTGCTACCAAAAAGATAGTTGTCCCATCTTTCGCAATGCAAGCGATCGCTTAAAGGAACTTGTAGCGACGCTTTAAATGGTTGAGTAGTACAGCTAGCTGTGCTACCCAACACCAGATTGTGGTTCAGATAGATGAAAAAGGCTGTAATAAAAATTGTAATATGAATATTACAAACTGGTGCAATTTAAAACAGCTAATAACAGCGCCTGAATTTGACTCTGTTTAATTAATTATCAGCAGCAAAGCGCGATTCTCCTGTGGAAAGGCTGCGCGATCGCGTGCAGAATATTTACAGTGTTGCCGCCTAAAATTATGGATAATTCCCCAGTGGTCGCTCAAGCAGATGCATCCTTACCAAATTACACTCAGGAAAATATACATCTAGTGGAGTCAGCAGTTATAAAAGAAAAGATCGGAACTGATTTTGACTCTCGCATGATGCTGCGGTGTTTGGAACTTGCTCGCCGCGCTTTAGGACGGACTTCCCCAAATCCTTTGGTGGGAGCGGTGATTGTCAAGGATGGCGAGATTGTCGGCGAAGGGTTTCATCCTCGTGCAGGTGAGCCTCATGCAGAAGTGTTTGCTTTGCAAGCAGCAGGCGATCGCGCTCGTGGTGCAACAATCTATGTGTCACTAGAACCTTGCAATCACTATGGGCGTACTCCCCCGTGTTCCGAAGGATTAATCCAAGCTGGAGTGGCAAAAGTCGTAGTGGGTATGGTTGATCCCAATCCACTGGTAGCTGGAGGTGGTATCGCCCGTTTACGTGCGGCGGGGATCGAAGTGTTAGTAGGAGTAGAAGAAGCAGCTTGTCATCAGCTCAATGAAGCTTTTGTGCATCGCATTCTCTACAAACGACCTTTGGGAATTTTAAAATATGCCATGACTTTAGATGGCAAAATTGCTACTACCTCTGGTCATAGCGCCTGGGTGACAAGCCAAGAGGCCCGCAATGAAGTACATCAACTACGGGCGGCTTGCGATGCAATAATTGTCGGCGGCAATACAGTCCGACAAGATAATCCTTATTTAACTAGCCATCATGCGGAGGCACATAATCCCCTGCGGGTGGTAATGAGTCGTCATCTCAACTTACCGGAAAGTGCCCATCTGTGGAAAACTGCGGATGCTCCAACTTTGGTGTTGACTCAAAAGGGTGCTAACCCCGATTTCCAAGAACTGTTGCTCAATCAGGGGGTGGAAATCGTGGAATTAACATCACTTACACCAGATAACGCAATGGCGTACTTATATGAGCGGGGTTTTTGTAGCGTCTTGTGGGAATGTGGCGGTACCTTAGCTGCTAGTGCGATCGCTCAAGGAGCAGTGCAAAAAGTTTTGGCATTTATTGCCCCAAAAATCATTGGTGGTAGCATTGCTCCCACACCAGTGGGCGATTTAGGTTTTACTACCATGACTGAGGCATTGTCTCTAGAACGTGTTCGTTGGCGTGTAGTCGGCTCTGACTGCTTAGTGGAAGGTTATTTTCCCCAAAAAGCCAATAGTCAATAGTAATAACACTTGACTATCAATCAATTTATCGTGATTTTGCTATCATGAACACTGACGTTCATGGGCAATATCACGTATAAGGGCTAGCCGAGATTGAATGTAGTGGCATAGAAAGTCAGTTTCGTTAGAATCTAACAACACTTGCGTTTCGGTTTGTTTTACTAACCACTGCACCAAGCTAGCATCATCTAGTTGTAAGAGGAGCTTGGCTTGCGCGGTTTCAACCACTGACCAAAGCTGACGCATGATTGTAGGAGTCATCAGACCTCGATTGAATAATGAGCTATTAGCTGTCTTTAGATTACACAATTCCGATCGCAATTTACGACATGAATGTAGAAGCTGAGACAAGTATTATTAAAAACTTAATAATGGTATTTATAACTTTATGAAGATTAAGAATTTGAAACTCAGTTTGAAAAGGGGAATTGGCAATTGGCAATTGGGAAAACAGATTTTTATGGGTTTAGTTACAAAACCTAGAAGACAAATACATTAATTCTAAAAACTGGGTTTTTGTGTTTGCGAAGACCGAAATTATGTAGATTTTAGTCCAGTAAAGACAGTTTTTCAAATACTATATTGAATCCTGAATCTGTCTTCTAAGATACAAAAATTTAATTTTTGAGAAAAACGTTTTCTAGAAAGTTAACATCTTTTAGCTGTCGATGGACTCACAAAATCATGTAAATTTTCATCCCAAATGCTAATGTAAATAAAATTACATTCTTGGCGGATAATCTGGCCCTTGACTGAGCCATTCTGAAAACGGAAATTATCAGACTGACCCTGTTGTACCTGTTTAAGTCCCTGCTTAATTTCTTCAGTTGCTTGCCCATCTAACAATCCATTCAAGGTAGCTTGCATCACCTGCGGGTCTACCGATTGGGCAAAAGATACCTCTGTTTGACGCAGCACTTGAGAATTACGATCGAATAAGTAGCCAAGATCAATTTTGTTTGGTACTAGTTTGTAAACAACAGCACGCGTCTTACCCCATGCACCTCTTAAATCTTGATTTGGTTTACCGAGGGTAGCTTCTACGGCGCTTCTGGATGTACCTGTAGGAAATGCGGGAACGCTTTGACTGCTGGTAGTTACAGCTACTTTTTTAGGTGGCTGATCATTCTTCTGTGGTGCTGAAGGTGCTTCTGGTGTGGGAACTGCAATATTCTCTGGTTCTGGCTGTGGTGTAGAAGACACTTCTGGCGCTGGAGTATCTGAAATTACAGGCTCTTTTTCTGGCTGTGGTGTGGATACAACTGGGGGATTAAAGGTTGGTAAAGGATTGGGAATTACTCGCTCTCGTGGTTGTGAGACTGGTACAACTGGGGCTGGAGAAGTTTGGGAAGAAAGGGGCGATTCGGTAGATGCGGGAGTAGGCAAAGATTCTAGCGATGGGGTGCGACTTGTGACAATGGTTGTTTCTGGTTGTTGCTGACGAATGATGTTAGGAATCACGACTGCACCAATCAAGCTGCCTACCAACAAACTACCAATAATTACAGCAGGTTTTTGCCAGTTTCCAGGAGTGGAAGTCCCTGAAATCACAGTTGGTTTTTGTGGGGAATATAATGGCTGGGTTTGTCGAGTCGATGTCGCAGGGGGATAAAAATTAACTGTGGGAGTATTTGCAGCTAACTCAGGAGGGATATTACTAGCAGACTGCAAAGCGTGTAACATCTTACTAGCAGTGCTGTAGCGATCGCCAGCATGAGGCTTAATTGCCTGATTGAGTACCGCCGCCAATTGAGAAGAGACGTTAGGGGCGTGTTCCTGCCAAAGTATTTCCCCAGTTTTAAGATCGGTTTGCAATTCTTGCGGGTGTTTGCCAGTCAGCAGATAAATCGCCGTTAAACCTAAGCTGTAGATATCAGTGCTGTAAACTGGGCGGCCAACGGCTTGTTCGCTAGGCATATATCCAGGCGTACCAATAACGAGCGATCGCGTCGGGTATCCTGAAGAGTTGACCACAGAACGGATTGTTTCTTTGACTGCACCAAAATCAATCAAAACTGGCTTGTTATCAACAGAACGGAGAATAATGTTCTCAGGTTTAATATCCCGGTGAATAATGCCTTTACTGTGGACATAATTTAACACCCAAAGCAGACTCAAGAGAATTTGCCGAACAGCAGCTTCACTCTCAAATCCTTTGGCTTCGACAATTTTCGTCAGAGTTTGGCCGTGAATCCATTCTTGGACAAGGTAAAATTGCCCGTTCTCAGAAAAGTAGGCGTAGAGTTTAGGAATTTGGTTACTACTTTCACCCAAATATTCTAAGGTTGCGGCTTCCCGTTCAAACCGTTGTTGGATCAGTTGGTAATTTTGCGGATCATTATTAGTTATCGGTTTGAGTTGCTTAATCACACAACGACGGCGAGAAGGCATGTGAACATCTTCTGCCAGAAAGGTTTCGCCAAAACCCCCAGCGCCGATTACCTGGATAACTTGATAGCGATTGTTTAGCAGGGTTATTGTCATGAAAAATCACAAGCGTAGACACCGGAGACATTCCGCCTCTGGGCTTGTCGTCAGACACCGCCCTTTCCAAATGTACATCACATGAGTTCATAAGTTATGAACACTGAATTAAGAACGCCATTCAATTATGAATTAGTTTGACAGACTACTATTTCCGACTTGTGTGTACATCGTAGTTACAAGTCAGTGACCGCCGTAGACATCGCTTTTTTGCATAGAGAGATTACTTAGTACAGTTTTGCGTAAAAGCGTAGCATTTTTAATGCAAGCCGACGCATTAATACCAATTCTCTATGAAGTTGCACTTAATAACAAGGTGATGATATAATCCCATCCACAAATAGAAGCGATTACTTCTGCTGAGATAGAACCCTTAAACCTGTTTTAACTTCCGTCTTAATTTATATGAAGGCCCCTCGCTTGTTCACCATCAAATTTTCTTAGCACCTTGGTATCAAGAAATGGAAAAGTATTTAGTCACCAAAGAAGAGATTGAGTCTTATGAAGGACTAGAAAAAACACATTTTCTCAACTCCAATGCTCGCAGACTGAATAAGTCTTTAGGAGATTTGACAGGTTTAAAAAATATCGGTTTCCACATCATTGAAGTAGAGCCTGGACGTGAATCAACGGAGCTTCATATGCACTATCACGAAGAAGAGTGCGTATACGTTCTTGGGGGAGAAGCTGAGGCAACAATTGGAGAAAGCGTTTATCCAGTTAAAGCAGGAGATTTTATTGGATATCGTGCTGGTGGTAAGCCGCACAAGCTGAAAAACACGGGCAATTCTATATTCAAATGTATAGTAGTTGGTCAAAGGCTAGACCATGATATCGGTGACTATCCAAATTTGCAGAAGCGTATATATAGGAGCAAAGGTTTAAAGTGGAATCTGGTCGATATGGAAAATATAGCTGAACCAGTAGCAGGTAAGAAGGTATAACAGGTAGTAACAATGTAAGCCGATGCATTGTTATTGGAGGGTATTGCCAAATTTGATTCGCTATGAATTAATGAAATGCCTTACTTTAGTAAACTTCACCATCAAAAAGGCATGGAAATCACAGATGCGATCGCATCTGTGATTTGAGCAATATTACTAGAATTACTAAAGTTTGAACAAGTTAACTAAGGTTTACACTACTTAATTGAACTCTATAGTCTCAACAAACTCTAAAATACTCTCCTTGATATCTTCAGCTTCTTCTTCAAGGGAATCGGGAGTTTCGCCGTCAAGAAAACTGTGCTGACTACTAACTATATACAAAAATTCACCACTGATAAAGGTGAGCAGACCCCGGTACGCATCTAATCTGATTGCAGTTCCATTATTTTCTTGCTTAGAAATTGTCGAACCTTTGGGCATATCAATTAAGACATAGTAAGCGCCTCGCAAAGTATCTTCCAGATATTCGGTGTACTCCACAGAAGCATCTGGTACATTGGCAAAAATCGCTTGGGGTACATACTTATCTACTAAAATTGTTTGTAAATATTCTTCTTGTCCGACAGACTCCAGTTCCTCTAACTGTTCTAGAGGGAAAGGATAATAATCGATTCTCAACAAAGTACCGATGTCATCAGAAAAGCCAACTACTCCTTCCTGACTTTGAATTCTACCGCCCTGCTGGGGATCAACCGGAATTGGCACAGTAAAATTACCTAAAGGGGATTGATATGTCTGTTCGCTAAAATCTTCTATGACTACTGTCTCATCATCATCGTCTTCGTCTGCATATTCTTCTTCTGCTTCTTTAAAGGCTGCAATTACCTCCTTAATAATTTCCTCTGCTTCTTCATCTTCCAGGTCTAAGGCTGCTTGTAGCTTTTTGAGGTAGGCTTGTTTTGGTTTGGCGATCGCGAGTTCATCGTCTAAAAGCACTATTACCCCAGCTGCAAAACCATCCAGCACTAATTCTTCTGAGAGAGATACTTTGGCAGCATTAAACAGGGGGCCAATTCCCTCCTCTTCTGCAATGGCTAGGAGTCTATCGACTATTTCGGCAATTTCATCTTCTGAGTATTCCTCGAAAACCTCGAATTCCCAGAGGATACCCGCTAAACTTTCTGCATCTACATCTTCAATCATTGAATCAGCGATCGCAGTGACAGTTGCGATCGCTGCTACCGCTTCCTCTGGACTTAGTGATTCCTCTGATGTCTTTGGTGAGTTAAAAACCTTGTCATATTTGGTCATAATTGCTACCTAAATTAATTCCTCAACAGTAAAAACAGATTGAAAGTGACAATGGTCAGTTTACCAATGGAGCGAATCTTCTAGAGAAAAAGTTGGCTAATGCTTGGTCTACTCAATATTGCTCAGGTGTAACAAAATCTTGTTGACAGCTAATCTCCAAGGAATTGAGATGTTTTAAAATCTGTTGTCGAATATACACTGAAACACGAGTTAGGCTCAATTTTTACCACAGATTAACTTAATTAAATATTGTAAATTTTTTTATTAAGCAATTATCGTTAATAAATGCTATATTGCTTGATTTTTAACCTCTAGCAGATGAATTATATCTATCGATAGAATTATAAACTAGCTAGCGATAGATACCTATACCGTGGGCAGGATGTCACAATACCGATGTCTGTAGCGACACACAATAGCCAAAGCGTTTGTACTGTTAGTTCTACAAATGTAAATTACATGAAATTTTGAGTTTTTTATGGTAAAAACCCCTCCATCTCAGTTTTCCCCAGATCAATACAAAGTTGATTCTGCACAAGAAAAAGTAGACGCTATTATAGAAACGCCACCATCAGAAACCGAGATTGACCTAGAGTTTCTTTACACCAGAGATATTGAATTTCGTCAGGAAACCATTTACTTTCTGGTGGTAGATCGCTTTTATGATGGCGATCCAGATAACAGCGAAGGTGAAAATTCAGAACTCTACGATCCCAATAGACAAGAATGGGGTAAGTACTGGGGTGGTGACTTGCAAGGTGTCATCGATAAGTTAGATTATCTCAAAAATATGGGAGTTACTGCCCTTTGGCTAACTCCACTATTCGAGCAAGTAGAAGAGTTATTTATTAGCAATGCGGCGATGCATGGCTATTGGACAAAAGACTTTAAGCGGATTAATCCTCGCTATATTGCTGATGGAGAGAATCCTTCTTTAAATGCTACCCAAGAAGAAAAAAATACGACATTTGATCGGTTAATTACAGAACTGCACAAGCGGAATATGAAGCTGGTGCTGGATATTGTCTGCAACCACAGTAGCCCTGATACCAGTGGTAGCAAAGGTGAATTGTATGATGATGGCGTTAAAATTGCTGACTTCAATGATGATGTCAATCATTGGTATCACCATTACGGTGAAGTGCAAAATTGGGAAGACGATTGGCAAGTACAGAATTGTGAACTAGCTGGTCTTGCAACTTTTAATGAAAATAATACAGAATATCGACAGTATATTAAGTCAGCAATTAAACAATGGCTAGACAGAGGTGTGGATGCACTGCGGGTTGATACTGTCAAGCACATGCCGATTTGGTTTTGGCAAGAATTCACTGGCGAGATGACTAATCACAAACCAGATGTATTTATTTTTGGTGAATGGATTTATAGTAATCCGAGTGACGATCGCTCGGTAGAATTTGCCAATCACTCAGGCATGACACTTCTAGACTTTGGGCTATGTGTGGCAATTCGAGCCGCATTGGGCCAAGGTTCAGAAATGGGATTCCAAACAATTCAATACATTTTTGACCAGGATTATCGCTATAACGGGGCAACAGAGTTAGTTACCTTCATCGATAACCATGATATGTGCCGCTTCCAATCGCTGAATCCTGATCCAGCGATGTTGAAGGTTGCGATCGCCCTAATTATGACATCTCGCGGTATTCCCTGTATATATTACGGCACAGAACAGTATTTACATAACGATACTGATGGCGGTAATGACCCATATAACCGCCCGATGATGGAAAATTGGGATACCGATAGTGAAGTTTATCGTTGTATTAGATTGCTGTCTGGTTTACGACGGCTAAATCCTGCTATATCAATGGGTAGCCATTGGCAGAAATACTTGACCGCCGATGTTTACTGTTATGTCCGCCGCTATCGTGATTCTCTGTGTTTTGTAGCTTTAAACCGGGGAGGGGAAGTTACTCTCCCTGAAGTAGAAACAGAATTACCCGATGGTGAGCATACTTGCGTAGTGACTCGCAACAAGTATGAAGTAAAAGACGGTAAGATTTATGACCTAGTAATAGAAGAACGGGGAGTGCTTGTTTTCAGCCACGTTGGGGAACGGATCAAAGCACAAACAATTGTGCGCGTCCAACTCAATGGTGTGGATACCCAACCCGGTGAAATCATTGTGGTGACAGGAGATTGTCCAGAGTTGGGTAACTGGGATATCAGCAAAGCATATCCTTTGGAGTACATCAACTCAAATACTTGGTCTGCTGAGATTCCCTTTGATGAAAGCACTGGTAAGCTAATTGCTTATAAATATGCCATGTGGCGGGAAGGGCGATCGCCTCTGCGGGAAAATTTGGTTAATCGTCGCTGGGTGATTGCCAAAGAAGGTACCGTTAAATGGCGTGATACCTGGGCATCGGGAAGAGAATCGTAGAAATTTCAAATCAACAATGAAGTGTGAAGGAGCAAAATTTTCATCCTTTACACTTCTTGGGCTTTATGGTTTCGTCTTTGGCGTTCTCAGAGAGTAGCCATAATCCTTTTCGGATAAGGATTCTTTACTTCCCTTATGGTTTCAGAAAAGGGGAAGGGGTAATTTAAACTTTCCCCCTTCCCCTTTCCCCTTTCCCCCTTAACCAAACCGTATTGAGAGTAGCCGCTATAAATTTATGTATGCAATGCTCTGATTTCTAAATGCTTTTTCAATATATTTTAGTTTGCAGTGATCTAGATCACACCATTTTGTGAGTAAGAATAGATAGTATCAAGCACATAAACACCTTAGAACTGTTAAAGGCAGGAGCTAAAAAGCTCTACCTCTTACAGGGTAAAAGAATAGATGATACCTGTATAAGTACTAAAATCACCAGTTTTTAATTCTTACCAAATCATCTAAAAAAATGAGAACAAGGTAAATGGTGATGTTTGAACTCTTGCTAAAAAATCAATTAAGCGCTCCCAAAAAAGTAAAATTTAAAAATGAGATTTTGGCACGAGTTCAAGGACAAAACTCAGGAAATTCAAATGACGAAATTAAATTTTACAAAACTGAATTACTTCCCTATTTTATAAAATTAAGCCAACAAAATCCTGTTTTCAGCGTTACGGAACAATTACGGCTTTTGGTAGGTGTTTGGACACCAATATGGTCTACCATATCATTTCATGAAAGTTTACCGAAAAGAATACAAGAACAGTCTTTTCAAATTTTCCAGCATGATGGTTACTGTGCCAGTGTCGCTCGCTATATAATGGGGAAAGAGCCATATTTGTCCCAGAGTTTTCACTCAAGATTACCCGCTTATGATTTCATGGTAATCCAAAAATATGGAGTTCAAAATGGTAAATGGTATCTTCAAAACATTGATAGATTTCAAGCTTTTAAAAATAGAGAAATTCCTCTAACTTTAGAGTCAGTCTACACCTGGTTTACTGATGTGCTTAACACTAAAGTCAAACTGAATGCCTCAAAATTGGCTTTATCGAAAGCTCTGGAATTAGAAAATATAGAGATAAATCATACAAATTATTTAAAAAAAACATCTTTAGCACCTTCTCAAGTGTTTCAGCATTTATATATAGATAATGACTGGCGACTTATAAAAACTCAAACAGATGCCTCACATCTACCTAGTTACACAATTTCTGTGAAGAGGCAATAAGAGGTTATTTAGAAAGTAAAAATAAAATTACCGTAGTGGTATCGCAAGGCTAAAATAGTGTAATAGAGAAAAGCACGTAATAAGTATTTAACCCCAAAAATTGGTAAATAGCCTCTAAGCAATATGAATGAATGGTACAAAGAAGACCTTGCATTTATTCATGATGACGGTTTCCGTGACTTCGCTCTCAAATCTGCTCCTGGCATCTTAGAAATCCTCGCTCAAAACAAAATACATGATGGACTAGTGGTTGACTTGGGTTGTGGTAGCGGATTATGGGCAGAAGAACTTACTAAGTCTCATTATCGTGTTCTCGGAGTTGATATTTCTGAGTCGATGATTAATATTGCACGAACAAGAGTCCCAGATGCCGAATTTCGGATCGATTCACTATTCAAAACAGAGATTCCGCCATGCAATGCTGTCACCTCCATTAGTGAATGTATCAGCTACCTGTTTGATCGAGACAACGATCGCCAAATTCTTGTTAAGCTTTTCCAGCGTATATATAATGCCTTAACTCCTGGGGGTGTATTCATCTTCGACATTGCTGAAAAAGGACAAGTTGCACAAGGTACTACAACTAAAGGTTTCACTGAAGGAGAAAGCTGGGTAGTATTAGTTGAAAAATCGGAAGATCGAGAGCAAATGATTTTGACACGCCGAATTATCAGCTTCCGTAAGATAGGGGAACACTACAGACGATCTGACGAAGTACACCACGTGCGATTATACGAAGCAACAGCTATTGCAAGTGAACTCTCTGGCGTTGGCTTCCAAGTTGAAACAACTCGTAGTTATGGTCAATACCTTCTGTCAAAGGGTCATGTAGCATTTGTTGCACGCAAACCAAGATCGTAAATACCTAAATCACATCCAATATCTAATTTTTTTGTTATGGTGATCCCAAAAGAATTGTTAAGTACTTACGAGGTTCAATAGAATGACTAATCGATTCACTCGTATATTTAAATACAAGCAGTTATAAATAATTTATTTATAAAGTGTATCTATTTAGGTTGGGCAATACGCGCTTCAATATCTTCCAATGTTTGTAACAATAGACTCCTTGCCTGCAATTGCCAACCCCATCTTTGAATTCTGTAAGCTGATACAGTACCAACTATAGCTGCTAACAAACAGAAAGGTTGATTTAAAGAAATTCCGAATAACAAACCCAATCCAGCAATTCCCCAAAATGGTAAGGCTACTGTTTGTCTTTGCTCTTCGACAATTTGAGTAATTATATTAGAAGATTGCTTATTAACTAATAATGCTTCTTTGACTTGTCGCTGTTCGGCTGTCGAGACTGATAAACCTATTTTACGGCGTAGTTTTTCGATTTTTCGGGCATCAGTACTGTACTCAGTTAACTCATCTTCTGCCATTTTTAGCAGTCGTTCTAATTGCGCCATTGTGTATTGCATCCGGTATTTTGATAAAGCTATTAACCTAAATAATTGTTAACTTTTATTGACTATAAAGTTGGATTTAATCGCCAAATTTAAAGTTACACGACAGAATGAAAAATCTAAAATTAAAGATGGGAAAAATATACTAACGGTTACACACTTACAAATTGAGTATAAATTTAAAAGGTAATTATGACTACAATATCTAAAAACACTTTATCTCCATCTGCTCAAGAGCGATCGCTCATCTTGTGGTTTGATGAAGTTGGAATTGCTGATATACCGTTAGTTGGTGGTAAAAATGCCTCACTGGGCGAAATGATTCAACAGCTAACGCCCAAAGGGATTAACGTTCCTACCGGATTCGCCACCACTGCTTACGCCTATCGTCATTTCATCAAATCAGCAGGTTTAGAAGCAAAACTACGCAAACTCTTTGCTGACTTGGATGTTGAGGATGTCAAAAATTTACGAGAACGGGGGAAAAAAGCGCGATCGCTATTAATCCACACCCCATTTCCTGTAGAATTGCGAGAGGCGATCGCTACAGCCTACCAAAGTCTTTGT
The DNA here is from genome assembly GCF_015206985.1 of Nostoc sp. LEGE 12447. NCBI lineage: Bacteria > Bacillati > Cyanobacteriota > Cyanophyceae > Nostocales > Nostocaceae > Nostoc > Nostoc sp. LEGE 12447. Next base: position 133,765 of record NZ_JADEXT010000010.1, on the reverse strand, counting down.
GAAATATACCATACAGAGACAGATGTTGCAGTCCGTTCTAGCGCCACCGCCGAAGACCTTCCCGATGCTAGTTTTGCCGGACAGCAAGAAACTTACCTCAACGTTGTTGGTGTCGAAGGAGTTTTAGCAGCTTGTCACAAGTGCTTTGCTTCCATATTTACCGATCGCGCCATTTCTTACCGTCACACCAAGGGATTTGATCACTTTAGCATTGCTCTGGCTGTGGGCGTGCAAAAAATGGTGCGCTCTGACTTAGCAACCTCTGGGGTGATGTTTTCCATTGACACAGAAACTGGATTTAAGGATGCGGCACTAATTACAGCCGCCTACGGTTTAGGTGAAAACGTTGTTCAGGGGTCTGTAAATCCCGATGAATACTGTGTTTTTAAACCAACTTTAAAAGCTGGTTTCCGCCCGATTATCGATAAAAAATTGGGCAGTAAAGAACTGAAAATGATTTATGATGACGGCTCCAAATTTACAAAAAATGTTTCGGTTTCCCCCAGCGAAAGAGGTAAATTTGCCCTGAGTGATGAAGAGATTTTACAACTAGGAAGTTGGGCATGTTTAATTGAAGATCATTATTCTCAAGTCCACGGTATATCGACTCCAATGGATATCGAATGGGCAAAAGATGGCATTACTAATCAACTTTTTATTGTGCAAGCGCGTCCCGAAACCGTCCAGTCGCAGAAGACAGGGAATGTGCTGCGGAGTTATCGGTTGGTGTGGGAAAATAAGGAAAAATCTTCCCACTCCTCACTCCATGATTCCCAATCACCCATTCCCCTGGTTACGGGAAGTGCAATTGGAGAAGCTATTAGTCAAGGGAAAGCCCGCCTAATTTTAGATGTTCAGAAACTCGAACAGTTTCAAGTTGGGGAAGTTTTGGTGACAGAAAGAACCGATCCTGATTGGGAACCTATTATGAAACGCGCCAGTGCAATTGTCACCAATTCTGGTGGTAGAACGTGTCATGCAGCAATTATTGCGCGAGAATTGGGTGTCCCTGCGATCGTGGGATGTGGCAATGCTACAGAAATCTTAAAACCTGGTCAAGAGGTAACAATTTCTTGCGCCGAAGGGGAAGAGGGAAAAGTTTATGCAGGCTTATTACCTTTTGAAGTTGAAGAAGTTGCTTTAGAGAACTTACCGCGTACCCATACTCAAATTTTAATGAATGTGGGTAATCCTCAAGAAGCATTAAGTTTATCGGCAATTCCTAACGATGGCGTAGGTTTAGCGCGGACAGAATTTATCATTGCTAACCAAATCCAAATTCATCCAATGGCGTTAATTAATTATGAATTATTAAAAGATGAATTTGCAAAAGCTAAAATTGCTGAAATTACCTCACTTTATGACGATAAACCTCAATATTTTGTAGATAAATTAGCTCAAGGGATAGGTAGAATTGCCGCAGCATTCTATCCCAAACCAGTGATTGTGCGAATGTCAGATTTTAAAAGTAATGAATATGCGAATTTGTTAGGTGGGCGGCAGTTTGAACCCCACGAAGAAAACCCAATGCTAGGTTGGCGAGGAGCGGCACGTTACTATGATGAAGGCTACAGAGAAGCTTTTGCCCTAGAATGTCATGCCCTCAAACGAGTACGGGAAGAGATGGGTTTAACAAATGTTATTCCGATGATTCCTTTTTGTCGCACTCCTGATGAAGGGCGGTTGGTTTTGGCAGAAATGGCAAAAAATGGCTTAAAGCAGGGTGTTAACGGCTTGCAGGTTTATGTGATGTGTGAGTTGCCCAGTAATGTGATTCTGGCTGAAGAATTTGCTGAGGTATTTGATGGTTTCTCCATTGGTTCAAATGATTTAACTCAACTGACACTGGGGATAGATAGAGATTCGGCGTTGGTAGCGAGATTGTTTGATGAACGCAGTCCAGCTGTCAAACGAATGGTAAAAATGGTCATAGAAGCGGCGAAAAAATGCGATCGCAAAATCGGTATTTGTGGACAAGCACCCAGTGATTACCCAGAATTTGCTCAGTTTTTGGTCGAACAAGGAATTGATTCCATCAGTCTGAATCCAGATTCGGTTTTAAAGACAATGCTGGAAGTGGCAAAAGTTGAGCAGGGATAGCAAAGGATCGGATTGCATTAAGATTCCGTTCTGAAGAACTGCGGAAAGATTCAGAATTTGCGTAGTTTACCGCCGCAGGTATCGCATAACCAACAGTAGTTGAACTTCTGGATCGCTGCCTGTAATATAGTGATCGCCATATTTTGTTTGTGTAATTGTCTACAAAACTTTTGACTGCTCAACCATAAGTATCTTAGTATTTTGCAGAATGGCTATTTAGTTTAGTCAAAAGCAAGATGACAAATCTTTTGGAAACCGAACGCTTGATTATTCGCAGTTGGATACCCGAACGCGATGCCGAGCAAGCCTTTGCAATTTACAGCGATCCTGAAGTTACGCAATTTCTTGGTAAAGCTTCTCTGGTAACAAGTGTTGAGTCACAGCGTCAGCGTTTGATTGACAACATCGAGCAATGGCACCGACGCAACAATGGTACTGGATCTTGGGCAATTGTCGAAAAGGAAACTACAACAATTGTAGGAACTATCATTCTCAAACAATTGCCTGACAAAGATGGTTTACCCACTCAAGATTATGAGGTAGGCTGGCACTTGAGGCGAGCTTCTTGGGGTAAAGGGTATGCAACAGAAGCAGGACGAGTTATGCTCAACTACGGATTTAGTGTCTTGGACTTGCCAGTTATTTATGCCGTAGTGAAGCCAGAAAATCATGCTTCAATCCGTGTAACAGAACGATTGGGTATGAAACCAATAGGGCGGACAAATAAGTATTACGGTATTGAACTACTCCTGTTCCAACTAGATGCACCTGAAGAGTAGAGGGGAGCAGGGAGTAGGGCAGTAACGGGAGCAGGGGAAGCAGGGGAAGAAAAACTATTTATTGATTATTTATCAATGCCCAAATGACAAATGACAAATGACAAATGACAAATGACTAAAAAATGGTTCCGAATTGGGCTGTTGGGTATATTTATCCTCTCACTCGCCTTGAGGTTTTGGGGGCTGGAGCGATTCAACACTCTGGTATTTGATGAAGTTTACTTTGCCAAATTTGGTAACAATTATCTCACGCACACACCATTTTTTAATGCTCATCCGCCATTGAGCCAATATATGATTGGCATCGGCATTTGGCTTGGCAGTCACATTCCTTTTTGGCACGATACTGTAAATGGGCTAACGGGTTCAATGCGATCGCCTTGGACTTATCGGTGGTTCAATGCCATTACAGGCTCATTTATTCCTTTAGTTGTAGCTGCGATCGCTTATCAATTGAGTTATCGCCGTAGCTTTGCTTTGCTTGCTGGTTTATTTACAGCTTGTGATGGCATTTTTCTAGTTGAATCTCGTTATGCTTTAAGTAATATTTATATTGTCATCTTTGGTTTATTAGGACACTGGTTTTTATTATTAGCATTAGATAAGCAAAACCGGCGACGTTCATTTTGGTTAGTTTTTGCTGGCATTGCTTTTGGTGCGTCAGTCGGTACTAAGTGGAACGGTTTATGGTTCCTATCAGGTGCTTATCTTATTTGGATAGTAGCTTGGGTAATTCAGGGAACGCATTCTTTTGCTAACGCCAAACTCTTTTTTACATCCCCCTCATTGGAGGAGGCAGAAGGCAGAAGGCAGGAGGCAGGAGGTAGGAGTCAGGAGGCAGGAGGCAGGAGGCAGGATAGCGAAGCGGTAGCGAGTCCGCGAGCGTCGGCAGAATTCAGGAGCCAGGAGATAGGAATTAGTACTTATTCTCCACCATTTATACCATCAACCTCATCTGAGTCACCACTACAAAATTTGACTCAGCTAAATATTTTTCAGATGTTATTTTATCTAGGAATAATTCCAGCTTTTATCTATAGCATCATCTGGATTCCTCACCTTCAACTAGATAAAACTTACGGATTTATTGCAGTACATCAGCAAATTTTGAAATTTCACTTGCATTTAGGTGGTAATAGTTCGGATGTACATCCTTATTGTGCTGCGTGGTACAAATGGCCTTTGATGACTCGACCAATGGCATATTATTATCAAACGGCTAAAAGCATCACTGAACCATTACCTGTCATGGGGCCACCTTTACCTGCCGGTGCTGGACAAGTTATTTATGATGTCCATGCAATGGGCAATCCCTTTTTGTGGTGGTTTGGTGTTGCTGCTATGTTGTTTTTAGTAGGGATGCTGGTGTCACAAGCCGTAATGCCGTGGGTGAAAGAAAAGCGTTTTTTAGTACCAGCAACTCTTAGTGTTGATACTTGGATTGGTTTGTATTTAGTTATAAATTATGCTGCTAACTTAGCACCTTGGGTAAAAGTGACAAGGTGCGTTTTTATCTACCATTATATGTGTGCAGTCGTATTTGTATTTTTAGCGATCGCTTGGTTTGTCGATCAGTGTCTTCGCAGCTATTATCAACAACTCCGGGCGCTAGGTGTCACCATTACTTTTATTATTCTGGCTGCTTTTATTTTCTGGATGCCCATCTATTTGGGTTTACCCCTCTCTCCTGACGGTTATAAATTGCGGATGTGGTTCAACTCTTGGATTTGATTAAAAGGGGTCTTGGTAAGAATAATGACTCCTAAACTCATTTCTCAACTTAACATAGCTACACATATCATGATTGTTTAATCACATGGTTTTCACATTTATTATTCCTATGTAAGTTTACTGGCTGTTAGACTTTTCAAAGTGTAAGCAGATGAGAGCAAGCCTGCAAAACGCAACATCAGGGCATGGGAAATTAGATACTAAGTAAAAATGCTGAATGTAACCTTATTTTTTTACATTTATCATTATCCGTTATTCTAGATATTCTAGTTTTGATGCTCCCAGACAACAGAGGAGGATCTTCATGGAAATGAACTTACAATTCCCAGGTATTAATTTAATTAGCTTGAAAGAGGCACCAATTCATATTTCTAGCCAAATTCAACCTCATGGTGTCCTGTTAGTTTTGGAGGAGCCTGAGCTAAAAATATTACAAGTTAGCACTAATACATTAAAGATTTTCGGAATTGCTCCCGAAAATATGTTGCACAAAAAACTAGAAGATTTACTCGACCCATTCCAAATAGAGAGAATCAAAACAGGGCTATCCGGGGAAAATCTTGATTTTATCAATCCCACCAAAGTTTGGGTACGAAAAAAAGGTGATGAATATATAGTATTTGATGCAATATTTCACCGCAATACAGAAGGATTTTTAATTCTGGAATTAGAACCTGCTATTACTCAAGAAAATATTCCATTTCTAAGCTTTTATCATCTAGCTAGAGCTTCCATAAATCAACTAGAAAAAACAGCAAATCTTCGTGACTTTTGTCAAGTTATCGTTCAAGAAGTTCGGAAAATAACGGAATTTGATAGGGTAATGCTATATAAATTCGATGATGATGGACATGGTTCCGTTATCGCTGAAGAAAAACTAGAAAGTCTAGAACCATACTTAGGGCTGCATTACCCAGAATCAGATATTCCCAAACCAGCAAGAAAATTATTTGCTGCCAATTCGATCAGAATTATACCTGATGCTTATTCTCAGCCAATCAAACTTTTTCCTGTCAATAATCCAATTAGCGATCGCCCGATTAATTTAACCAACTCTATTCTCAGAAGTGCTGCTTCTTGTCATACAGAGTACTTGCATAATATGGGTGTTGGTGCCTCGCTGACTATCTCTTTAATTAAAGACCAAAAACTCTGGGGACTAATTGCTTGCCATCATCAATCCCCAAAATATGTTTCTTACGAATTACGTAAAGCTTGCGAATTTTTAGGGCGAGTAATATTTGCAGAAATTTCAGCTAGAGAAGAGACAGAAGATTATTATCACCGGATAAATCTGACACACCTTCAATCAGTCTTGATTGAATATATGTCTCAAGAAGAAAACTTTATTGATGGTTTAGTTAAAAACCCACAGCATCTTTTAGATTTGGCTAGCGCTCAAGGTGCAGCTGTCTGTTTTGCGGGAAATTGCACGGTAGTTGGTGAAACACCTAGAGAAGAAGACCTGAATTTTTTAGTCCAATGGCTGAAGAATAATGTTGAAGAAGAAGTCTTCTATACAGACTCTTTGCCGCAGATTTATCCAGATGCAGAAAGCTTTAAAAATGTCGCTAGCGGTTTGTTAGCGATTCCCATCGCCAAGCGGACTTATGTTTTGTGGTTCCGACCAGAAGTAATTCAAACTGTAAATTGGGGTGGCGATCCTAATAAGGCGTTTGAAGTTAACCAGTCAGAAGGAAATGTCCGTTTATGTCCACGCAAATCATTTGAACTGTGGAAAGAAACGGTTCGCTTAACATCTTTACCTTGGAAAGATGTAGAAGTAAAAGCAGCTTTAGAACTGCGGAAAGCAATTGTTAATATTGTGCTACGTCAAGCCGATGAACTAGCCCAGTTAGCGCAGGATTTAGAACGTTCTAACGCCGAATTGAAAAAGTTTGCCTACGTCGCCTCCCATGACTTGCAAGAACCACTCAATCAAGTTGTGAATTACGTGCAGCTGTTAGAGATGCGCTATAGTGAAGAACTTGATGAAGATGCTCAGGAGTTTATCAGCTACGCTGTGCAGGGAGTTAGCCTGATGCAGACGTTGATTGATGACGTGCTGGCATACTCGAAAGTGGATATGCAAGCGATCGCATTTCAAATGACCGAGGTAGAGACAGCCTTAAATCGAGGGTTGGGCAATTTGCGTCAACGCATTAATGAAACTGGCGCTATTATCACCCACGATCCCTTACCAACAGTGATGGCTGACAGCACCCAAATGATGCAGCTATTCCAGAACCTCATCGGTAACGCCATTAAGTTTCATAGCGATCAGCCGCCACAAATTCATGTGGGAGCAGAAAGGATAGAAGACGCATGGTTGTTCTCAGTACGGGATAATGGAATTGGCATTGACCCAAAATTTAGCGATCGCATTTTTGTAATTTTTCAGCGCTTACACACGCGGGATGAATATACTGGTACAGGTATGGGTTTAGCCATCTGTAAGAAGATCGTCGAATGTCACCGAGGGCGGATTTGGGTAGAGTCAGGACTGGGTGAAGGCGCAACCTTCTACTTTACGATTCCAGTTGGAGGACGCGAACTTGAGCGTAGAAACGGGAGAAAAACACAAAACCATCTTTTTGGTCGAGGACAATAAAGCTGACATTCGCTTAATCCAAGAAGCGTTAAAAAACAGCTCAGTGCCCTACCAAGTGGTAACGGTCAGGGATGGTATAGATGCTATGGCTTATTTACGCCAAGAAGGTGAATATGCTGATGCACTACGCCCTGACCTCATTCTGCTGGATTTGAATTTGCCTAAAAAAGATGGTCGAGAAGTGCTGGCGGAAATCAAAGCCGACCCACTACTAAAGCGTATTCCAGTTGTTGTGTTAACAACCTCAAAAAATGAGGATGATATTTTTCACAGCTACGATTTACATGTGAATTGCTACATCACTAAATCTCGCAACCTGAACCAATTATTTCAAATCGTCAAAAGTATCGAAGATTTTTGGCTCTCTACTGTGACGCTACCATCGGAGTGAGGCAGGGGGAAGGGGGAGACAAGGGGACAAGGGGACAAGGTGAAATAATGACAAATGACAAATGACAAATGACAAATGACCAATGACCAATGACCAATGACCAATGACAAATGACAAATGACAAATGACAAATGACAAGATAGAGCAGCAATAGGGGGTGAAACCTGAAGATTATGGTTGTGAGCTACTCAGTAAAAATCTTGTTAATTGAGGATAATCTAGCTTCTGCAAGGTTATTACAAGAGTTTCTGACGCAAGCCCAGTCCCAAGAGTTTACTCTGGTTCATGTGACGCGATTGGGCGAAGCACTTCAGGAACTAAATCAATGTAATTATGATGTTATTTTATTAGATTTAACTCTACCTGATAGCCAAGGATTATCATCTCTACCTCCTCTGATTGGTCAAGCGCCAAGTATACCGATTGTTGTTTTAACAAATACTAATGACGAAGAACTAGCAATTGAAGCAGTGCGCCAGGGGGCACAAGATTATCTAGTCAAGCGCCAGGTAAATGTAGATGTGTTAGTGCGATCGCTGCGTTATGCGATCGAGCGCAAGCAGGTTTTAGAATCATTACGCACAGTCAATGAAACATTACAAACCCGGGTTGAAGAACGAACTGCGGAACTGGTGAAAGCCAATGAACTTAACCAGTTCAAATCTGAATTTGTTTCAATGCTTTCCCATGACATCCGCAATCCCCTAAATACTATTCTCTTGGCTGCTGGTTTGCTACAAAACCAGGATGAAAGATTGACCAAAGAGAAAAAACTGAATCATTTACAAATGATTCGCTCGGCGATCAAAAATATGGCAAAGCTATTGGATGAAGTTACATTCATCGGGAAAGCTGATTCTGGCAGACTGGGGTATGAACTCATTTGTATAGATTTAGAAGCTTTTTGCCGCCAAATGGTCGAAGAAGTTAGATTGATCGCAAATGAGAAGCATCTGACTTTGGTGTTCGCCAGTTGTGGGAAATTAGACGAGGCATTATGGGATGAAAGCTTGCTGCGGCATATTTTAGGCAATTTACTGAGTAATGCGATTAAGTATTCACTACCGGGCGGTATAGTGCGTTTTGAATTAATTGGTCAGGAAAAAACAGTAATTTTCCGAATTCAAGATTCGGGAATTGGAATTCCTCAAGAAGACCAAAAACGGCTGTTTCAGCCTTTTCAACGTGCTGAAAATGTTGGAACCATTCCAGGTACTGGCTTAGGGCTAGCGATCGTCAAAAAATGTGTCGATGCACATGGAGGCGAGATTATAGTCAATAGTCAAGTTGAAGTAGGTACAACCTTTACCGTCACCCTTCCTTTACTAGAAGCTTAAGCATCTAAGTTAAGTGATTCAGGTTAAATTATATAGATTTAAGGAATGCAGCAAAGTTTCCTCAAAGAATTGCTTGTTACTACCCCTCATTATTCACAACTTCTCGTCTGACAAACAAAGCCCGATAAACAGGTTCACCCTTTTTTTGTGTGCCTATTTCTCGTTCTGTAGGGACTGGTAGCGGATTTTCTGCTAACCATTCTTCTGCACCAACTTTCTGATAAGCTGGGTGGGCAGCGAAGCGATCGCGCATTTCCACCGCGATAAATTCCATATCTGATTGCACAAACACAACCCCACCAACCGCCAAATAACTGGCTAATTCTGCCACTAGTTCTGGTTGCACCACACGGCGTTTAGCATGGCGGGTTTTAAACCAAGGATCGGGGAATTGAATTGTCACACGCTGTAAACTTCCTGGAGGGAGAGAAGATAACAGCGATCGCAGTGAGTTATTCACATTGCAAAATAAGTAGTGCAGATTTGTTAAAGCCAACTCAGAACGTAACTTATTCGCCTCTTTTACCAACGGTTCTCGAATTTCTAAGCCTAGATAATTCCAGTTGGGTTCTATTTGGGCCATATTTAACAAAAACTGCCCCTTAGCGCAGCCAATATCTAAATGTAGTGGTTGATTTGGCTTTGCATAAATTTTTTCCCAGTCAAGGGCACTTGCTGGCGTTTGATACTTTTTACCAAGTGGATTAACATGCTGGCGAACTCGGACTGCTGCCAAAATTTCCTCTCCTTTATGTCAAAATATTTTGTCGATCATAAATACTAATTGCTACAAGTCTTCCTTTAATTGCGTCTTGGTAGCTTTTCTTCAATTTTGCTATTTCTTTAAGTAGAAATTATCAACCACGCTTTTATTTTTAAGACCTGAGTAAGCAAAAATTCTAGTAAATAACGGTTATCAAAGTAAGAGTTGATAAAGCCAATTTTAGATTGTTTTCTTAACTTTACTCTGTCATGTTTCAAGTTAGGCGAATTTGCGCTAATCAACCTTTTATTTCACTGCTCTTGTTAAATAACTAAAAGCTTCCTAAATGTAAGTTATTATATCTTCTTTCACTAGAGATTTTGGATTAGCTGCCTAGGCAAAAAACGGCAATATTATGCTAGAATTATATCAAATTATGGCAATTATTCAAGAGTAATTTAGAATAATTTTGCGCTTTGTTGAGTAAACAAGCTAAAATCTACGATTTTTGGAGATTTTTAGGTTATGACAACCTCACAGGAGAGGATTATCCCGATAGATTTGCGAACCGAAATGTCGCAGTCTTATCTGGAATACGCCATGAGCGTGATAGTGGGTCGGGCGTTGCCAGATGCCAGGGATGGTCTAAAACCTGTGCATCGTCGCATTCTCTACGCAATGCACGAGCTAGGTCTGCTCCACGATCGCCCCTTTAAGAAATGCGCCCGTGTGGTGGGGGAAGTGTTGGGTAAATACCACCCCCACGGCGACACAGCAGTATATGATGCCTTGGTGCGGATGGCGCAGGATTTTTCCATGCGATCGCCCCTAGTTAACGGACATGGTAACTTCGGTTCGGTAGACAACGATCCGCCAGCCGCAATGCGATACACAGAATGTCGCTTACAAGCTTTAACTAGCGCTGGTTTACTACACGATATTGAGTATGAAACCGTAGATTTTGCCGATAACTTCGACGGTTCCCAACAAGAACCCACAGTCTTACCTGCACGGATTCCCCAATTATTGCTCAACGGTTCCTCTGGAATTGCCGTGGGTATGGCAACCAACATTCCGCCGCACAATTTGGGCGAATTGATTGATGCTTTGGTGGCTGTAATCCACAATCCAGAAATCACCGATCTCGAATTAATGCAGTACGTCCACGGCCCAGACTTTCCAACTGGGGCGCAAATTTTGGGGACATCTGCGATTCGTGAAGCCTACACAACCGGGCGTGGTTCCATTACCATGCGTGGTGTCGCTAACATTGAAACCGTTGAACAACGGGGACGGCCAGATAGAGAAGCAATTATCATCACCGAATTGCCCTATCAAACCAATAAAGCGGCGCTGATCGAAAAAATCGCCGAAATGGTGAACGAAAAGCGTCTAGAGGGCATCGCAGATATCCGGGATGAAAGCGATCGCGACGGGATGCGAGTTGTCATCGAACTTAAGCGTGATGCTTATCCCCGCGTCGTTCTGAACAACCTTTACAAACAAACGCCACTGCAAGCCAACTTTGGGGCGAATATGCTGGCGTTGGTGAATAGTGAACCCCAGGTACTCACCCTCAAGCAGTTTTTAAGCGTCTTCTTAGATTTCCGCATCGAATCCATTGCCAGACGCACCCGTTACGAACTGCGGAAAGCCGAAGAACGCGATCATCTCCTCCAAGGGTTATTAATTGCCCTGTCACAGTTAGATCCAATTATTGTCTTGATTCGCCATGCTCCCGATGCGCCGACAGCCAAAGGCGAATTAATCACAACTTATGGACTCTCGGAAGTGCAAGCAGATGCGATTTTGCAGATGCAATTGCGGCGGTTAACTGCCTTAGAAGCAGACAAAATTCGTTTGGAACACGACGAATTACAAGCAAAAATTACCGACTTGCAAGATATTTTGGCACGCCGGGAGAGAGTGCTAGAAATTATCGAAACTGAAGTTGGGCAACTGAAAACTAACTTTGCCACACCCCGCCGCACGGTAATTTTACCAGGGGAAGGGGAATTAGACGATCGCGACTTAATTGCCAATGAAAAAGCGATAATTCTGGTTACAGAGCAAGGTTACATCAAACGGATGCCAGTCAACACCTTTGAAGCGCAAAGCCGTGCTACCAGAGGCAAAGCCGCAGCCAAGGTAAAAGATGATGATACCATTGAGCATTTTTTGACTTGCTGCGATCACGACAGTATTTTATTCTTTAGTGAGCGTGGTGTTGTTTATTGCCTGAGAGCGTATCAAATTCCAGCGAGTTCGCGTACCAGTCGCGGGACACCAATCGTCCAGATGTTACCCATCCCCAAAGAGGAAAAAATCACCTCGATTGTACCCGTTGACGAGTTTAGCAGCGAAGAATATCTGGTCATGCTCACTAAGGGCGGCAATATTAAGAAAACCGAATTGGCAGCCTTTAGTCATATTCGCGCCAATGGTTTGATTGCCATTTCCTTAGAAGAAGGCGACCAACTGCGCTGGGTGCGACGCGCCAGAGTCGAGGACAGTGTAATCATTGGTTCTCGTAACGGAATGGCGATTAACTTCCGGTGCAACCACGAACAATTGCGTCCTTTAAGTAGGGCGACTCGTGGGGTAAAAGCCATGAAACTCAAAAATAAAGATGAACTCGTGGGTATGGATATTCTACCCGCAGCAATTCTGGAAACTTTGGATGTTACAGAAGCAGAAACAGAAGATATCGAAGCAATCGAAACAATCGAAACAGAAGATATCGAAATTACCGAAACTACTGAAGAGTCCGCAGAAGTGCCTAGTACTGGCATTGTTGGCCCTTGGGTGTTGGTAATTACGATGGGAGGATATGGTAAGCGTGTACCCGTTGCCCAGTTCCGACTACAAAATCGTGCTGGTCAGGGTTTAATGGCAACCAAGTTCAAAAACCGCAAAACTAAAGACAAGTTAGCAACCCTACGCATTGTCAACAATGATGATGATGAAATCATGATGGTGACAAATCGCGGTATTATCATCCGTCAAGCGGTAAATGCGATTTCTATCCAATCGCGATCGGCAACTGGAGTCAGAGTGCAGCGTTTAGACGAAGATGACGCTATTACCGGAGTAGCAATAGTTCCACCTGATGCTGCCGATGCAGAAGAAGCAGAATAAAAAGCAGGGGGAGAGGTTAACCACCTTACTCCCTTATTTAATAGCCTTAGCTAGCGGCATTTTAATGGGGCTAACCGTAGCCCCAGTAGGTGTATGGTTCCTGGCTTGGATTGCCATAGTTCCCTTATGGGTGCTAGTTGTAACTTCAGCCAAAGGTAAAAACCAATTCCCTCCGGCTTTCCTGTGGGGTATTGGTTTTCACGGTGTCGCCCTATTCTGGATTACCGGAATTCATCCGATGACATGGTTGGGCGTTCCCTGGTTGCCAAGCTTGGCAATCACGCTTTTTTGTTGGGGATTTATCAGTGTCTTAGGTGGGGTATTCCTTACTATTTGGGCGGCTGTAATGGTTCGCCTGGGTGGAAAAAACCCGTGGTTACGTGTCCTTATTGGTACAGCCGTCTGGTGCGGCTTAGAGAGCCTTTGGAGTGCTGGCCCTCTGTGGTGGAGTTCACTTGCTTACACTCAAAGCCCGCATAATCTCGTAATTGTACATCTGGGGCAACTCTCTGGGCCTAATACTGTGACAGCAACAATAGTTGCTGTAAATGGGTTAATTGCTGAAGGATGGATAAACCACAGAGGCACAGAGAAAATTTCCTCTGCGTCCTCTGCGCCTCTGCGGTTCGTTAATAAATACTTAGTTGCCGCCACAGGATTATTAATTACCTTACACCTCATCGGTTTTTTCTTATACAGTCGTCCCATCGCTCAACCCCCAGAAGCAGCCTTGAAAGTGGGGATTGTTCAAGGTAATATTCCGAACCGACTTTTACGAAGTTCCGAAGGGTTTCGTCGCGCCCAAGAAAATTACACTAATGGGTATTTAACTTTAGCAGACCAAGGTGTAGATGCAGTCCTCACCCCAGAAGGAGCCTTACCTATTTTCCAGCGTAACTTGTTGGGAACTGCCTTAGTCGCAGCTGTCAAAGAAAAAGGTGTAGTTGCTTGGATTGGGGCTTTTGGCGAACGAGGAGACAGTTATACAATTAGCTTGTTTACTTTCAACAGTAAGGGTGAAATTGTCAGCCGCTACGATAAGTCCAAACTCGTACCTTTGGGAGAATATATTCCCTTTGAAGGAATTTTCGGCGGGTTAATTCAACGCTTGTCGCCTTTGGAGGCACACCAAGTTCCTGGTTCAGCAAATCAGATATTTGACACTCCTTTTGGTCGTGCGATCGCTAGTATATGTTACGAATCTGCTTTTCCTGAACAATTTCGCCGTCAAGCTGCGGCGGGTGGGCAATTTATCCTCAGTTCTTCTAATGATGCCCATTACACTGCATCCATGCCATTCCAGCACCATGCACAGGATATCATGCGGGCAATTGAAACCGATCGCTGGTCAGCACGGGCAACTAATACCGGATATTCAGCTTTTGTAGATCCTCATGGGAGAACCTTGTGGATGTCTGGATATAATACTTACGAAACTCATGCTGAAACAATTTATCGGCGACAGACGCAAACTTTATATGTGCGTTGGGGTGATTGGTTAACACCTCTGTTGTTAGGATTGAGTATCTTAGGGTGGTTTGTGCAGAGAGTGATTAACTAACGCTAATATCAGATCGTAACTACAGTGACATCCACGAGTAATAGTTACCATTTGAGTCTCTAAAAGAGGAATTGTGGCATGGAAGACATTCAGCAACGCAAGCTTTTATCAGCCCTAAGCCACGGAGCAATATTTTTTAGCTCTACGATTATCTCCATTGGCATACCGATTGCAATTTTGCTAATTAGTAATGACCCAATTATTAAAAGCAATGCCAAAGAATCACTCAATTTTCACATAAATCTTTATATTTATGCAATTATCTTTGCATTTTTGACTGTTGTGGGAATTGGTATTTTGTTATTGATTGCTTTGGGCGTGGTCAGTTTTATTCTGCCAATTATTGCCATTATCAATGTTCTAAACCAGCCAAATGTGTCTTACCGCTACCCGTTTATTTTCAGATTTGTGTAGTTAAAAAGAGTTGTACAGTTGTAGGTTAGGTTGAGCAGTAGGAAGCCTAATAATTATCAGAAGCTGGTTTCAGAGAATCAATCAAACCTACACGAGTTAATGTTTTGTTATCTAACTGAACTTTATTGCAATGTAGCAAAGCTTTCTTAAAATGAGACGAAATGTTAGGTAATTATCCATTTTGTCTATTGGAAAAAATTATATTTTGCTAGACGATTACTTCTTTATTACACAGATTAAGCTAATTTACAATTATCCATAAGGATGAAATTTAAAGACAGAATTTCATACCAAATTTAAGTTTAAAAAAAGTATATAAGGGGTAATTTGTAGACTTTCAGGTGTTTTAATAAAGTTATTACCAAAGTCTAGTAGAAGCAAAAACATGAAAGGTCTTAGGAAGTTATCCTCAATAGCGCTATTGCTATGTGCCTTTGTGTATCCGCCCTCATTAGCTGAAGCAAAAGATATTTCTTTAAATAATGCTCGCAATGAACAGAGCGCCGTACCAGAAGCTAATCTAGTTGGAGATAAAACTGGAGAGCTTTTAATTGCTCAACGGCGGCCAGGACGATACAGAATGATCCGAAGACGGCAGATTATCCGACGACGGCAGCCTTTCGGAAGATACCAAAATATCCGACGACGGCAGCCTTTCGGAAGATACCAAAATATCCGACGACGGGAGCAGTTAAGACAACGGCAGTTTATCCAAAGACGGCAGCCCTACGGACGATACAGCATTATCCGAGGTCGTTATTGAGCCAAGGCTGATACACAACTAACTAATGGTTAGTGGTTGGTGGTTAAACCACTAACCACTAATTATGGTTATCTTTTAATGGCTTGCTACTACCTCTCCTTCAAGGCGAACTAGTCGGTCTGCCAAAAGTTTTTCAAGGTCTTCTAATGCCTTGGTGAAACCTTTGATGCCCTCGTCTAGTTTGTCAGTTGCCATGCGGTCAGCAGCGTGCATTTTGTCATAGCTAGCTTTGTCAATGGATATCTTTTCGATTGACAAACTTGCTGCCTTGGCGGGGTCAAGTTTACGTGGCAGTTCTGCAACAGTTGACTGCAATTCAGCCAAAAGTGATGGAGAAATGGTTAGCAAATCACTACCTGCAAGTTCAGTAATTTCACCAAGGTTACGGAAGCTAGCTCCCATAACTTCGGTTTTATAGCCGAATTTCTTGTAGTAGTTGTAGATTTTGGTGACGGACAAAACTCCTGGATCTTCGGTTGCTGGGTAGCTATCGCGTCCGGTATCTTTTTTGTACCAGTCGAGAATCCGACCGACGAAGGGAGAAATTAGGGTAACGCCGGCTTCTGCACAGGCGATCGCTTGGTGAAGACCAAACAACAAGGTAAGGTTACAGTGAATACCTTCTTTTTCAAGAATTTCCGCAGCGCGAATGCCTTCCCAAGTGGTGGCAATTTTAATTAAAACGCGATCGCGGCCAATTCCAGCAGCTTTATACTGGGCAATTAAATCCCGTGCTTTAGTCAGAGTAGCTTCGGTATCGTAGGACAAGCGAGCATCTACTTCTGTAGACACACGACCGGGAATAATTTGTAAAATCTTTAATCCAAAAGCAACTGCTAAACGGTCAAAAGCTAGAGAAACTATCTGTGCTTGGGTGGCTCCGTCTCCAGCATCTTTCTTCGCTTGCAGTAAAGTTTGATCGACAATTCCCTGATATTCTGGCATTTGCGCCGCAGCAGTAATCAGAGAAGGATTGGTGGTGGCATCTTGGGGTTTGAACTTTTCAATTGCCTGGATATCCCCCGTATCCGCGACCACAACAGTCACTTCTCGCAATTGTTCTAGTAAATTCTTAGACATAAAAGACTCCGTGATGTTTGTTTAGGATTTACTTATTCCCTAGCGAGTGCTGAGTACTGAGTTAGGAGTAGAAACGCGATTAATCGTGTCTGTACAAGAGTTATTATTCTCTTCCTTATCTTCCCAGTCACCAGTCCCCAGTCCTTAGTTCCTTCAATTCTGATTCTGGCAATTTTTCGGAATCATTGCCCAATTTTGCTTACTATCTTGAGCCACAGCCCTATTCTAAGTGGCTTATGCCGATATTGGCTGTCCAATGGAATGCACTTTGATTAAACTAGTTGTGCCCGATTTACCAATTGGAACACCAGAGGTAATCACTACTTTATCGCCCTTACTGGCTAAACCCATATCTACAACTGTGTTCACCACATTGGTAAACATCTCTTCAGCATGGTGAACTGGTGGGATCAGCAAAGCTTCCACACCCCAAGAAAGTGCTAATTGGCGATAAGCGGTGATATCGGAGGTGAGGGCAATAATGGGAGAAGTCGGCCGATATTTAGACACCATTCTCGCTGTATTTCCTGATGAAGTGTTACAGAGAATTGCCCGTGAACCTGTTTCATAAGCGATGCGACACACAGATTCTGCTACAGATTCGGTAACGCTGAGACTACCTGCTTCATGACACCAGGCGTGTTTGCTACCCTCATCTAGAGCCTGTTCTGTCCGCACGGCGATATTGTGCATCATCTGGACGGCGGCGATGGGATATTGTCCAACAGCTGTTTCACCAGAAAGCATGACTGCATCCGTACCATCTAAGATGGAGTTGGCAACATCAGTTGCTTCGGCGCGGGTGGGATCGGGGGCGCTAATCATCGACTCTAGCATTTGGGTGGCTGTAATCACCGGTTTGCCAGCACGATTGCAACGGCGAATAATATCTTTTTGAATGAGGGGTACTTCGTGAATTGGCACTTCTACCCCTAAATCGCCACGGGCAATCATAATCGCGTCGGCCACTTTTAGAATGGAGTCAAAGTTTTCTATTGCCTCTGCTCTTTCGATTTTGGCAATTAAGCGGATGGAAGCACCAGCTGCTTCAATCATGCGCTTGGCGGGTTCTAAGTCTTGTGGCGATTGGACAAAGGACACCGCTACCCAATCTACACCCAACTGAATCCCAAAGCGTAGATCCAGCAAGTCTTTTTCGGTGATGGAATTAACAGGTAAAGGAGTTTGTGGCAGGTTTACTCCTTTATGTGTGGAAATTAACCCGCCAGTCTTCACTTGGGCGCGAATGCGATCGGCATCGCGATCGGTAACAATTAACTTGACGCGACCATCATTAATTAAAATCGGTTCACCTGGTCGCACCATTGCGAACAGAGTCGGTAATGGTAGAGGTATTTCCTCAATGCTCTCACCCTTTTCTTGCAATACAAAGGTGACTTCTGTACCAGCTTCTAAATTTAACCCTTCCGGTGGTAAAGTTCCCAAACGAATCTTGGGGCCACACAGGTCTTGCATAATTGCGATCGGCTTTTGCTGCTCATTACTAATTTGTCTGAGATAGTGAGCAGTTTGGGCGTGGAATTCATAAGCCCCGTGGGAAAAATTCAGCCGCGCCACATTCATTCCAGCTTCTACCAAGCCTCGCAGATTTTCGGGTGCAGATGTAGCGGGCCCAACAGTACAAATGATTTTGGTTCGACGCATAGGGATTAGGGGTTGAGGAGTAACCTGCAAATTTGGATAGTTTGTGCGTAGGCGTAGCCCGTCGTAGACATCGCCCAGTCATCCAAATTAACACGTGCTTTATATCACCGTTTTTGTAAATAAAGATACTAAATAATGTTTTACTCCCAGGGTATTTACCATTTGACCCAAATCCCCAAAGTCAAGGGTCAAAAGTCAAAAGTTAATCACCAATGACCAATGACCAATGACAAATGACCAATTAAACCACAGCAACTGTAGAGGCGAGTTTTTCCTTTTGTGACATAGACAACATCAGGTCAATCACGCGATTCGAGTAGCCCCACTCGTTGTCATACCAGGCAATTACCTTGAAGAAGTTTGAATTCAACTCAATTCCAGCACCTGCGTCGAAGATACTAGAATGGGTGTCGCCTTGAAAATCTGTGGAAACTACTTCTTCATCTGTGTATCCTAAAATACCCGCTAGTGAACCTGCGGCAGCCTCTTTCATAGCAGCACAGATTTCTTTGTAACTAGTGGCTTTGGCAGTTTTGAAAGTTAAATCAACTACAGAGACATCGGGAGTCGGAACTCGTAATGCCATACCAGTCAATCTACCCTTCAATTCTGGTAAAACCAGTGCTACAGCTTTAGCTGCACCTGTGGAGGAGGGAATAATATTCTGGCTTGCACCTCGACCACCCCGCCAGTCTTTCTTGCTGGGGCCGTCTACAGTTGGCTGAGTGGCAGTCATGGCATGGACGGTGGTCATCAACCCTTCAGTTAACCCAAAGTTATCATTGATCACTTTAGCTATGGGAGCTAGACAGTTTGTAGTGCAGCTAGCATTGGAGACAATGATATCCTTGCTGGGGTCAAATAGGTGATGATTGACACCCATAAGTAGAGTAGTAACTCTATCTGGATCTTTGGTGGGAGCAGAAATTACCACGCGTTTTGCACCTGCTTTTAGGTGGTTTGCGGCTCCTTCGTAGTCAGTGAAGAGTCCGGTGGCTTCTACCACATAATCCGCACCTGATTTTCCCCAAGGTAACTCTGCTGGATTTCTCACCGACACACAAGGAATGAAGTGCCCATCAATGAGAATACCGTCTTCCTTGGCTTCAACCTTCTGCTTTAATTGACCGTGGGTTGAGTCGTACTTTAATAAGTAAGCAAGGTTATCTGGTGGTACTAGGTCGTTAATGCCTACAAACTCAATATTGGGATTATCGATGCCAGCGCGAAGCACGAGTCGCCCGATTCGACCGAAGCCATTGATACCAACTTTCAATTTAGTCAAGATTAAGCCTCCCGTTGTGGAAGTTGAACAAAAGGAGAAAGTTAAAAGTCAAAATAGATTGCCTTTTATTCTTTACTCTTTGATCCTGACAGTATCAGCAAGCTAAGGCATATTTACTTGGCATCTTTTAAGGATTGAGGCATTGGGGATTGGGGAATGGGGAATGGGGAACGGGGAATGGGGAATAGAAAAATCCCGATTTAAAAAGTTTTGATACTTTTTTAGCTCACCCAGACTGTTTAAATAATTTGCCCTTGTAATCCACGATTCGTTAGGAGGTAAACGGCAAAGGTTCCTAGCCAGTGACTAGCTGCATAATGTTCAATTACAACGTCTGTGAGTCCATGCTGACGATGGTGAAGAGCAGCAGAGCGGAGTGTTTTTATGCGGCGATCGCTATTTGCCAATCCAGATATGATACCCTCAAGCATCCAAGCACGACTGAGATTAAGACCGTAGAAGTGGGCTTGCATATAATCTTGAGGATTATCAACTCTGGCAGGTTCTAACCAACTTTCTGAATTATCAATGGGTATTTGTGGCAGAAAATCGGTGAGCCACTCAGTAAAATCTTTTGTTGGCAGGATTCGCCGCATGAGGTCTGCTTCAGCAAGTCCAGAAGAGAGAAAATCGTAACCAAGTGGCTCAAATTGTAACGAGTAGTTGCGATCGCTAAGATAAAATTGCCGTGCTTTATTCTCCAATAACTGAGTAAAATCAGTATTTTCGGTAATTTTTGCCCAATCTAGCATCAAACCAAGTGCAAAGGCTGTTTGGCTATGCACCCCTGTGCGATTTGGCAGTTTCAGTTCGTTAATCCAGCGCTGTAAGTTATCTGCAATCAACTTTTCTAGCGGTTCCAATACAACCCGCCATTCTTTCGCTTGGGCATGATTCCACTCGTGAAGTTCCGCAGCCAGTTGCAGAAACCAGCCCACACCGTAAGGAAATTCAAAAAAGGGTCGCCGTTGAAAATGGGCAATCTCTCCTTGAATTTTCTCAGGTGTTAGGCTCTGCCCAAGTGCTTGTTTTGACGCTGCATGGAAAGAGGCTTCAGGAAAGTAACGCAGCAAACGTACCAGCAACCAGTGACCATGTACGGCTGAATGCCAATCTAAGCAGCCATAAAAAGCAGGAGTCAATTTACGCGGTGGTTTTATATCCTCGTCGCTCTCAGCCCAACGCAGAATACTGTTAGGATACTCTCGCTCGATACAATCCAGTACTAATTGAGCAAATTTTACTGCGATCGCTTCATTAATCTCCAAATTATCGAGTGGTATAGTCACGTCGCTTTGCTCCGAATTAAAAATTAAAAATTAAAAATTAAATTTAGGTGCTTAAACCTCATCTATGTTGAAACCTAGAGTTTTTTAAAAGATATATTGATGTAGGTTGGGTGGAGTGAAACGCAACCCAACATTACCACCAAATTTTATGTTGGGTTACGCTATCGCTGCACCCAACCTTGTATCTTAGAAATAGTAGTAGACCGTCCCAACCTTGGTCATCATAGACCGCTTCATTAATCTCCAAATTATCGAGTGGCATTGTCACTTATACCAATAAAGACATTGTATCGGGATGTATTGTACGATCACAAAGACGCGATTTATCGCGTCTTTTGCCTTAACTAGGAATTAACCATCACTTGCGCTTCAGGTTTTACCCTAGCTTCAGCTTGGAGAAATTCAGTCACTTGAGCCTCAATTTCATCCCGAACAATTTGGCGATACTCCAAGAAATGCTCAATTTGGGCACAAACGGCTAAGTAACTACTCACCCCACCCGGATTATGCCGATACATACTCCACAGGTTGCGCCAGAATTGCCAGCGCGTCTGACGACGTACACCCTGCCGCCAGCAAATGATTAGAAACGCTCGGAGTACTTTCCAGTTCAATGGTTTCTTGGCAGCTTTGCCCTTTTTCGGGTACGTTGCTTCGCCCAAAAGCCGGAAGTGTTTGTATGTACGCTCCAAAAACCGCTCTGGGTCATACAAATCACAGAACGCCTGCACATATTCACGAGCGATGTCTTCTAACGGTCGAGTTGGGACAAAGTTCATCAACGTGGTTTGGTTGATGTTGGCTGATTTATTGCGGAGTCGTCCTTCCTTTTCTAATCTATGCCAGAGGGCTGTATCTGGAAGCGCTTGCAGCATACTAAATAAGGCGGTGGGAATTGCTGTTTGCTCGACAAACTTGACAATTCGTGCGCCTGCTCCTACTTTCTCGCCATCAAATCCAATGATAAAGCCTGCCATAACTCGCAACCCGGAGCGGGTAATTCTATTCACCGCTTCACTGAGCGAGTCTCTGGTATTTTGGTATTTCTGAGTGAAAGTGAGACTTTCTTCGTCGGGGGTTTCAATTCCCAGAAAAACGGCTCCAAAATTACACGCTACCATCAAGTCCATTAGTTCTTGATCTTGGGCTAAATCAACTGAAGCCTCTGTGGCAAAAGAAAAGGGATAGTTATGTTCTACCATCCAGGGCAGAAGAGACTTCAAAAATAATTTGACATTCCGCTTATTACCGATGAAGTTGTCATCCACCATAAAAATACTGCGTCGCCAACCCAGTCTGTAGAGATAATCAAGTTCTGCTAGTAATTGTTCTGGGTTTTTGGTGCGAGGTTTGCGACCATACAGCACAATAATGTCGCAGAATTCACACTGAAAGGGACATCCACGGGAAAATTGCACCGACATTTCCGCATAAGCTTCAAACTCTAGCAAGTCAAAGCGAGGGGTGGGAGTGTTGGTAACATCTGGTTTTTCACCGCCAGAGCGAAAAATGCCTGTGCGATCGCCCCGTGCGATCGCTGCTACAAATAAGGGTAGGGTAATTTCCCCTTCGTCTAATATCAAGTAATCCACTCCGGCGGATGTCATTTCATCTGGTAACGCTGTCGGGAAAGGCCCACCCACAGCTACCCGTTTACCTCTCCGTTTTGCTTCTAATATCTGACAGAGCAAGTCTTCTTTTTGCACAATCATCGCCGACATAATAACCAAATCGGCCCAAGCCCACTCTGCTTCCGTACAGGCACGAACATTTCGATCTACTAGCTTATACTCCCATTCTTGAGGTAATATCGCGGCTACAGTTACCAAACCTAAAGGCGGTAGCATTGCTTTACGGTCTAATAAAGCCAGTGTTTTTTCAAAAGACCAAAAACTTTTTGGAAAAAGGGGGTATAGAAGTAAAACGTTCATATTTGATGCTTATAAACCTCGATCTTAGCTGCTGGTTGAGTCAAATACAACTTAGCCGCTCTGGTAAAACACTTAGAGAAGCTTTTGTATGCAGTAGCTGTAAATTCTACTATGACTGATTTAGACGAAACAATATTTTTTAAGGGCAATTATTACTACTTTTATACTAGGGAGGTCTCCAAAACTGCGGGTTTTGCTGAATTAAGGAATGATTTTTGTAGGGTGGGCATCTGCCTTAACTTCACTTGAACGAGGCAGGGAGCAGGGGGCAGGGAGCAAGAGGGCAGGGACAGCCCGCAAATATGGAAAGCCACTTGGCAAATTGGCAACTCTGAACAAATTAACTGTGTTATTTTTAATAACTATACAAGGTGTATTTGCACTTTCAAGCTATTTTTTAGACGGGCTGCAACCCGTCTTTATTTATCGCCAGATCCTTTTACAGCAGTTTTCATGTATTTGAACTATATCTGTCGTAGGAGCAATTCATGAATTACCCCTACGACGAAAGTCCTAAATTTAATGATTTGCTCAACAAGTTTTAGGGTGTAATATAACGTTTCCTAAGCAACATCTCAATCAAGAGAAAGAGGTTTAAATCTGTTCTTCTCCCCTGCCTCCTGCCTCCTGCCTCCTGCCTCCTGCCCCCTGCCCCCTGCCCCCTTCAACTTCTCAGTTGCACAGGCATAGCTAAATAGGTCATTTTCAAACCACCCAATGGTGTAAAAATCACTGGAGTTAGACTTTGATTTAGGTGCATTTGAATTTCGGTAGATGGCAACTCTTTCAAGCCTTCCATCAAATATTTAATATTAAAAGCAATTTCAATGTTTTCTCCAGATATCTGCGCTGGCATTGACTCTCTACCACTACCCACATCTTGAGCTTCGCAAGATAAGGTAATTTCTTGAGCTTCGCTATCAATAGTAAGTTTGACAATATTATTTTTTTGATCAGCTAGCACAGCAATTCGTTCCAAAGTGCTGACAAATTGTCGCCGTTCAATTGTCACTTGTCGTTCAAATTGACGCGGAATCAATTGTCGATAAGCAGGATATTGCCCTTCTAATGTGCGACTAGTCAAGCGTTGATTTTGCCATGCAAACACAACTTGACCTTGATCGAAATATAAAGCTACAGGTTCATCTGATGAGGCGCTATGAGCTAGCATCCGTTGGAGTTCGCGTAATGCTCTCGCTGGTACTGTCACCTCTAGCTGACTCGTTCCGCCTAAAGGACGCTCGTTGCTAGTTTCTACCACTGCTAGGCGATGTCCGTCGGTAGCTGCAAATTCTAGGGTATCTTGTTTAACTGTTAAATGTACTCCCGTGAGTACTTGTTTAGTTTCATCACCACTGGTAGCAAATAATGAACCCCGTAATCCCTCAACTAATGCGGCGGTGGTGAGATAAATTACTTCTGTATTTTCAATTACAGGTAGTTCAGGAAATTCTTCTGGCCCCATTGCTCGGACTTGATAATGTCCACTTTTGGGTGTGAGTGTAACTATTAAACCTTCTCCACCGGATGTTGCACCTGTCAGGGCTGATTCATCGTCTAAAGTGATTTCGCCTTCTGGAAGACGAGAGGTGATATCTACAAGTAACTTAGCAGGAAGTGCGATCGCACCTCCTTGCCATACCTCTGCATTAAAGCTGGTGCGGATTCCCAAGCTGAGATCGAAGGCTGTTAAGCTTACTTGGTTAGTTTCAGCATCCGCTTGTAACAGCACATTAGCAAGTACTGGATGAGTAGGTCGTGAAGGTACTGCACGACTAACGAGTGAGAGATTTGTACTGAGATCGCTTTGGGAGCAAACTAATTTCATAAGTGAGATTCAGCTGGTGAAAGATATGGTAACATCCTTATCGTTTATAGGCGATCGCTAATGAAGTTATTTAAGGGTAAAAAACTCGTTTAAAAGGTTGGTTACGATAGCGCCGATAAATATCAAAATCTTTATCTAGTGTGGCGATAGCAGCGATATTCAGGCGTTCAGAAATTACCACAAGGGATAAATCTGAAAAATCTGCTGGCAAATCAGCGTACTGAGCATTCAGTTCAGCAATCCGAGCAAAATCTTGAGACGCAAGGGATTCACACTCGTATATGTTATTTGCCAGGTGGGATAGAAACTCGTTTTGCACTTGCCAGTCAGAGGCTAATAGCCACATCACTTCAGTGACACAACCTTCACTTGTCACCAATCGACTGGTACATCCAGCAAAAAACTTAACCACTTGATGATGATGTGAATCTGCTGAGTCGTAAAAGGCAACCAACAAACCTGTATCTACCAAAATCGTAGGATAATAGCTCATGATTCTTGTTGGTGGCTCTGCTTTATCCGTGATGCAATAATCGCTCTCCGAACATCTCGGTCTGATAAATTACCAACCGAGAGCAAATGCTGGGGCATTCCTCCCATACGCTCTAGAATGCTTTGCTCAGATGGCTGGCTTTTTTCACGATCAGATGTGAAATTTTTCTGATCTTGTCTATCTTTTATGAATAGCAAGAAGTCTAACACTTCTTCCACTAAAGAATCTGAAACCTGCCCAATTTCCTGAATAAGTTGCTCTCTGGCTGTCATAAACTATCTGCCTCAATACCAACAGGACTTCATTTATTAGGTTAATAGGGTTTAAGAAAGATTTTATCGTCAGACAACAGACAAAAGCGATGTCTACGACGGGTTACGCCTACGCTATTACGCTTCAGACTTGTAAAGACTCAAACGATTGCAGCTAATGTTGCGCGATCTATAAGAAACGCTTAAGCATTTCTTGCAAAGGTATAAGCAGTTGCAGCAAAGCATTCATACTTTGCAACAATTGATCCTCTATATATAAGAAACGCTTAAGCATTTCTTGCAAAGGTATAAGCAGTTGCAGCAAAGTATTCATACTTTGCAACAATTAATCCTTCATGTATAAGAAACGTTGAAATCATTGCAACAATTGTCACAATAAACTTATAAGTCTATTTCTTACTTAAATAAAAAAATAATTTAAGTAAAATCAACTACAAGTCTAGAGGTGCGAACTTTACGATCGCCTACACTTACGCAACTGATTTTGTTATATTTTCTGATGACAATCAGGGAAAATTTTGTATAAAAAAGTACTATAGTTTACTGGGAGAGATGAATGATGGCACGTCCTAAAAGAAACTCCAGCGTTTTAGAAAAAGCTGATCGCCGCATTGAAAGTTTACAATCTATCAGTGTAAAATTAGACTTCGGCGAAGGACTGACTATACAAGCTTACAATGCAACAATTAACGATCTACGGTCTAAGCTTGCTGCCTACAACACTGCTTTATCTTCCATTGACAAACTCACAGATGATGTGAAGAATGCAGAACAGGCTGTAATTGCAATGTCAGAAAAAATGTTACTAGGAGTTGGCAGCCGTTACGGTAAAACCAGCCAGGAATACGAGATGGCGGGTGGTGCGCGACGAGGTAATACCAAGAAGAAGCGAAACGTAGTAGACAATTCCCAAGTCACCAATTCTGTTCAGCCTTCTTCTGTAAATGGATCTATGAATGGGGCATCAGCTGCGATCGCGAGTTAGCTAAAATTTAATAAGGTTTATGTAGCGGTTTTCGTACCCTGCGGTAAGCCGCTACGCATCTATAGATGCAATAGACTTTAGCCTCTCTCCTAAAAAGCTACGGTGTACACACATCTCTGTACAAAACCAAAATCCTGTAGATCCTCCTAAATCCTCCTTAAAAAGGAGGACTTTGAGAGGTTTTTGCCCCCTTTTTTAAGGGGGGTTGGGGGGATCAAAAGGCTCTGGGGCAACTCTAGAGGTCTGTAACTGGCAAAAAATCAAAGTTTTTAACCCGCCTTGGCGTAGCTTCCGTAGTAAAGGCGGGTTTTGTCTGTGTAGCCGCGACTTCCAGCCACCCAGGGTAGTACGCAAACATACTATAATTTGTGAAAAGCGTAATTTATTCCACTCTTAAAGACGCAAGAGGTATCGTTGGTGTCGCTCAAAGTATTCCTTTCCTACTCTCACGCCGACGAATCTCTAAAGAATGAACTCGTTAACCACCTCACCATGTTGAAACGGCAAGGTGTAATTTCAACCTGGGACGATCGCGAGATACCACCTGGAAGAGAATGGGATCGGCAGATTAATGAGAATTTAAATACAGCCGATATCATTTTATTGCTGGTAAGTTCAGACTTTATTCGTTCTGAATACTGCTGGAGTGTTGAAGTTACTAAAGCAGTAGAACGCCACGAAGCTGGAGAAGCTTCCGTCATTCCAATTATTTTGCGAAGCGTTGCTTGGCAATCACCACCATTAGCTAGACTACAAGCTCTGCCCAAAAATGCCCAACCTGTTACATCTTCATCTTGGCATAATCGAGATGATGCATTCACAAATGTAGCTGAGGGAATTAAGGTTGCTGCTGAACAACTAAGTAAGGCAAAGGCTATAGCTCAATATCGTCAGAAGGTTGAAAAATTTGCGTCTGATGGTGACGGTGATATTTCTTTTGGGGAGTTGAAAATATTAAAAAGATTAGAGATAAACTTAGGATTAATAGATTCAGAAGCTAGTGCAGTTCAAAAGGAAGTATTAAAGCCTTACAAGATACGTCAGCAACATATAGATGACTACAGAGAATTATTCATAGATTTTGTAGCTCAACACAGATATCCGTTGGATGAAAGAGCTAAAAAGGAATTAAATAAATTACAACGAGAGTATGAGCTTAAGGATGAAGATGTAGTAGAAGCAAAGCTTTTTACAGAAAATTTGGGCGATGGCGTAGTTTTAGAAATAGTTCCAATTCGTGGCGGTAAATTCTTAATGGGTTCCCCAGAGAATGAGCCAGAACGAATCGATTGGGAAAGTCCACAGCACCTTGTTACCATTCAACCCTTTTTCATGGGTAAATATCCAGTTACACAAAGCCAATGGGCTGTTGTTGCTGGGCTGAAAAAGGTAAATATTGATTTAAATCCTGAACCATCTCACTTCAAAGGTGCTAATCGACCTGTTGAACAAGTATCTTGGGATGATGCAATTGAGTTTTGTGCCAGATTATCTAACAAGACTGGAAAAACCTATCGCTTGCCCAGTGAGGCAGAGTGGGAATATGCCTGTCGTGCGGGAACAACTACCCCATTTTATTTTGGTGAGACGATTACGACTGATTTGGCGAATTATGACGGTAACTATACTTATGGTGCTGGGTCAAAGGGTGAATATCGTCAGCAAACAACAGATGTCGGAAAATTTTCACCAAATCCCTTTGGTTTATTTGATATGCATGGTAATATATGGGAATGGTGTCAAGATGCTTGGCACGAAAATTATAACGGAGCGCCAGCAGACGGTAGTGCTTGGATGAGTGATAAGAATAAGCGGGGGCTGCTGCGTGGTGGTTCGTGGAGCTACGCTTCTAAGTATTGCCGCTCGGCGTGTCGCGGCTTTAATGTGCGTGACTTAAAGTACCGCAACATGGGTTTTCGGGTTGTACTGGTTCGTGGCAGGACTTAGTAGCCCTTTACACTCTTGTCCTTTTGCCCTCTTCACTTTTTTCTTTTTCCTTCTTCTCTTATTTGTCTCGCGCTTTGCGCGATAAAATCTTTTAGCTAAATTTCGTTCCTCAACCCAACACCAATAATCCCTATTAAGCAAGTTTACCTTGTGGAAAACTTGTGGAAAAACTATAGTACTTTTCCACAAAGTAATTATACTTAATTAAGTTTTAACAGCAAAATATCAAGTTTTCCACAGATTTTTCCACAAAAAGTAAGATTTTTTCCATAATCTAAGTTAAATTTAATCAATTTTTATACGTTACTTAATATTTTCAATTAATTATTCAACCATTAAGACTAGCGATCGCACTGTTGGTTGTGGAAAACTTAAAATATATCTTCAGGATAAAATAGAGACTAGCAAAGCTAAACTTCGGTAAAGGTTACAAAACAAATCAAATCAGATTCAATGACTGCTACTCATCATTTCTGGCTACCTGCACCGACAGATTTAACTTTGTTACCAGATGAGATTCATGTCTGGCGTATAGAACTTGACCAACCAGAACTACAACTGCAAAATTTAGCAGCAACTCTTTCCAGTGACGAAACGGCTCGTGCTGAACGGTTCTATTTTCAGGAACATCGACAGCGTTTCATTGCTGGTCGTGGTATTCTGCGAACTATATTAGGTCGCTATTTGGGTATCCAACCCTTACAAGTGCAGTTTAATTATCAACAGCGTGGCAAACCAGTATTAGCAGATACATTTGCCGATAGTGGACTGGCGTTTAACTTGTCTCATTCCCAAGGGTTAGGTTTGTGTGCGGTGAATTGTACTCGCCCAATTGGTGTAGACCTAGAATATATTCGCCCGATGTCTGATATCGAAGCTCTTGCCAAACGGTTCTTTTTACCGAGAGAATATGAGATGTTGCGATCGCTATCTCCCAATCAACAGCAAGAAGTATTTTTCCGTTACTGGACTTGTAAGGAAGCTTACTTAAAAGCAACTGGAGACGGACTATCCCAGTTAGAGCAAGTTGAAGTGTCTTTGACTCCTACAGAACCAGCCAAGTTACAGATATTAGAAGACTGGAGTCTATTTGAACTAGTACCTGCTAACAATTATGTTGCTGCTGTTGCCATAGCAAATTGTGGCTGGAACTTAAAATGCTGGCAATATTGATGTTGACTAAGCTCATCTCCTAAATAAAACAAGAGAGATATTGCGGACAAATGACAAATGACAAATGACAAATGACAACCAGCTTACTTATCCTCCTGCATATTTCTCACAATTTTTGTTACCAGGTTTCTAGGTACAAATCTGACGCTTTTTGCAAGTATTGCATTGAGTAAACCAGGAATGACAATGGTTTGACCCTTCATTAAGGCACGAAAACCAACTTCAGCTACTGTTCGTGCATCCATCATCCTCTTACCCTTGAGCAACTTAGAGTCAGCCATTCCGGTTCTTTCATGAAAGGCAGATGCGGTTGAGCCTGGGCAAAGAACTGTCACAGTGACACCTGTACCTTCTAACTCATTAGCGATCGCTTCTGAAAACGATAAGATATAGGCTTTAGTAGCAAAATAAACCGCCATCAAAGGCCCTGGTTGAAACGCCGCAGCCGAGGAGACGTTTAATATCTTACCTTCACCTTGCTTGACCATGTGCTTCAGGAATAGCTTAGTTAAATGGGTGAGACACACCAAATTTACCTGTAGCATTTCCAGTTCAGTAGCTAAGTCTGTTTCATGAAATAATCCATAGATACCAAATCCAGCATTATTTACCAGCACATCAACATTAATATCGGCTTTTTGCAACTCCGTGAAAATTTCTTCAGGAGCCGTTGATATAGATAAATCCTTAACAATAGTTTTGACAAAAATTCCAAATTTTTCTTGGAATTTAGCTGCAATTTCTACTAGCGTTGGCCCATTTCTGTCTACTAATACCAAATTGTAATCATGAGCAGCAAAAATACATGCTAATTCGTAGCCAATTCCACCGGCTGCCCCAGTAATAAGAGCAGTTTTTTTGCTCTGTCTTTGATGTGTTGTGTTCATGTAAGAATATTGGTGAATTCAACTTGATGAAGCTGCGTTGCATTTACAGTGGTTCTTGTTCTACAATTAAGTACGCGTAATATCTCAACCTACAAGAAATATCTTGAGTTATTACCCTTTCAAATGCTTGTTTGGTGCATTGGATAGATGTAGCAGTCCAAACGCAAATTTAGGACTTATGCATCGAAGAAGTTAGGCCTTAAAGGAGTTCGGTTATTTCAGACTGCTAGCATTTGGCTTTTGATCACTCATAAAAGCCAGCGGGTAAAATCAACCTTTTATGCCCGACATTAACCATTCTATCCTCAATTGCTTCTGTCAAGGGTTGAATACTAAAAATTTACATGATTGAGCATAAAAAAACAGGGCAATTATATTGCCGCTGTTAGTGTATTAGTTGTTGCTGGCATCTGAAATATTGGCTATTTAGTAGTACTGAGTTTTAAAAAGCTTGGACTAAATAAACTTATTTTTTAGGTTCGTAACGCACCGAAAGTATCCAGGATGGTGCGTTACGTTCCTAACATATCCTACGCAATTTGTGAATTCCTAAGCTAGATTCAAGAAGCCGCTTTGAATCAAGTAGGCGGTATAGGTCATAAACAATTGAGAGTCAATTGGAGGACAAGCAATAGAACTCCCTGCCAATGCGTGAAGAGTATCTTGGCAGCTAATGTGGGGTCTTCTAGCTTGTAAGTACAAATCAGGAATAGTCAGTTGTTCATCAGACCAACGTTCCAGCAAAAATGGTCGCAGAGTGTATAAAGGATTGTCAGCAGAAGTCACATTATTGATTAACTCTGATTGCCATTTTTCGTAAGGAATCATCTCAACTGAATAACCAAAAGAGCGTATCCACTCAACTAGCATTTTTAAAGCGGCGGGTTGGGGATGTTGTAAATTGAAAGCTTTACCTATGGATTCTTTTTGGCGTGATAGATAAACGATCGCTTTACTTACATAGTCAACAGGTGACATATCCAACATATAATCTACATCAGGGAAATATCCCATTTGTAGACAGCCCTTGGTCATCAAATTGATAAAGTCGTGTGTGTTACAAATGCCTGTTTTGCTATCACCTGAAATCAGTGGGGGTCTATGGATAGTTACAGGCAGTCCACGGTCACGAGCAATTTTGACTAACTTTTCAGCTACCCACTTTGTTTGTGAGTAACCAAGATAAATACCTTCCCAATGATTAAATTCATCCTGTTCTTTAACAACCTTACCAGCATAAGCAGTAGATTCAAAAACAGCAACACTAGAAACGTAATGTACAGGCTTGACTTTAATTTGACAAGCCAATCTCAAAACTTCTTGAGTGCCTAAAACATTGGCTGCTTTCAGTGCAGAGTATGGGAAAACATAATTCAACAAAGCAGCACTATGATAGATGGTATCAATATTTGCAGCTAAAATTTGAAACTGTTCCGAACTAATACCTAACAAAGGCTGAGATAAATCGCCGACAATCGCAATAATTCTGGAGGTAAATTCTTCCTGCCAAATTGCATATTGTTCGAGATTCTTTTGGAGTTTGCTTTTGCCTTCTTCGGCATTAGCCGCACGCACTAAGCAATAGATATCCGCATTAGTTTCTTGTAGCAATTCCCGGATGATAAAGGCTCCTAAAAAGCCTGTTCCTCCAGTTAAAAAGATGTTCTTGGGTTCACCTATAGCTACATTAGATGCAGCACCGGGATGAATGGTGGGGTCAAGAACAGCCTCAGCACCTAAATCTAGAACAGAGGGTGCAGCATTGGCATTGGAGGCTACTACCTTTGTATCTTGAACTGGTGAACCTTCTTGCACTTCTTCAGCTAAACGCTGTGAAAGAGCCTCAATATTTGGGTAATGCCACAGCAGCAATGGAGAGGGTTGAAATCCTAGTAACTTTTCTAAGTTACTTACTAGAATCATTGCTTGGGCTGAATCCAAGCCATAGTTTTCTAAATGTTCTTTGACATCTATTTCGTCAGTTGCTACTCCTAACAACTTAGCTAAGTTAGATACCAAAAATACTTGAATATCGTCTGCTGTGAAAGACTGTTTTATAGTCATTTTTAAATCTCCAACAATGATGTAGAACGAACAGGGTGATATTGACTGTAATAATCGGAAGTTTGCAGCCCTTGAATTTTCAAATTTTGGACACGGTACAAAAAGGCTGCACCAGTCATAATTTGATTAGCAACATCAACTACACCACGATTATTTGGTTCAGACAGGTAGGAACCGCGTACCCAGTCATTGAAACCGCCCATTGCCGGGCCACACCAAATTTGATAATCGACTTCTCTACCTTTTTCACCAGAACTAGACCAGCGAGAAGATAATCCTAGATACCAGCGGAAAATCAACGCCATTTTCAGTTTAGGATTATTGACTGCTTTCCCAAGTTTCTCAGGATTCTTTTGGGATAAATAAGCCGCAGTTCCTTCCCATACTTCAGCAATAGTTTTGCGAAAAACTTGTTTTTCTAATTTCTCTCTTTCTGCAAGGGGGATGCTTTCAATGGAATCATAAGCGCGATAGAGTTCAAATAATTTCTGCGCTCGCATGGGGAACATTGTACCCCGTTTGAGAACTTGCAATTTGACTCCCATTTCAAACATATCGGCTGCTGGCGCCATAATCATATCAGCCATTTCTGCTTGGGCTAGTAACTTTTTGGTATGTTCGCAAGCCCCAGATTCAACACACGACTGATTAATGGAACCGGTCATTATATAAGCAGCACCCATCATGAAAGCTGCTAATGCTGATTGTGGTGTTCCAATTCCGCCTGCAACACCAATTCTAATGGGTGTTTGGTAATGATATTGTGCTTGAATTTCATCTCGCAAGGCAATAATAGAAGGTAACACACAAACCAAGGGACGGTTATCTGTATGGCCTCCAGAATCAGCCTCGACGGTAATATCATCAGCCATTGGAACTTTGGCTGCAAGGGTTGCTTGTAACTCAGTAATTAGCCCTTGTTCCAGGAGTTCTTTGATGATTCTGGCTGGTGCTGGTTGCAGAAATTTAGTCGCAACTTCTCGGCGAGAAATTTTGGCAATGATTTTATTTTTGATTTCAATTTGATTGGCGCTATTCAATGCCAATCCAGCAACACGGTAATAAACAATGTTGGGGGTCAAGTCGAGAAATGCAGAGGCTTCTACTGTTCTCACTTGATATTTGAGATATAAATCCACTGCGCGGCGTTCAATTGCAGGTTCGTTAGGGCTGTGGATTAGATTAAATGCGTAGGGCCCTTGAGGTAAAGCTTCTTGAATGCGATTTATGGCTGCTTCCAAACGTTCTGGAGTTAAACCACCTGCACCAAAAGAACTCAAAATTTGCTCTTTTCCTAATGCAATGACCATTTCTTCGGAAGCAATTCCGCCAGCCATTGCGCCGGTAACGTAGGCATATTTCACTCCATAGGAGGAGAGAAAATTCGGATCTCCAAATTGTTGAATGCGGATTGGTGCTGCAAATGTTAGCAGTTCTACTTGTGCTGTTGTGCCATTATCACCAGGGGATAAATAACCCTCATTAGTGACACCGATTTTTCCGGCAACTTTCACGATGTAGCAGGGTTTATTTAATACCATCAATTTATCTTTGATGGTTTGTTTCTCGAAAGATACAGTTTCTAAAGAACCTTTCCAAACCTGGTTTTTGTTATGCGACCAAGCGGAGAAGTTAAGACCATTATCGTGTTTACTTAGTACCGTATCTACGGTTGTCACGGTAGTTATCCCTCGGATTACAAACAATGGATGATATGAAGGGTGTGGACTCTGTTAACGTAGACGCTTCGGCTTGCCGCAGGCTACCGCAGAGGCGCAGAGGGCACAGAGTAAGAGAGTAATACCAATTCTCTGGGAGATGCACGTAATAATTTTTAAACGAACCGCAAAGGACGCAAAGGGCGCTAAGGAAGAGAAGGTTTAGAGAGAATTGGTATGAGATATTAAGATTCGTCGTTAAGCAAGTTTTGGGCGCAAGCTAGTTGTAATTGAATGATTTCACTCATTTGCTGACTGTAATCTTGTCTAGCTTGTAAGAAGGCTGTATGTGCTTTAGTTATCTTTGAATTATTAGCATTGAGCTTTTGATACTGGGTCTTATTTAAATCGAACATGCTGATGATGCTACTAATTTTTTGAGTTCTGACGGGTAGGAAAGAAACAGGAATTGGCTGTCTAATTGCGCTTGACTCAGAAGATTGTAATTGTTCTCTCGGTTGAAAAACGTTATCAATGATATTTTTCGGTTTTACTTCTTCTGGCTGAGGCAAGATGTAAGGGGAGTAATTTTCTTCTTGGGTTATTTGGTTGGAAGTGTTAAGAGAATCTGTGATTTCAGATTGTTGGAGATTAGGTATATCTGGATGCTGTATTTTGAAGCGATCGCTCCTAAGATCCCCAGCGAAATCTTCAACAAGTTTACGATTTTCTTCGCTCAAAATTGTAGCAGCGATCGCTTTTCCACCCAAGGTAACTGTTCTCAATGTTGCTTTATTTGAATTAGCAGTGTCTTGGGCTTTGCTATACAGTGGTGATAAATCCACATTCACCTGATGACTGAGTAATTTTGCTAATGCTTTAACCATCGAAGCATGGTCATCCATCCCTCTACGATTTAGAGAGACTGTGATATGTTCTTTGCTTCCGAGGATTTTATCAATCCATCGGGAACAGACACTACCTGCGCCTGCTTCTAGAAATATTTTGACCCCATCGCCGTAGACACGATTTACTAATTGCGGAAAATCAAGTTCTTGGCACAATCCTTTGGCGATGTTGTGAGCAATGGTATCTCTTTCGAGTGCAACTGGTTGATAATCGGCGGCAGAATAAAACACAATACCGGGAAGATTTTGTGATGGTAGGCTGTTTACCTTCTTGATTTCCTCGTACTGCGATCGCATCGCTTCACAATGTATCACATGGTCGAAGGGCGCGGGGAAAGAATTACAACCTAAAGTTGCAATCACTCGTTTACAGGCGGCATCATCACCAGCAATCAATACTTCTTCTGGTGTGTTGATTTGAGTTAAGTAGACATGATTTTCATGTTTCAGGCATTCTCTAACTTGAGACGGAGCAGCCATGAGAACATAAGTATTCCAAAAATTGTTGTTTGGTGAATCTGTTAATCCCCAATATTCACGCACAGCATTTTTCGGCCCAGATAACTTATCGCCAAATAAAGGTGATGAGTTTAAAGTGTTACTTCCGCCCTCAAAATCACTCCAAACCCCTTGGGCAACCATCATACTAGTTTCACCCAAGCTATACCCAAATACAGATTGCGGCTTGACTTTAAAATCATCTCGGAAAATTGCTGTCATGTATCTAGCAAAGGCGATTTCGCTTTCAAACATTGCTAGTGAATCATCTAACAATTGCTTTTCGAGAGTTTCTAGTTGCCTGGTTGTCAATTTAGGTAAGCTTCTGGGATAAACCAGCTTTTCAACATCAGCAGCCCGGTTGTAGAGATTGTTACTTTTTAAATCCTCGAAGACTTTCGGAAATAAGCGAAAAACAGTCCGACCAATGCCAATATAAGAATTGACTGCTGCGGGGTAAACATAAGCAACTGCTCCAGTTTTGCCCAATGGTTTCGCTGTGAAATAACTACCTAGTGGCGTTTGCCAATCTGTGCCGTTTTCAAAGGCATTATTTACACCTTTGCGGGCAGATTCAATTTCTTTGAGTAAATCTTTTGTGTTACGTCCAGTGATTGATAAGACGTATTTTGGATTAGATTGCTGCTCAAAGGTAGCGAATGTTTCGCTGGCGGTAGCTGATAAAGAAGAACTGGCTTCTATGGATTTTTGGAGATGGTTTAAGATATCGGGTATAGTGGAGCGATCGCTAACTGCGATAGGGAACAGATGAAAAGGCATTTGTTGCAAATATCTGTTGTCGCGCTCCTCTTGGCTGGGTTCCTCCGATAAGATTAAATGGGCGTAACTGCCATCTATACCCATGCTATTAATTGCTGCTATTCTGCGTGTGCCGCCTTTATCGACAAACCAAGGTCTTGATTCCATCGCTACATAGAAAGGGCTACCTTCCCATACTTGCGGTGTTTTGACACCAGACCATTTGGGTGTGGCGGGAATATACCTGTAATAAAGACAGAGAGCGGTTTTGATTAAGCTAGCAATTCCCGATGCTGTATAGGTGTGGCCGATATTGGATTTAACGCTACCTAACGCACAATGCAAACCATTGCCCACTTTCGGATAAGCTTGCAGTAAACCTGTGATTTCGGCTTCATCCTCCTGGGGAACGCCACTACCGAAGACTTCCACATAGTTAACTTCTGTGGGTTGAATATCTGCTATCTCGAAGGCTTGTTTGCAGACATCACTGATAGCTGAAGCATCAGGTTTTACCGGAGTATCACTCAAAGTAGAATTACCTTGTGCAAAACTCATGGCATCAATTACTGCATAGATGCGTTCATTATCTTCTTTAGCAGCTTCGTAGCGCTTGAGGACGACAGCACCCGCACCTTCACCAACCGTCCAGCCATTTGCTTGTTGGTCATAACCCAAGGTATTGACACCTGTATTAATTGGTGCAAATTGGCTGCGGAATAAGACGTTTTCCACACCACCGGCTAAATCTACTGCACCAACAACCACCGCGTCTACTTCTCCAGTAGCGAGTAGCATTTGGGCAACTTCCAACGCTTTGAGGGCAGAATTTTCGCCAGCGCTGACGGTGAATGCAGGGCCAGTGAAATTCCACAAAGCAGAAATTCGGCTTGCCATGATGTTGGCGATGTGACTCACATATTCGCCGATTTCTACAGGTTGGTGAATGCTATCTTTAACGATGGTTTCCAGTTGGGAAAGGTGTTCATCAGGTAGAGAAATTCCTTGGTTGAGTAAGCCGTCTTTAACTTGCCAAGAGAGATTCCATCTTTGCTGTAGCTGATGCACAGAGAATTCTGTCTCGGCAGCGACAATAACAGCGACATTGCCACCCTCCTGTAGTTTCGCATCTTTGACGGCGCGATCGCTAACTTTCAGAAGCAACAATTGTTGTGGGTTTAACTTATCTATCTCATTCGGTGGGATTTTGCACGATAAAGTATCAATTTCAAAATCCTTGATATATGCCCCTACTGGTGCTTTCCCGTCTGTTAAACCGTACTCTTTCAGGACACTTTCTTGATTTTCTATCCCATGCCATCTTTGAGGCGGTAAGGAAGTAAAATGTTGTGTTCCATCATAAATACTGCGTTCAAAAGCATCTAAGCCATTGCAGTTACCAAAAAAGGCATCCATGCCAACAATAGCAACTTTGGTAGGTGGAACAGGTGGAATTGATTCAACAGATTCTGCTGTAGTTCCTTGTTCTAAAATCAGATGAGAATTAGTGCCGCCAAAACCAAAAGCACTGATAGCCGCTCGTTTAATTGGTGCGTTATGATTAGGCCATGCTGTAGCCGTTCTAACAATCTTGTCGGCAGAAATTGTACCTTTTTCTGAAGTTAAAGGTTCCGAAACATTCATGGTTGCTGGAATTACACCATGAGACATACTCAAAATCACCTTAGTCAAACCAACCATGCCGGCAGCAGTTAACAAGTGACCAGTATTTGCCTTCGCAGAACCCACCAGAGGCGCAGCTTGATTTTGACCAAAGAATGTTTCTATGGAATTGAATTCGGTTGTATCTCCTAGTAATGTGCCAGTGGCGTGACACTCTAGATAATCGATGGTTTTGGGACTAAATTTCGCCTCATTATAGGCTCGTTCAAAAGCTAAAACTTGTCCTTTAGGATTCGGACTCAGTAAATGTTTACCTTTACCATCATTCGAGAGTCCATTACCGCAGATAGTGGCAAGAATATTATCGCCATCTCTAACGGCATCAGAATATCTCTTCAGCATCACCATCCCAACACCATCGGCGGGAATTAGCCCTCTAGAGGATTTATCTAAGGGGCGGCTGATACCGTTTTCTGCATACCCTTGAACACCGGAAAACAACATCCGCACGAACAGGGAATCTGCACAACTGATGGCTCCAGCTAACATGACATCAGCTTTATGTGACCATAAGTAATGAGACGCTAGTTTAATCGCATAAAATGATGATGAACAAGCAGCATCCAGACATAAATTAATCTGGGATAGAGATAAAGCTTGAGCTACGATAGATGCTGGTAAGCCAGATATCATCGCATTGTATAAAGATGCTTTAGTTGCACTTGGGACAGCTAAATCAAAGTCTTCATACTGCAAAAGTTCTCTGACGGCAGGATTAATAGCTTGCTGGTAAATTGGAGAGAATAATTGATTAGATAATTTTGTTGGGAATGACAAATTACCTAAAATTACGCCACATTTTGTTAGAACAGTTTGATTACCCCAATAACCACTTTGTTCAATTGCTTGTTTAGCGGCATACAATGACCATTTGAAGGTGTTATCTAAACCAGCAACAAATTCTGATGGTAGATTGTATTCAGATGGATTAAAATCGAAGTTGCGGATGTAACCGCCTTTGAGTGAATAGGTTTTGTCTGGTGTACCTTTAACTGGATTGTGAAAGATTGTCGGATCTACTCCGATTTCTTCGACGGTTGCAGAGGATGTCGAATCTTTTTGATTAACGATGTTTTGCCAGTATTCTTCAGGATTCTTTGCATCGGGGAATAGGCATGATAATGCGATGATGGCTATTTTTTCCACGATTTATATGCTCCGAGTTTGGGTATTTAGCAAGAGATAATTAAAAGGCAGGATTTACGCTGTTCCCCAAACTTTGAAGTGGCAAGTTATAGAAATCCTATATGAGTTGTGAAAAATACTTTTTTTAACGAACCGCAAAGGACGCAAAGGGCACGAAGAAAAGAAAGAATTTCACAGAGATTTTAGGACTGCTATAGGTGTTGAGTGGTAAAGGAAGATTACTAGCTTCTGAGCATTTTCATTGACCAAATAATGGCATGAGCGCCGAGCATTCGTGAATATATTTTACCTTGGCGGTCGTGTATGATGAAGTTTGCGATCGCACTACTTGGTGTCTTAGCTAGTACTTCACACGAAACGTAGAATGTTTCGTTATGTGGTATCATCGCAAATTGTTCAAATTTTTCCACTTTTCCAGGTAAACAACCTTCTTCATGAAAGTGTTGTGTCCAAACCCATAAGGCGTGCATACTCAAGTCAGTGGTGTAAGGATTTACCCATTGGACTGGGAATTGTCCTTGTTGCTGTGGGGTGAGTTCTGGCCAAAGACATTCTGTAGTAATTTTTTCAGGACTGATGTTTAAAACTCTTTTGATTTCTTGAAAAGCCGGGCCATGAAATAATGTAGCCCCACCATTTTGGTAAAAATCTTTTCCTGTAGCGGTGATGATATTATCTTCTTCGAGATTGAGATATTCATAAATGGGTACATCTGGGATTTCTCGCTGGAGATTGAGTTGAGCGCTAAAATGAAAATGGATTCTGCCTTGTGGATTTTTGCTCGAAATTTTGGCTTTAAGTTCGATTCTTTCAAGATTAACTTTAGAAATTTCTTCTATTTCTAAAATATGTTCCTCTGCTAATGTCTCATTGAAAGTAATCCCCTTCAAAACTTTGAAATCTTGGTAATTAAACAATCTGTAACCTGGATATAATTGTTCAGAAGCATTGATAATCCAGGTCATTGCACAAGTTGCTGGTAAAACTGGAGAACCAGCAATCGTATGATCGTGCAAAAATGGATTAGCCTCCAATGTCATTTGGCGACGAATACGATGGGTTCGTAGTTCTGAATCTAACTCCGCCGCAAGTGGAACGAGTGGGCTACCAATGACAACTTGTGAGGTTGCATGGTTGGTATTATCCATTTCCTTAACGAGCATTTGTGCCCCGACTGCAATCGGAATTATTTCAATTTTTCGCTCTTGAAAAATCTTCTTTAACTCTGCTGTCACCATGCCACTGTCCCAAGCGCCCCAGTTGATAGCGACTACGTGACATGAGGGATAACTTTGCTTAAATATATGGGCTGATTTGTTCAGAATTTCATTTGCGATCGCATAATCAGATTGTCCAGGATTTCCGTAAAAGCCTGTTACGGAAGAAAACAAAACTAAATGCTGAAGTTGATTAGGGTTAACGCAAGTTAGCAAGTTTTCTAAACCTTGAACTTTGGCGGTGTAAACTTTTTCAAAATCTTCTTCTGTTTTCTTTTCAATTAACTTATCAGCTAAGTTTCCAGCGCCGTGAATTATTCCGGTAATTGGGCCGAGATGTTGCACAGCAGTGGCAAGTTTTTCTTGTAAAGCTGGCGTATCTGTGACATCGACGCTGATATATTCTGCTTTAGCTCCGGTTTTTTCAATTGCGGCTAGTGTCTTTTTAATTTCGCG
The DNA here is from genome assembly GCF_015206985.1 of Nostoc sp. LEGE 12447. Lineage (NCBI taxonomy): Bacteria > Bacillati > Cyanobacteriota > Cyanophyceae > Nostocales > Nostocaceae > Nostoc > Nostoc sp. LEGE 12447. The sequence continues at coordinate 93,013 of NZ_JADEXT010000010.1, read as the reverse complement.
GCTGGAGGTTATTTTGTTATATATTTTTTGTACATTCATGGGTGTGGGCTTCTCTCCTTGAGAAAGAAGATTTTCCATGATGCATTTTTTCAATGCGGAGTCATCAGAATTTTGAGCATAATCTGGCTCGGTTTCTAATAGTTCGGAGCGACCGAGGAGGATGAATTTGCAGGGTTGCTGTTGAGCTAATCTGATAGTACACTCAGCCGTAATCCCTTTTGCACCACCGCTCACGACAAAGACAGATGATGGACTAAGCTGGGCTGTTTGTGTCATAAATCCTCTGATATTAATTCGTAATTCGTAATTCGTAATTAAGAAAAGTTGTTTCCTATCTGTTTCTCTGTGTCCTCTGTGCCTCTGCGGTTTTTTTTTAACGAACCACAGAGACGCAGAGAGCGCAGAGAGAGGAGATTAATCGGCGATAATGGTGACTCGTCCTTGTGAGCCGTAGCCAACTTCACTTATATAAAGGTTGGGGTCGTGAAGTTCGGCGATGATGTTTTGTACTGACTGTTTGGCATCAAGTCTGGGGCTTAGGTCGATCGCACGAGTAAATACTTTTGGCCATTCCCATCTCAGAGTTTTGGTTAATCCAAATAAACCAGCGCCGATCGCACCGAAGTTAACTTTGTACTCTAAACCGAAGGCTCCATCAAGATGAGCAACTGTGCAGAAACAACTACGTCCATGCTTTGCGGCTTCGTTAAGAGAGGGTTTCAGGTGTTTCGCCATCAAAAATACGTGCTTGACGATCGCCTTTTCTGATTCGTTATAAGAAATACTTCCGGTGTGATTTCCTACAAACATTGGATGTAAGTGGATGAAAGCCCCAATCGCTCCACAGTGAGATGCGATCGCTTGCAATTGTTGTTGAAGATGTTCTTCACTTAAGTTTGCTAAGGTGACGCGGGTTACTCCTGTGGGTAAAGGCGCTTGTTGGGCGATGAGCGATTGAGGGAAGCTGATAACTACTACCTTCCAGCCTTTCTCGATTAGGGATTCAGTTAATTTATAGGTGGTGAGGGAACCATCATCGGTGATTAAACCGATGTGTCCCTCTGGTAACTTGAAATCCAAATAATCGGGTTGTGCTAGGCTTCTGAGTTTGACAGTATAGCGCGGGATATTATGCTCTAATTCCGGTGGCTGCTGTTGGACAAACTCAGGCTCAGACTTTTTTTTTTCACCTCCAGCCAACTGCTGTAGGTAATCAACTATTTGACCGATGGTGCGGAGGTCGCCGAGTTCTTCGATATTCGGCTTGGGTAAGTTGGGGTACATTTCTTGCATCGCCCCTAAGATTTCTACCCGTTTAATCGAGTCAATCCCTAAATCCGCCTCCATGTCCATTTCCAGTTCCAGCATCTCTACTGGATAGCCGGTCTTATCACTGGTGATGGCTAACAAGGTTTCACCTAAGTTTGCAAATTCATCACTTGTAGCGGGAGCAACTTCTGGTTCTGGGGTGAATGCGACAACTACGTTTGGTTCCGGTGCGATGACTACCTCAACTACTGGTGCAGTCTCTACTTGAACCTCGGCTGGTTGTTGTATTTCGTGAACTGCAATTTCTACAGAAACACTTTTGGAAGCGTGAGATTGCAGATACTCTACAACTTGACCGATGGTGCGTTTTTCTGACAGTTCTTCTAAATTGGGCTTGGGTAGGTTGGGGTACATTTCTTGTAGTGCCCCCAAGATTTCCACCCGTTTGATGGAGTCAATTCCTAAATCAGCCTCCATGTCCATGTCCATTTCCAGCATTTCGACTGGGTAGCCGGTCTTATCGCTGGTGATGGCTAACAGGTTTTTATCCAAGTCAACAATATCGATGGTTGCGCCAGATACAGGTGCAGCAGTTGTAGGTGCTGGTTCTGGAGTGAAGGCAACAACTTCCTCGACTGGAGGTGAGCTAATTTTGACTACAACCTCGGCTTGGGGTTCTACTACTGGGACAGGTGGCTCTACTGTCTCGACAGTGGCGAAGTGCGGTGTGGGCAGTAGAGACGCGATCGCTCGTGTCTCTGGGGATACAGGAGTTTCAACTACAGGCTCTACAGCAGGCGGCAGAGGTGTTTGGGTAACATTTAAGCCGTTTTTAGCTACAGGCTCAGTTACAGGCAAAGGCTGGCTTTCTACTATCTTGGTAGTAGCAGGTACGGGTGCATCAGTAACAGTTGTTTCTGTGGTGAACGGAGTGAAATTGCTGATCTCTGTTAGTTGAGTTGCTCCCTCACCAGAAATGATTTGAGAATACTCTTGCTGGATGAGTTGGAAAAAGCTCTTAGTATATTCCAACTGCTCTTGAAGATATTGCTCATGGATGCGTAAAGTTTCACCTTGTTGAGAATGAAACTGCATCATGCTGCGCTCTAGGCTTTCCATGACAACTAGCTTCATTTTGGCAGTTTCGGCTGTTGATTTACTTTCACTCAACAAGGAATTCTGCTGCTGCATCAGTTGGAAAAACGCTTTAGCGTATTCCATTTGATGGTTGAGATAAGTACCGTGAACTTGTAGATTCTCGGCTTGATTTTCCTGGAACTGTGTCAGGAGATATTCTAAACTTGCTAAAAGTTGTTCGTAATTTGTAAGTTTTTCTGGTGTTGGTTGCATCTTAGATTCCTGGACTGGTTGTGACAGGGTAACAGGATTCATCTGTTGCTCTGGCTGGGTGATGATACTAGCAGTCACACCGTTCATTGCTGGGGTAAGTTTTTTATGTCCGTTAGTTTCTATCACTGCTACAGGTGGAGTTACACCGGGGCTACTAAATAAAGGAGCCGCTTCAGAATATTCGGGAGTGGGTAATGTAACTTTGTGCCCATCCTGCAAAGCTAGAGCGAAGGCATTTTTCGTTTTTTCGGATCTGTAGTTTATCCCGTTTAAACGGACATTTAATGTCTTCTTCGTCTCAATTGGGGGGATGGTTTGGGGAAGTTGGTAAGGATCGAGGTTATTCAAAGCCATACCTATCACCCGCAACTGCACAACTGCTTCTCGCAAAGAGCGATCGCTATTCTTTTGAGTGCTGGGGTTCAAAGATACGGTAATATGTGGGCGATCGCCAAGGATATCTTTGACTAAGTTGGTGAGAATTCTTCTCGGCCCAAATTCCACAAAGCAAGTACCACCCGCCGCATAGATATTTTCAATTTCCTGCTTAAACAGCACTGAATTGGAAAGGTGCGTTTCCAGAATCTTTTGAATACCTTGGGGTTCTTTGGGATACTGCTTACTAGTAACGTTGCTGTAAACAGGGATTTTGGGACTTTGGAATTTGACGGACTTAGTAGCGATCGCAAAGGATTTTTGAGCAAAGGCAATTAGCGGTGTATGGAACGCTGCTGATACAGGTAGCAATACAGCTGTATATCCTTTCTCGTGTAAAGCCTCTTTGATTCTCGCTATTTCTGCGGTAGGCCCAGCCAAGACAAATTGAGTGGGAGAATTTTGATTAGCGATCGCAACTTGCGGAAAATGTCTCAGCACTGCTTCAACTTTGCTGATGTCTTCTTTGACAGCCAACATACTACCCGCATCATGATCTGGGTCTTCGGGTGCCGCCATTGCTTGACCCCTAGCTTTCACTAAGAACAAGTAATCTTCGGTACTCAAAACCCCCGCAGCCCATAGCGCTGTGAGTTCACCAAAGCTATGACCGGCAACAAAATCTGACTTGAACCCAGCTTGTTGCAGTATGCTGTACATCCCTGCACTCAACACCCCGATGGCTGGTTGAGCGTATTCTGTGCGTTGTAAGGCAGCAATTTGGACATTCTTTTCAGCCTCTCCAAACACAGGATGAGGGAAAACAATTTCTGAAAGCGGCTGCAAATTATCTTTGAGCAACAGGCTATCCATATAACCATGAAGACGGCGCATCAAAGGAAAATTCATCACCAGTTCGCGTCCCATCTCCAGGTATTGCGAACCTTGACCAGAAAATAGAGAGACAACTTTTCCGCCCAACTCCATACCAGAGGAACGGTAATAAATCCCTTGGGGATGCTCCCAAGATGCTGCTGACCCTTTGAGTTTCAGCCAGTCAATGCTAGTTTGCAGAAACTTGCAAGCTTCTTCGAGATTTTCAGCTACAAATCCAAATCGGGGAGCAGAGAGAGGAATTTGTTGTGATTTACACTCATTGACTAATTGTGCGTAATGTGTAGGTGCATCTGGCGATCGCAACTTACCTAAAATCTCTTCCGATTTGCTCAACAATTCCTCTACTGTAGGAGCAAACAACAGTACTTCACTAGCACCACTGTGTAAGCGGTAAGCCTGGTTTTGGTCGGCTTCATATTCTTCCAAAACGACGTGATAGTTGGTTCCGCCAAAGCCAAAGGAACTCACACCTGCGCGTCTTGGTGCTTCCCCTTCTGGACGAATCCAAGGTCTAGTTTCGGTATTCAAATAAAAGGATGAATTTTTAATGTTGAGTTTGGGGTTCGGCTCAGTAATGTTAATTGTGGGTGGTAATACTTTGTGATGTAAAGCCAAAGCAGTTTTAATCAAACTCGCCGCACCCGCAGCCGCTTTTGTGTGTCCGATTTGTGATTTCACACTACCCAAAGCGATGTGCTGCTTTTTGTCATCATGTACATCAAAGAAGTCTTTTAAAGAACCGAATTCTGTCGGATCTCCAGCCATAGTCCCGGTGCCATGTGCTTCCATTAAACCAACAGTAGCGGGAGAGAAGCCGGCATCTTCATAAGCACGTTCTAAGGCTTTAACTTGACCTTCTTTGCGGGGAGCATAAATACTCTTGTAACGCCCATCGCTGGAAGTACCAATACCTTTAATTACGGCATAGATTTTATCGTTGTCCCGTTCAGCATCTTCCAAACGTTTCAGGACAATCATGCCGATACCTTCACCCAGCATCATCCCATCCGATTTAGCATCGAAAGGTTTGACATTTTCACTAGGAGAAACCGCCGGTGTTTTGCTGAATGAGATGTAAGCCATGATGGTGTTATCGGTATCAACACCACCAGTTAGCATCATGTCAGAACGATGCTCGACTAGTTCGCTGATGGCCATTTTCAAAGCACCAAAGGAACTAGCGCAAGCGGCATCAACTACACAATTCATCCCCCCGAAGTTTAGGCGATTGGCAATTCTACCCGCGACTACGTTAGCCAACATTCCAGGGAAAGCGTTCTCATCCCACTTAACGTAAGCGCTTTTGATTTTCTCAACTATTTTTTTGGTATCTTCATCAGATAAACCACTGCTTTTAAGTGCTTTTTCCCAAATGGGATATTCCAACCTGGCAGAAAGTGGCATTCCTAATTGCTTGGCCATCGCCACGCCTAAGATTACCCCAACCATTTCGCGGTTAAACTCACGTTTTTCACCATAACCTGCATCTTCCATCGCCTCTTTCGCAACCACTAAACTTAATAGTTGCGATACATCTGTGACTTCTAAAATGCTAGGTGGTATGCCGAATTCCATTGGGTTAAAATCTACCTCTGGAAGAAACCCACCTCTTTTACAGTAGGTTTTATCTTCAGTCGTTCTAGGATTCGGATCGTAATAATCTTCGACGCTCCAGTGTGTGGAAGGAACATCAGTAATACAGTCAATTTTGTTTACAATATTTTGCCAGTATTGCCGCAAATTTCTGGCTTGAGGCAATAGAGAAGCCATCCCAACAATGGCAATAGGATTGTGTTGTAATTGTCTGTTAATTTTGTTGATTGACACTGATTTATCTGATTTCATTTTTTTTCCCTCGATAGACTTAATCACAGCCTGTTCACAATTATTGACAAGGCTTTCTAACTCCGCTAAGGCAGTATCAATTGAATAAGCAGACATAGGGCATAGTGAGTACTGTGGATTGTGTAGCTACAGTAATTTCTGTTGCCTACTAATAATCAAAAACTCTGGTTTTATAAGCAGCTAGCTATCCTATCTCCGCTAAATGCTTGTTTCCAAATCAACACCACACGACACATACTGCCAGGGTAAAGCCTTATGTTTCCAGGCAACTTTGGCACACTGCGTAGGCGTAGCCCGTCGTAGACATCGCGAAAAAATGTTATCCAACGCTAGACTCTTGAAATTGTGGCAATAGGTCAATAACGTTGTTAAAACTGGTAAAATAGTCTTGGAGTGTAATAGCTGCTTGACCAGTGAATTTAATCCATTTGTAATGGTAGAGATTTTGAGTAATGGTATCCTACTGGAGTGATGGAAACTGAGGAGTAGCTAAGAGAACAGAAATGTTTTTTCACCCGAAAGCTTTTGATTATCTAGCCTAACCACAGCAACATAGCTGTTGTTAATGACAACGTTCTGTATCTCTAAAGTCATAGCCAATTTCAACGTTCGGGATAATGTATTTTATGCTATTTGAACTAGGAAAGTTGACAAGTTCGTTACACAAAAGACACCACCTTTAACCCGAATTTATGCAAGTCGAAAAAGTAATGAAACGAGCAGACGATGATAGAGAAGCAGTTATCTTTAGTTATTTTTAATTTCAAAATCTCAATTAAATAACTAGTTTGTCTAACCACTTTAAAGCATTGAATTAATAAAAACACTAACATACTTTACAGAAACTAAATCATTTCTTTAAAGTTATTTTATAAAGAAACATCCACAATTACTGATGTTAATTTGAATAAAATTCAGAACTTAAGTATAATTTGTGACTGTATAAATGTGTTAGAGATTTTGTTGTCTACGGGTTAGATAGAAGTTTTCTGTGAATTAAGTTAACAATGCAAATCTGTTGTCTACTAAGTAACAATTCAAGAAATACATAGATAAATTGGATAACCATAAGTATGTTTTCTCAGAGAAACATCATAATTTAGTCAAAATTTCTGGTTATTTTTCAATATAAGTCAAGTTAAAAATTAAAGTGGTTATTTATAAAGCAAATATTAATTTTTACTATGTTGCTTGATAAACATAATCATGATTGCATTAGTTAAAAAGGCGGTTAGAAAACCAGAGCGAATGGGATGCCTACGCCACACTGTATGTAGCTTGCTTGCTTCACCGTAGGAGTACGCGGCTACACAAACATTCCACTCTTGGCGTTCCCGCAGGGTAGACCACTCCTAATAAAAATTGGGTATTTAAAACCCACGGAGGTGGGTAAAGTCTTGTGTAGGTGAGGTTTCTAAGCGCCCTTTAATTGCTATGAGTCAAACCAATAATAATGTCTTATACTACACAACCCTGTTAACAAGAATCTGTTAGTAATATCAAATCTACTTAATCACTAACTATCTGTTGGTATTCAATTAGCAGATAAGAGATTAGGGATGAATACATTTTTTCAGAATTTAATCTGACTGTGAACAAATATTTTAGTGAGAGAATCAGGACTTATGCAAAGTCAATCGGTTGACAAAAATCAATTTCTACGCCATAGTTAATAACAAGTTTATCCAAGTTTTGATTTCATTTTTATTGGCGCTTCCTTGTTCTTGAGAGTTAAGTTTTCTGGTTAGCGCTATTGTATTTTAAGCTACTGGATTAGATGTCAAATTAGGATATAACTTAGGAAGCTTTGAAGTAACACCACCATTAATTTTCACGCCACAATAGTAATTTTGGGCGGTAAAAGCGTACAACAATTCATATAAAACCACTTTAGATACATCCACTTGATTAAGGTAGAAACCTTGGAGGAAAAGCCCTCTAAGTAATTTGTGGATGAGTCTATTCTAATGGACTAAATATAACCAGGCTATCCCCTAAAAAAGCAGAATTGGAATGAAAAGATGGCAGTAAATAAAGAAAACCGATTATTTACAAAACCCGTAGGTAGATCGCAATTAATTTTAGCAGCTTCTCTAACTTTAGCAGCCGGATTAATAGCTTTTTATAGTTTGGTACCATTTTGGTCTAAACCTAAAGTTGTGACACCAGCAGCGAATCCTCCCAAAGCTGCCACGCCTGTAAAAGTTGCTGTAACCGCTTTGGGACGTTTGGAGCCAGAAGGCGAAGTTACTTCTTTGACTGCTCCTGCTTCTAATAATGGGGTGAGAGTAGATAGACTGTTGGTGAAAGAAGGAGAGGCGGTTAAAGCAGGGCAATTACTGGCTTATTTAGAAAATTATGGTCGTTCTAGAACCGCATTGCAACAAGCTTTAGACCAACTGCAAGTTGCCAAAGCTAAATTAGCGCAGGTTAAATCTGGAGCTAAAACCGGAGATATCGATGCTCAAAAGGCAGCGATCGCCCGTTTAGAGCCACAATATAAAGGGGATGTTGCAACTCAAGAGGCGACAATCGCCCGCATTCAGGCTGAGGTAGATAATGCTCAAGCTGAGAACAATCGCTATCAGCAATTATATAAACAAGGTGCGATCGCTGCTTCCGTAGCAGATACCAAAGCTTTGCAACTCAAGACCACACAACAGCAGTTATCAGAAGCCCAAGCCACCCTCAAACGCACTCAAGACACATTTCAAGAACAGAAAAAGCAAGCACAAGCACAACTCACCAGTATTAGCGAAGTGCGTAGTGTAGATGTTCAAGTCGCGCAAACCGAAGTCAACAGTGCCACAACTTCTGTTCAACAAGCAAAAGCCGACTTGGATTTAAGTTACATCAAATCTCCCATAAATGGCAAAATTTTGAAAATTCACGCCAAAACCGGAGAAGTTATCAGCACCAGTAGAGGATTTGCTGAAATAGGTAAGACATCTCAAATGTATGTGATTGCAGAGGTGTATCAAACCGATGTTCAAAAAGTGCGTGTAGGACAAAAAGCCACAATTACCAGCACTGCATTTACTGGAACAATAAAAGGAACTGTAAAAGAGATTGGTTGGCAAGTTGACAAGCAAAACATCTTCAGCATCAACCCTGGTTCAGATACAGACCGCAGAATAATTGAAGTGAAAATCTCCATCGATAATCCCGCAGATAGTGAAAAGGTCGCTCGTTTAACTAACTTACAAGTGGATGTCGCCATTCATATTTAGTCATAGGGCATGGGGCATAGGGCATTGGTCATTCACAAATGACAAATGACAAATGACAAATGACAAATGATAAATAAATCCATGAATTTCAAAATTCCTTTAGGATGGCTACAGTTAGCGCAGCAAAAAGTTCGTTTACTAGTAGCTGTAGCCGGGATTGGTTTTATTGTGCTGCTAATGTTTGTGCAACTTGGTTTTCAAGATGCTCTTTATTCCAGTGCAACTGCTGTGCATCAGAATCTCAAAGGAGATTTATTTTTAGTGAGTTCGCAATATAAATCTTTGACCTCAAATCAAAGTTTTTCACGCACTCGTTTGTACCAATCCCTGGGGTTTGATGGCGTAGAGTCAGTTAGCCCCATGTATTTGCAATTTGCCAAACTAAAAAATCCGGCTACTAGTGAGAAATATTCAATATATGTTATTGGTTTCGATCCAGGTAGACCGGTAATGAATCTCCCAGAAGTTGAGAAAAATTTAGATAAACTCAAAATTCCTGATGTTGTGCTTTTTGACCGTGGTTCTCGCCCAGAGTTTGGCCCAATAGCTGAAAAATTTAATGCGGGAGAGACTGCACAGACAATTGAAATATTTCCCTATAGTTCATTAATTGGCTATAGAGTGAGAATAGGTGGTTTATTCACATTAGGCCCTTCGTTTGGGGTAGACGGAAATTTACTTGTTAGTGACTCAACTTTTTTGAGGATAAATCCCAATACTCGTCCGGCAGATATGATAGATATCGGTTTGATTTCCCTCAAACCTGGTACTAATGCCGAAAACGTACTGAAAAATTTACGAGCAAATTTGCCTAATGATGTCCAAGTTTTTACACGCCAAGGCTTTATTGATTTTGAGAAACAATACTGGGCTGTCAGAACACCTATTGGTTTTATTCTTAACTTGATGTTGACAATGGCTGCGGTTGTTGGAGTAGTTATTGTTTATCAAATTCTTTACAGCAATATTGCAACTCAGTTCGTTGCTTACGCCACGTTGAAAGCCATAGGTTATGCCAATAGCTATTTATTGAATGTGGTATTTCAGCAAGCTTTGATTTTGGCAATCTTAGGTTATATCCCAGGATTCATTACTTCTGTATTGTTATATAGTTTTGCCGCAGAAGCAACTAAACTACCAATAGTTATGACTACTAATAATGCAGTGATTGTCTTAACTTCAACAGTTCTAATGTGTATAACATCAGGAGCGCTTGCTATCAACAAACTCCGCTCCGCAGATCCGGGAGATATTTTTTAGCTATTTGGTGCATCAAAATAATCAAATTATTTTGCCATGATATAGACTAATAATTAAGCGTTGGTTCAGGCTCTCCACAGAAAAATTCTTCTTTATACCAATTTTAGATTAAAAGTCTTTACCGGAATTTAAATTTGGTATAAATTTTCAGCTTTTTATCTAACAACTCAAATTCACTCATTTAACAATAATTTCGATTTTATGAACCTCAAAGACAAAACCTTGCTAATTACGGGAATTGATGAATTTGTCGGTTTGCGTACAGCCGAGTTAGCCATAGCACAAGGAATGAAGGTTCGTGGACTGAAAAGTTCTACAGAACAAAACAAACAATTACAGAATTTAGGTGTTGAGATAATTATTGGTAGTATCACCGATTCTACTATTGCTCAAAAGGCTTGTCAGGGAGTAGATATCGTTTTACATACAGAGCAACTTGCCGAAGAAGCTGGCGCAATTAAGAATTTTCGTGATGTCAATGTTGGCGTTACTGTCAACATGGCTAAAGCCGCTAAACAGGCTGGTGTCAAAACATTTGTGCATCTTTCTAGTGTAATGGTTTACGGTTTCAACTATCCCAATGGTGTTACAGAATCCGGGCCACTTTCGGGCGAAAATAATCCTTACTGTGAAACAAAAATAGAAGCAGAAACAGCAGTTTTAGAACTGAATAATTCTCCAGATTTTGGCATCATCGTTATTCGAGCCGGAGATGTTTATGGCCCAGGAAGTATACCCTGGATAGTCAGACCGGTTCTGATGATGCGTCAAAAATTATTTGCCTGTGCAAATGATGGCAAAGGAGTAATCAATCATGTATACATAGATAATCTGATTGATGGCATCTTTCTAGCGATAGAAAAAGAAACCTACGGTGAAATATTTAATATCACCGACGGACAAGAAACTTCGTGGAAAGAGTATTTTATGCGTTTAGCAGCAATGGAAGGTTTATCAGCACCCCTTTCATTACCGAAAGATGAAATCAAGTTGTTTCTAAAACTACGTGTTCAAGGACAAAAACTTTTTCGAAAAAAAGTTGATATCCTACCAGAGTCTATAGATTTTATGACTCGTCCTTATGCTTGTTCTATTGTCAAAGCACAAAGCCTGTTGAATTATAAACCGACAATTGACCTAGAAGAAGGAATGCAGCGAACACATGAATGGCTGCAAAAAACAGATATTCAAAGCTTGATTAAATAGTCAACAGATTTTAAGAATTCAGGAGTCATAATTCAGGATAATTATAAAATCAATAGGCAATAGCACGGTTTATTGATTTTATTAAAATTAAGCTTAAGTATCAAATTATTCTGGATTCTGACTTCTGGCTTCTGAATTCTCAATTCCTACGTTGCATCTGCCTAACAATTATCTGCAATTGAGCATAAAATAATCCACAGATTTTCCGAATACTTGTTATGAGTAGCAATCAGCCACGATTGAGCATCGGATTACCTGTATACAATGGCGAAAAATTTATCAAAGAAGCCATAGATTCACTCTTGGCTCAAACTTTTGAAGATTTTGAGCTAATTATTTCAGATAATGCATCTACAGATAAAACTGAGGAAATTTGTAGAGCTTATGCCGACAAAGACCAACGTATCTGTTACTACCGCAATGACAAGAATATCGGTTGCGCTCGTAACTTCAATCGCGTCTTTAAATTGTCTTCGGGTGAGTACTTTAAATGGGCAGCTTATGATGATCTACATGCTCCAGATTTTATCAAGAAGTGTGTTGAGGTACTTGACCAAGACCCTAGCATAGTCTTGTGTCACTCCCAGACATATTTCATTGATGAACAGGGTAATTTTCTCCAAAATTACGAGATAAAACTTAAGGCAGATGCACTAAAAGCACACGAGCGTTTTCATGAGTTACTGACGAAACATTTATGTTATCAATGTTACGGAGTAATTCGCACTAGTGCCCTGAAAATGATACCGCCTATGGGTGGTTACGGTAATGCAGATGGAATTCTCTTGTTAAGACTTGGTATTCTTGGCAGGTTTTATGAAATCCCTGAATACCTGTTTTTTGCGAGAAGCCATCCGCAACAATCAATGAGTATGTATTTCCCTAATTATTTGTTGTTTGCTAACAACACTAAAAAAACCTCATTGAGTATGCTACCTGATTTCTATGCTTATGCAGTGTGGTTTGATTCAGCAAAGAAAGGACAAATTTTATTGCCACATTGGAGAATAATCTGGGAGTATCTACTCTCTATATGGCGTAGTCCCCTAAGTTTTAATGAGCAGCTTTGTTGTTATAGAAGCCTACATCAGCAGTTAAAAGGGGCAGAATATCTTTTGCTGAAAGATTTACTAAGAGTGCTACAAGTATTTTGGAAAAGTTGGCAGACAGCATCAATCAAAAAAGATCAAATCATTCATTTCACAAACCAGCTTAAAAATAAAAGCTGGTAAGTACAGTTTTTTTTAGCCACAAAATCACCTATTTTTCACTACAAAACTATGCTGAAACTATCTCATTTATCTCATGTTTTACTTGCTACTTTAATGAGCATCAGCTTTGCTAAAACAGTGAATGCAGAACCAACTACAACATTAAGTGTTGTAGTGAATGGCATACAACACAAAAAAGGTGAGATTTGCTTCCGAGTTTATGCAACTGAACAAGGATTTCCAATGAGTAATTCTAAGGGATCTCAAAGTGGCTGCGCTAAGATTACTGGCAATTCTGTTAAAAAAGATTTCTCCGGTTTGAAGCCTGGAACTTATGCTGTCGCCGTTGTTGACGATCAAAATGGCGATCGCAAACTCAATAAAGACTTTTTTGGTATTCCCACAGAAGGTTTTGGAATTTCCAAAAACCCAACTGTGTCAATACAAACAGGTACACCAAAGTTTCGTGATGCCAGTTTTGTTGTAAATAAAAATACAACAGTCAACATTATCATGAAATATTCGCTGGATTCATAAAGGCTATTGGGGACTGGGGACTGGGTACTTGGTACTTGGTACTGCGGACTCATTCTCTAGGAGATACTTCTGATTTTCAATCGCTAATCCCTAATCCCAAGTCCCCAATTCCTAATCCCTAGTCCCCAATCCCCAATCCCCAACCCCTAATTCACCGGAGACTAAAAATTTAATGGAAGATTTGGCAATATTTCTGTCTAAGTCTTTGATGGGTTGGTTGGTTATTCAGGTGTGTTTAACGCTTGTCTTTATATGGTATCTGCGCTCATCTAAAAAAAACTTATTACCAGATGATCAGTTACCCAAGACAGCAGTGATTCTTTGCTTACGCGGAGCCGATCCGTTTTTGCCTAGATGTTTGCGATCGCTCCTGAACCAAAACTATCCACACTATGATTTAAAATTGATCGTTGATAGTCATGAAGACCCCGCTTGGAAAATTGCCAGTGAAAGCATCACAGAGCAAGAAGCGACCAACGTTCAAATTAGCCCTTTGAGAATAGTACGCAACAATTGTAGTCTCAAATGTAGTTCCTTAGTTCAAGCTGTCCGTGAGTTGGATGATTCCTACAAGGTGGTTGCCTTAGTAGATGCTGATACTATAGTCCATGTGAATTGGCTGCGAGAATTAGTTAGTCCTTTAGGTGATGCTAAAGTAGGGGCGACAACAGGTAATCGTTGGTACGTACCTACAGGTAGGTATTGGGGATCTTTAGTGCGGTACATCGGCAATGTATCCACAGTTGTGCAGATGTTTATCTTCCAGATTCCTTGGGGTGGGAGTTTGGCTGTGAAAACAGAAGTACTTCGCCAAACAGAACTGCTAGATAAGTGGGGACAAGCTTTAGGCGAAGATTTTATGATGCACGACATCCTCAAAAAACATGGGTTTCAGGTAAAGTTTGTGCCTTCGCTGCTAATTGTCAATCGTGAAGAGACTGATTTATCCAACTTAATCGACTATCTTAAGCGCCTGATACTTTATTCTCGACTGTATCACCCACGTTGGTTAGCTTTAGTTAGTGAAGCTGTTTCTAGTATTTTGTTTCCTACTGCACTGATCATTTTAGTTTTAGAGTCCTTCTTACAGGCAAAATGGGAAGCTGCGGTTGTCTTATTAGGCTGCTACAGTGTCTATACTGTCGGACTACTTTTGATCATGCTCGTGTTGGAATTAGAGGTACAGCGAGTGGTTCGCTCTAATGACCAGGGGATGTCTATTGACAAGCCATTACACGTCTATGCAAAATTATCAGGTGCTACAATCATCAAAATGTTGATTGGGATTCCCCTAACACAGTGGGTTTATGGGCTAGCGATGCTATCATCCATTTGGATCTCAACAGTCACTTGGCGCGGTGTCTCCTATCGAGTTCAAGGGCCTTGGAATGTCCGGCTAGTGGAATATCGCCCTTATCAATGGTTAGATCAGCCCATTGATGGCAAGGTATCTCTTTGAATTAAATCGCTAAATATGAACTAGGGCATGAAAGTTATTACACTAAACATTCCCTAGTCTTCAAATTATATTATCTTATATTTAGTAGAACTATATTAGTTATAACCCTTGTCAGAATACACGATTTTTCTTGTTAATTATCAAAATGTATTTGCATAAATGACAAGGGTTTAGACAAATATATTAAGGGGAATTTTGACTTAGTAATTTGGATGTTTTGATAGTTGAATCCAGGTTTATAAACATCCATTTCACAATTGAGAGTTTCGGCTATTTGAAAATGCGTAAATCCTTAGTCTAACCGTATTAGTGGGAATTTATGAACTAGAAAATTAGAATGTTCATGAAACATAAGCTGCGTAAATCCTAAATTGAAAACCAGCATTTTCGTGAAAGATTCCCCTTTATTATGACTAAGCAAAAACTTCGCATTGCACTATTTACAGGATTGTACGCTCCTTTCTTGACTGGTGTTTCTGTCGCTGTTCACCAACGAGTTCGTTGGTTGCTAGAGCAAGGACATGAGGTTTTTTTAGTTCATCCGCAAATTAGCGATCGCTACCCCAAAAATGTTGGCGATCGCCCCATGCCAGGTTTGAATGAAATTGAGTCTTTTCCCAATTTCTCTGCTTACGCATTTCCCACAGAACCCCTATTATTCTATAAGTCTCTTCCTCAACCGTTAAATTATCGGCATTGGAGTGATACCAAGTTGCTGGAGAAATTTAAACCTGATATTATCTTGGTTGAAGAAGCCGCACAAATGAGAGGTTTATACTCTTTTTTCTTGCAAGGTTATGGTCGTCCAATTGGTGTCGAATACGCAAAACGAACAGGCACACCAATAATCTCACTTTTCCATACTGATATCGTTGCGTATATCAAATATTATTTTGGGGATAAATTCTTTAACTTTGTTCGCCCCATCATTCCCGTTTTAGTCAAGCAATTTAGTGAGTCTTATGACTTCAATTACTTTTCTTCTAAAGAACAACTCACTAAATACGAAGAACTGAAATGCCAACGCGCTGAATATGTCCCTTATCAAGGCATCGATTGCGAGAAATTTCATCCGCGCAATATTTGTTACAATCCCATTCCTAACGATAACCGACCAACTCTTTTGTTTGTCGGACGCATTACCCCGGAAAAGAATGTCAACCAATTGCTTGATATCTTTCCAGTCATAGCTGCCAAAATTCCTGATGTTCATCTGGTGATTGTTGGTAGTGGCCCTCTAGATGAAGAAATTCGTCAGCGTGCCGAAAAATTTGGATCGGGTATTACTATATGGGGCGAATCCCACGGTACAGAACTTTTAGGCTGGTTTGCTAGAGCAGATATTTTTGTCAACCCCTCCGTCACTGAAAACTTCTGCACTACAAATAACGAAGCCCTAGCATCTGGAACCCCTTTAGTTGCCGTTTTTGCACCCTCAACATCAGAACAGGTCTTTCCTGGTCGTAATGGCTTTCTTGCCCAACCTAACAACCCCACAGACTTTGCTCAGAAGGTGATTACGATTCTAGAGAATCCCGATTTGAAGGCAGATATGACTCGGCACGCTCGCCCTTCCATACTTGAATTTGATTGGTCAGCATGTATGCAAAAACTTGAAGACAAACTTTACCAAATTGTCGAAGGATCTCAGAAGGTGAAGGTAGGTACAGGCAGTATAAGACGATAACGATTACAAACTGATCTAGCAAATTACAAGCGGTAGGGGCAATTCATGAATTGCCCCTACCTGGAAATAAGGGTTGTCAAGCAAAACTAGAAAAACCTAGATTGGGTGGAATATCCTGAATCCGCCCAGGGCCGACCGCTCGTAATGCTTCTTTGAGTAAAATATCCCCAGTATACAAAGCACGTCCGACAATCACGCCAGTCACGCCTTGAGGTTCTAACGCCAACAAACTCAACAAATCGGTGAGAGAACTTACACCGCCAGAGGCAATTATCGGGATGGAAATTACCGCCGCAAGTTCTCGCAAAGCGTCTAAATTGGGGCCGATGAGAGTACCATCTCGATGAATATCTGTGTAAATGATGGCGGCTGCACCCAATTCTTGCATTTGTACAGCCAGTTGGGTTGCTAAAACTTCTGAGGTTTCTAACCAACCGCGAGTTGCTACTCGACCATTACGGGCATCAATGCCAATAATAATCTGTCCAGGAAATTCTGCACACAGTTCTTGTACTAGCTGGGGTTGTTCTACGGCGATGGTTCCGAGAATTGCCCACTGTATGCCTAGATTGAATAATTGTTGCACGCTGGTGCGATCGCGCAATCCTCCACCAATTTCAATGGGCACTGACACCGCATGAGCGATCGCTTCAATTGCCCCCAGGTTTACTACTTTACCTGCTTTGGCACCATCTAAATCAACTATGTGCAGTCTATTAGCACCCTGATCAACCCACTGTTTGGCAACATCAACGGGATTTTCGCTAAAAACTTGCGAGCGATCGTAGTCTCCCTGATACAGTCGCACACATCGACCTTCTAGTAAATCAATCGCTGGAATTACATCCATTTACTTCTCCCTCATAACTCAATGCAATCAAAACTCTAGCTATCGCTGGGGTTTCTATTTTTGATTTTTGATTTGTAATTGCCTTACAGCTTGTCCAAAACCTAGCACAAGCAAGATGTTAGAAAGAGTCAAAAATAATTCTGCACCACCGTGCAACCAATCTACATTGGCCAAAGACTTGCCATAATGCAATACAGCATAAATTCCGGCTGGGATGGTGATCGCAACAAAAACGAGAGTACCGTAAAATCCATACAGCGCTAAACGCGGCATTTGTGGACTCCGGCTGATAAACCACAAGAAACCCAAATAGGGAAACAGTGAAAGTGCAAACAGGGTTTCTTTAGAAATCATGGCTCTAATTTGATAGATTCTGGTTCAACAGTGTCAGAAGATTTGGTGGAACGCCAAATCAAAAATGCTGCTGCCCAAAGCGTAAAATTACCAACTAAGGTCATGGTAGCTTGAAGTGTTACCAGCCATTCCAGAGATTCGGCGTTGTCAAAATAATGCCAGGTACAAGCACACATAGCGCTAACTAAAGCTGGTAACATAGCAAGGGACAATCCCCACCAATTGCGGTTATTAGTGAGTTCGCCGTAAGTCCAGATTAACCAAATGGCAACAATCCACTCTATAACGCTAGAAATATGAATAATCCAGGTGGGAATCGATAGGGTGTGCATAAGAAAGTTAGGAGTTATAAGTTAGGAATTAAAGACGCTGAATTTAGCGTCTGTACTGGAGTTAAGAATCAATAGTATTAATCTTTTTGTTTTTCTATGTCACTATTTTCCTACAATAAAATTCATCTTTTGTTGGCAGGATGGCATCAACGTTTTAAAAAAAGTTGTTAATCTAAAATCCAAAATCTAAAATCCAAAATGGTCAAGATGCGGGCGTTATTGTCTGGGTATTACGGTAAAGGTAATGGTGGTGACGAAGCTTTGTTAGCAACGCTCTTGCAAATGTTACCATCTCACGTAACGCCTGTGGTACTTTCGGGAAATCCAGAGGAAACGCGCGATCGCTACAATGTAGAAACTTACGATCGCATGGCTCCCTTAGCTGTACTGCAAGCTTTACGCTCAAGCGATGCCTTGATTTGGGGCGGTGGGAGTCTGATTCAAGATGTTACCAGCACTATTAGCCCCTTTTATTATGGGGGAATGATGGCAGTGGCGCAGAAAATGGGTTTGAAAACTGTTGCTTGGGCGCAGGGTATTGGCCCGTTGGTACGTCCGCAAACTCGTTGGTTAGCGCGGCAAACCTTTGGTAATTGTACCAAAGTTAGTGTCCGGGATCGCGCCAGCGCTGCTTTATTATCTGAGTGGGAAATTCCTTGTATTATAGCTCCTGACCCGGTTTGGGCGTTGGAATCTAAACCAGTACCAGGACTTTGGGATTTACCTGCGCCGAGAGTTGCGGTAACGTTGCGATCGCATCCCCAGCTTACCGAAACCCGTCTGTCAAATTTAACCCGTGCTTTGGTTGACTTTCAAAAAGCTACGCAGGCTTTTATTTTATTACTGCCATTTCAAAAAAGTGAAGATTTAAGTATTGCCGAAGCTATTCAACCCCACCTTAAAGATGTCAGCCAGATTTTATGTCTGGAAGATCCACAACTTTTGAAAGGTGTGTTTCGCGGCGTGGAGATGGCAATTGGGATGCGTCTACACAGCTTGATTATGGCTGCTGCTGAAGGTTGTCGTTGCTTTGCTCTTAGTTATGACCCCAAGGTAAATCGTCTTATGGAAGACTTAGAAATGCCTGGGTGGGATTTGGCGAGTTTACCCGATGATCCTAATTTGATTAGTCTAACTTGGATGGAGCATTATGCTAATGGCGATCCTTTATCAGCAGAGCAAATACAATCTTTAGTAGATCGGGCATTAATGCACCGCGAGTTATTGAGCCAAGTTTTTTATTTGACACTCTCCAGCCATAAATAGCGGAGATTCTAGATGGGTAATTTTCAAACTTTTATAAATTGATTATAAAAAATACTCAAACATCATTTATGACAAAATATATCAGTTATGTTATCTAGGATATACAGAAATAATTCTTGAGATCATTGCTGATGATAAACTTTGGTTTTTGGAACCTAATTATAGTAATTGTAGTTGCATTGGTTCTGAAAAATAATTGGCGACTAGACGATGATGAGAAGGTAGCCTGGAAAAATTCTTTATTCTTAAAATCTTCTGTTATCCAACGATTGATGCAATTTTTTCGTCAACCAATTGTTAACTTTATCATTCAAGCAGTTGTTGTATTAGTAGTCACAAGATTTCTCTGCTATACAGGTTGGCTAGTTTATTCCCTAAATCAGCCAAATCCACCTTTATGGGATTTTAAATGGTTTTATGTGGCGAGTAAATTGGCTCATCAGCATTTGAGTCCTTTTAATGTCGAGATTTTTAACCAAAGTTTCTGTAGCCTAACTAAAACGTGTGGATTTATTCCACCATTTGTCTATCCACCTAATATTATTCCTCTTATCTGGTTTCTCGGTTATTTTCCGATCAATACTGCATTTACAATCTGGATTGTGATGCATATATTAGCAATCGGCTTGGCCTTATGGGGAGCGAACATCCTCCTAGAATCGAAATCGCCAGCTTTCAGAACTATTTGTACAATCTCGGCTGCCTTAATTTATGGCTTAGTTCGCGATCTTCAAGTTGGTAATCTTGCCATTTTCGTTGCTGTTCTCATCTTATGGATGTTTATCTTGGCTAGAAAATATCAGGATATTCCAGCAGGACTTTGCTTGGGTATTGCCGTTTGTAAACCAACATTAGCTGCATTATTCATTCTATATTTTCTATTTAAAAGACGCTTTTTTCTAGTTTTTGTATCTGTTGTCACAGGAACTTGTCTAGTATTTTTAGGTCTAGCATTAACGGGCAATTCTTTGACACAATACCTACCAGATACGGCTCGTGGATTTTCACTTTGGCTTAACGATCCATCGAATAGTCCCTATCTTTCAATTACTCGCCTAGATTTGATGGTAGTGGGCCCAAGATTATTACCCAATAATCCATTCTTTGCCAAGCTATTGTCAGACTTTATTGTTCTGATACTTGTGAGTTTCGTGGGTTGGTATTGGTATCTACAACAATCTCTCACAGCCTGGTCAAAAGAAATATACTTAGCAGAAATGGTACTAGTTTCTTGCTTGAGTATTGCCATTAACTATTCACAGCAAACTAGTACTGTGATGTTAATACCTGCGGTTGTTTTTTTGCTAAATGATTTGCTATATCAGATTAAGCATTGTGCATTCTCTATGAAAAGAATGTCTGTTTGGTTAACAGGAGTTTGCTGTCTAGCAGTGCAAACAGCAGTTATTCATGGCTGGCTCATCGGCTCTCTAGCAAATCGCTGGAACGTGAAAGCAGGGGAACTACCCTACTTTATGAAAGTAACTATCTTCGCCCTACCGAGTTATGCCATTTTAGCAATTACCGTGAGTATTTTAGTCTTAGCAATTAGTTCCCTAGATCATATTGATTTTGATGCCACTAACAATCCCTGACCATTGAACTTTTTTTTCTTGCTCTCGACGGTAAGAAAAGAAATGCTCTGGAGTTTGGAAAGTACAATAAGGTGCGATCGCAATTTGTTCTGCACTAATTCCCATGTTTTCCATTTGTAAGGTATTCACTCGCCGCACATCCAACCTTACCTTTCCTGGATTAGGATCTTCCAGCAAGGGTGAATTTGGTAGCTCATGTAATGCACTTACTATTTTTTCTTGGTCTTCATCTGGTATAATGCTAGCCCCAATTTCAGCAGCCACTTCGATAGAGACTTGGTAAACCTCACCAGCGATCGCCGGGCCCATTGCAATGCGTAAATCATCAAGTTTGCTGCCTTGAGATTGTAATCTAGCGATCGCTAGGGGCACAATTTTCTTGGCAGTTCCTCGCCAACCCGCGTGCAATGCTGCCACCCGTCCAGTTTTCACATCCCCAATTAGCACGGGTGTACAATCTGCACTAGCTACCCAAACGGCTTGGAGAGGCTGCTGGCTCATTAAACCATCTGCCGATGCTAAATCATCCTCAGCAGAGCTTAAGAAGCTTTCAACTTCTTGGGGGGTGAGAACAGTATTGCCATGAACCTGCTTTAAGCGATAGACTGATGCCTCTGGTTGCAATACTTCTGTGATAACTTGTGGCGATCGCGGCCAAAACTGCTGGGTAAAGAAGCCGTGATGCCAATGTTCCAGAATACTACAAGTTAGATAAGGCAGTCCTTCCCAATTGCGCCAGTGCCAAGTGTGCATCTTCAACCAAACCTAAACAAAAATCACTCATCAGCCAATCAATGCTAACTTGAACAACGGAATTTGGGTTAACTGCTGTGGGATTTAATCTGCAAAACTTGGAATCAGCCTTGAAAGCAGGGCGTAAGCATACATATTTACCATTTTCCCTCCACTTTTTTGAAAGCGTCTCCTCAACAAACCAAACCCTCTGGAACTTACTCCACCAAGGGGCTATTTCAGGAACAGTAGTCATCGCAACTCAGCAATCTGCTGGGCGGGGACAATGGGGACGCGAGTGGATTTCTCCAGTTGGGGGATTATATGTTTCCGTGGCGATTTCTTTCGACCACAAAATAGAGGCTACTGACAGCTACCAGCTAACTTTCGCTACTGCTTGGGGAATTGCGTCTCAATTGCGCCAGTGTGGTATAGATGTTGGGATAAAATGGCCCAATGATTTAGTTTTAAATGGTCGCAAACTAGGCGGCATTTTGACAGAAACCAAAGTAAACAAAGGACAAATCACCCAAGCAGTAATTGGTGTTGGTATTAACTGGACAAATCCAGTACCCGAAACTGGAATTAATCTGGAATCGTGGCAAGCTTCCCAAGATTTCAGACCAATCTCTTGTCTGGAAATACTCACCTCTACAGTCTTACTGGGAATAGAATCCGGTATGGAGTGCCTTCAACAAGAAGGAGTAAGCATACTCTTATCTCGCTATCTAGACTTGCTTACAAACATGGGCGATCGGGTTTATGTCAATAATCTTTTAGGTACTGTAGTTGGGGTAACACCTCAAGGAAATTTACGAGTTGATTTAGAAACATACAATACAAAGGAACTAATTACACCGGAAATTTATATTGAACCCGGTACAATCAGTTTGGGGTACCATAAATCTTCCGTTTAAATTTGAGGTTTGTTCAAAATTTCGCTCTTTGGGCAAGACAAACCACTAGCATCATCTCTTTAGGCTAATTACACACAACTGAGAGAACAAATGACGCAGCGCAATAATTCTGCCCATCATCGTTTGCATTTATGGCAGCAAGGTCTAACAAAAAAACGTTTTGCCTCAACACTACCAGCTCAGAGCCTCTGTTGGCTGAGTAGCGTCAGCCTCCTTAGCGGCGGCTTTGTGTTTGCCCAAACGGAAACACAAGTAGATAATATCGTTCCCACTGTTGAAACTTCCCAGCCAACAGTAGTTCCAAATCTAGTTAAAAAGCAGGCTGTTGCACCCGAAGCAGTTCAAGCACAACCGGAATTTTCCCAACGGCGAGCCAGACTCAAACAGAGACTACGCAAGCCAGAGGTAGCTCAATCAAAAGAACCAGTTAGGCAGTCTACACCCAAAATTGAAGTTGCTGAACCTGTTGTTATTATCAGACAGTCAAAACCCAAAGTAGAAACCTCCCAGGTTACTCCTGCAAGGGTGAGACAGGAAAAACCCAATACCCCTGTCCGCTATGCACCTGAAAAACTCCCAGAAGTTGCTCAACCATCGAATAACTCCAACAGTTCTGTTAGTGCAACGCCAGGTAAAACCAAGGATTATAATAACGCCTATATTGATCCTAATAGTTATGACAGTGGTGCTACAGGTACTTATCAAGCACCAAATTCTGTAATTCTCACAGAACGCTCTAGTGGTTGCCGAGCGATTTTGCCTTCAGGACAAAGCGTATTAGGCGGCGTTTGCGCCAAAGTACCCCAAAGGAATGTAGCTGATTCTAATGGAAAAGCAGCACCTAATTGGCTAAGAAGAAGTCAAAACGCCCAATTGCCAGTAGTTACAACCGCGCGGCAAGTTGCAACGACTGGCAACAACAGCAGATGGCGTGCTACTCAAAATGGTTATAGTGGTGACACCAAGACCGCATATCGCCCGAATCGATTTATCCCGAATCCCAGCGAGTTCAGCCCCACAAGAGTGAGTGCAACTCCTATCGCACCCAGTGGCGGGACTTTACCGCCACCAATGGCAGATGGCAACATTGCACCCCGTCCAAGTAACGTAGCTTACGACTTCTCACTAGCATCGGTATTGCCACAAATTCCCTACACAGGGGCAGTTGCCTATAATGGGACGGGGATGATGTATCCCTTGTCTATACCCGCTCCCATTACCTCGTTGTTTGGTTGGCGAGTTCATCCAATTACAGGTAATCAACGCTTCCATGCTGGTACAGACTTAGGTGCGCCTACGGGAACACCAGTTTTAGCAGCAGCAGCTGGTCAAGTCGAAACTGCTAACTGGATGGGTGGTTATGGTTTAACCGTTATCCTCAATCACAAATCTGCTGAACAAACTCTCTACGGTCACATGTCAGAAATCCTTGTTCAACCCGGTCAATGGGTACAACCTGGAACTCTCATCGGCCGAGTTGGCAGCACCGGGGCATCCACAGGCCCTCACCTGCACTTTGAAGTCCGCCACCTAACACCTAACGGTTGGGTTGCTACTGACCCAGGCGTGGAATTACAAAGCGCCCTCAGCCAGTTAGTAAGAGGCTTGCAAACCGCCCAGGTAAGCCAAGAACCAGGCAGCTAGAAGAAGCTGAGGGGCAGGGGAGCAGGGGAAGCAGGGGAAGAATATACTAATGCCCCATTCCCCATTCCCCATTCCCAATTCCCAATTACAAATACCCGTGTTCTGCTAAGAATGCGGGTGTAATGCCATCTAAACTTGTTTCATCATGGGCTGTGGTGTTTGGGTTGCCAGAGTAAAGGAATTTTTCGACGTATTTGCCGAGAATATCCCCTTCTAGATTCACCAAACTCCCAGCAACCAAATAGCGAAGATTTGTCTCGCTATATGTGAGGGGAATTACCGCCACCTTGAACTGAGAGAGTTCTGAGTCATAAGCGGCTACTGTGAGACTGATGCCGTTGACAGCTATGCTACCTTTGGGGACAATGTATCGTGCGATCGCATCAGATGCAATAAAGGTCATTTCCCAAGAACTAGCCGTTTGTTCTGCCACTAGCAATCGACCGATGCCATCTACATGACCCATCACAAAATGACCGCCAACTTTGCTGCCCACCTTTAGCGACGCTTCTAAATTGACATATCTCTGTTGCGTTTGCTCACCTCCCAACGTCGTGCGGCGTAGCGTTTCCGGCGAAGCTGTGGCGATAAACCCGTCTTTTAAAACTTTTTCCACTGTCAAGCAAACGCCATCTACTGCAACACTGTCACCATAAGCCAAATCTTGCATAATTACTTCACCAGAATGGCTTACACAAGTAATTTGCCAAGAATCGCCCCCCAAGGGTTCTATCGTTCCTAATGCTTGGATTAATCCTGTAAACACGGCTTTTTTGTCAAACTAACTCTATTTATTGCCTAAATTTGCCTGAAATGAATTGGTAATTGTCACAGAAATGTCGAACATCCAAGTATATTTTCTGACTTTTTTTCGTATAGGAATATTAACACATTAGCATCCTTCACAAGGCATACTTGGGTAAGAAGGTTATTGTCTAAGAAGACCAATTTGACTTACTCTGGTTTTCACCACAAGTTCGGAGTTTAATAGAAGCAATTATAGAGAACGAATGCTTATGTTTATTACTGTCACCAAACCGCCTAAGAAAGGGTACTATTTGTTACACGGCATCCAAGGCTCTCAAAGCATTGTAGAGGCTTAGGCAATGATTGAAATGAAAGTCGCTGGCATAGCATTAGATGCCATAACCCGCAGCCCGATCGTCCTTTTGAAAGATTCTTCAGATCGGCGGGCTTTGCCAATTTATATTGGTCAGGAACAGGCTAGGGCAATTATGGGCGCACTGGAGAATCAAAAGCCTCCCAGACCCTTAACCCACGACCTGATTGTGAATCTTTTAGAGACTTGGAATATGACTCTAGAAAAGGTGATCATTCATTCCTTGCAAAAGGATACATTTTATGCAGCTTTAATTGTCCAGCAAGGCGAGGTCAAAAAAGAAATTGACGCACGTCCTAGCGATGCGATCGCCATTGCTCTCCGTACAAATACCCCCATCTGGGTAATGGAAGAAGTGATTGCCGATGCTTCTATCCCTGTTGACCGCGATGCAGATGAAGCCGAACAGCAAGCCTTCCGTGAATTTATTTCTAATCTCCGTCCTGAAGATTTGATCAAGCGCTTTGGTAATGGCGACAGCTAGAAAAGTGCTGAGTGCTGAGTGCTGAGTGCTGAGAAAGAATAGAGAATCTTAAAAGTAAATTCTTTATTCTTTCTTTTTTTACTTTTCACTCTTGTACAGACAATATTAATCGTCTTTCTACTCAGCACTCACTACTCAGCACTCAATTTATGCAATACCGACGCTTTGGCAAAACGAATCTGCACCTCTCGGTTTTCTCCTTGGGAACAATGCGCTACCTGGCTGATTTTGAAAATGCTCACCAGATCATTGAACAAGCCTTAGCGCTAGGAATTAATCATCTAGAAACTGCTAGAGGTTACGGCAAAAGCGAGGAGTATCTTGGTAGGGCATTAAAAGCTGGGTTATCAGTACCCCGAACGAAGCTTTACATCACTACCAAAATCTCAGCTACAGCAGATGCTGACACCATGCGTCGGTGCATCGATGAATCCCTAGAACGATTACAGCTAGATTATTTAGATTGTTTAGGGGTTCATGGCTTGAACACTTGGCAACATTTGGAGTGGGTGCAAGCCAAAAATGGCTGTATGCAAGCCGTAGAAGAAGCTGTTGCTGATGGTCGAGTGCGACACGTGGGTTTTTCCAGCCACGGGTCATTAGAGCTAATTGAGGCAGCTATCAAAATAGATTTTTTTGAGTTTGTCAATCTGCATTATTACTATTTTTTTCAACGGCACGCACCAGCAATTCAACTAGCTGCCGAAAAAGATATGGGCATTTTCATTATTTCCCCTGCTGACAAAGGGGGAAAGCTGTATACGCCACCCCAAACCCTAAAAGATTTGTGTCAGCCGTATTCCCCCTTAGAACTAAGCTATCGTTTTTTACTTGCTGACAACCGTATTAATACTTTAAGTATAGGGCCAGCCAACCCAGATGAATTAATAGAACCTTTGCAAGTTGCTGACCATAATGGAGAGCTAAAATCAGCAGAAATTTCTGCTTTCCAGAGGTTAGAAAATCACCAAAAATTTGCTTTGGGAACTGATAAATGTAGCCAATGTTATGCTTGTTTGCCTTGTCCAGAAAATATCAATATTCCAGAGATATTGCGGTTACGTAATCTCGCAGTGGCATACGACATGAAAGACTATGGACAATATCGTTACGGAATGTTTGAAAATGCTGGTCACTGGTTCCCTGGAATGAAAGGCGATCGCTGTACAGAGTGCGGAGACTGTTTACCTCGGTGTCCAGAAAAGTTAGATATTCCAGCTTTATTATCAGATACTCACCAAAAATTAAGTGGGAAAGCAGGTCGGAGGTTGTGGGGATAAAAATGTAAGCATGAGAGTCACCACTTAGTCGCACACCCGTGATTCTGGCTCCTGAGTTCTAACTTCTTTTTTGGTAAAATTAATAAAGATTAAATAAAGTCAGGAAGATCCGCCCAAGCTGGGGTATCTTGTCCAAAAAAAGATGAAAATTAAAAAAAAAGAAATATCCTACGCCAATCCCTGACGGTTTTCCGCTACAGTGGACGGGCTGTGAACTTGGTATGGACTACTAGCCGATCGCTTACCATTCTGCTGGCGAGTTTAACTTTAGTGGCTGGTCTTTTACCAGCGGCGATATCCTACATCAGTAAATTAATTGTTGATGCAGTGGTATTTGCCTCTCAAGTGAATTCACAAAACAATGGTTTTGTCAATATTTATCCTTCCCTATTTTATGTAGGATTAGAAGCGATCGCTGTAATTCTACTAGCAGGTAGTCAGAGGGGAATCCTCATTTGCCAGTCTTTATTACGGGCGCTAATGGGTCAGCGAGTGAATGTACTCATCTTAGAAAAGGCGCTGACACTGGATCTTAGGCAGTTTGAAGACTCAGAATTTTATGACAAATTGACCAATGCCCGACGAGAAGCATCAGTTCGTCCACTTTCGTTAGTAAACCGCACCTTTGGATTGGTGCAAAATGCCCTTTCCCTGATTACCTACGGTATTTTGCTAGTAAATTTCTCAGCTTGGGCGGTGGTGGTGCTGATTTTGGCAGCGATGCCTGTATTTATTGCCGAAACAAAGTTTGCTGGAGAAGGCTTTCGCCTATTTAGTTGGCGGGCGGCAGAAACTCGTCAACAGCACTACTTAGAAAATCTGCTAGCAAGAGAAGATTTTGTCACAGAAGTCAAACTCTACCAGTTGGGAGAGATGCTACTAGGGCGTTACCGCAACCTGTTTCATCAACTCTATGGCGAAGACCGCGATTTGACTCTGCGGCGAGGATTGTGGGGCTATCTCCTGGGTTTAGTCAGTACTGGTGCTTTTTACCTAGCTTATGCTTGGATTGTAGTAGAAACAGTACAAGGTAAGATTTCCTTGGGAGATATGACCATGTATCTCACCGTTTTTCGTCAAGGACAATCAACTTTCTCCAATGCCCTCACATCTATTGGAGGGATGTATGAAGACAACCTATATTTATCAAATCTCTATGATTTCTTAGAAGAAGAAGTACCAAAGTCTTGGGGTAAGGCAACCATTGGTTTAAATCCTCAAGATGGTATCCGTTTTGAGAACGTATCATTTACTTATCCAGGAAGTTCTAAGCCAGCCTTGACAAACATTTCGCTACACTTGAAACCCAAAGAAAAACTGGCAATTGTGGGTGAAAACGGTTCCGGTAAGACTACTTTAATCAAACTACTTACCCGACTCTACACCCCAGACTCTGGACGAATTTTCTTAGATGGCTTGGACTTGCAGGAATGGGATGTGGATGTGTTGCGTCGTCGTATTGGTGTGATTTTCCAAAACTTTGTCCGCTATCAGTTCACTGTGGGCGAGAATATCGGCGTGGGTGATGTAGAACATCTCGAAAATAAAAACCGTTGGCAAACTGCTGCCGAAAAAGGCATGGCCCAATCTTTTATTGACCAATTACCCCAAAGCTTCCAGACTCAACTTGGTCGTTGGTTTAAGGGAGGACAGGAACTTTCTGGGGGACAGTGGCAGAAAATTGCTTTGTCTCGTGCTTTTATGCGATCGCAAGCAGATATCTTAGTATTGGATGAACCAACATCAGCAATAGATGCCCAAGCTGAATTTGAGATTTTCAATCATTTTCGCGCTATTACTCAAAATCAGATGGTACTTTTGATTTCCCATCGCTTCTCTACAGTCCGAATGGCTGACAAAATCGTAGTTATAGAAAACGGCGAAGTTATAGAACAGGGAACTCACGAAGAATTATTACAGCTAAAAGGACGTTATGCCAAGTTGTTTCTGTTACAAGCAGCAGGTTATCAGTAAATCGCTATTTGAAGGAGGCAGGAGGCAGAAGGCAGAAGGCAGGAGGTTTTATTAAGAAGGGGATTCAGACACCTCCTTAATAAGAGCCACCAAATTTTCAATTTGCTGTTCTTGTCTTAAACCCCTGTTCCCTTTGGTCACGGCAGGAAACAGATAGCGCCGGCGGCGAGCGAGTCTGCGTACTCCTACGGAGAAGCAAGCTACGCGCAGCGTCTCGTAGAGAGCGTCGTCGGACATTTTTCCTCCTGCCTCCTGCCCTCTGCCTCCTGCCTTCCTTGATAAAGAAAACCAGACTTTATTAAAGGCTGCCACAAATATCACAATTTTGGAAAATAATAAAGTAAGTCGAGTATCACAAGACTCACTTGATGTCCTCATTTCTTCTAGGAAAATATGACTCATTCTTTCCTTGAACGCCTGCGTAGTCCAGATAGCCCAGTCCTCGTTTTCGACGGGGCGATGGGAACCAACCTGCAAACCCAAAACCTGACTGCTGAAGACTTCGGCGGCCCACAGTATGAAGGTTGTAACGAATACTTAGTCCACACCAAACCCGAAGCTGTCGCTAAGGTTCACCGTGATTTTCTCGCTGCTGGTGCAGATGTGATTGAAACCGATACCTTTGGTAGTACGTCCTTAGTGCTGGCAGAATATGACTTAGCAGACCAAGCATATTACCTCAGCAAGACAGCCGCAGAACTGGCGAAGCGTGTGGCTGCGGAATTTTCCACCCCAGAAAAACCCCGGTTTGTGGCAGGTTCCATCGGGCCGACAACAAAACTCCCTACTTTGGGACATATTGACTTTGACACCATGAAAGCTACTTTTGCTGAACAAGCAGAGGCGCTGTGGGATGGTGGTGTTGATTTATTTTTGGTGGAAACTTGTCAAGATGTGCTGCAAATTAAGGCGGCGCTGAATGGAATTGAAGAAGTGTTTGCCAAAAAAGGCGATCGCCGTCCGTTAATGGTGTCTGTGACAATGGAAAGCATGGGCACAATGTTGGTTGGTTCAGAAATCAGTGCTGTGCTGACAATTTTGGAACCTTACCCAATTGACATTCTCGGTCTCAACTGCGCCACAGGCCCAGACTTGATGAAACCACATATCAAGTATTTGGCAGAACATTCACCTTTCATCGTTTCCTGTATACCCAACGCGGGTTTACCTGAAAACATCGGCGGTCAAGCGCACTACCGCCTGACACCGTTGGAATTACGGATGTCGCTGATGCATTTTGTTGAAGATTTGGGTGTCCAAGTGATCGGGGGTTGCTGTGGGACGCGTCCAGAACACATTCAACAATTGGCAGAACTAGCCAAAGACCTGAAGCCAAAAGTTAGACAACCTAGCTTAGAACCAGCAGCAGCATCAATTTACACCACTCAGCCTTATGACCAAGATAATTCCTTCTTGATTGTTGGTGAACGTCTAAACGCCAGTGGCTCCAAGAAGTGCCGCGATTTGCTAAATGCCGAAGATTGGGATGGACTCGTTTCAATGGCGAGGGCGCAAGTCAAAGAAGGCGCACACATCCTAGATGTCAACGTCGATTATGTAGGACGCGACGGCGTGCGCGATATGCACGAATTAGTTTCACGCATTGTCAATAACGTGACATTGCCTTTAATGCTTGACTCCACCGAATGGGAAAAAATGGAGGCGGGTTTAAAGGTTGCCGGTGGTAAGTGTTTGCTGAACTCCACCAACTACGAAGATGGGGAACCGCGCTTTTTGAAGGTGCTGGAGTTAGCGAAGAAATACGGTGCTGGTATAGTCATTGGTACTATTGATGAAGATGGCATGGCGCGAACAGCCGATAAAAAGTTTGCGATCGCTCAACGCGCATACCGTCAAGCTGTAGAATATGGCATACCACCCACAGAAATATTCTTTGATACCCTCGCGTTACCAATTTCCACCGGGATTGAAGAAGACCGAGAAAATGGTAAAGCCACAATTGAATCTATCCGGCGCATTCGTGAGGAATTGCCTGGATGTCATGTGATTTTGGGTGTTTCCAATATTTCCTTTGGTTTGAATCCAGCCTCGCGAATGGTGCTGAACTCGGTGTTTTTGCACGAAGCGACGACGGCGGGAATGGATGCAGCCATTGTCAGTGCTAACAAGATTTTACCGTTATCCAAGATTGACGTCCGCCATCAAGAAATCTGTCGCCAGTTGATTTATGATGAGCGGAAGTTTGAGGGTAACGTCTGCGTTTACGATCCCTTGGGAGAGCTTACCACAGTGTTTGCCGGGGTGACAACTAAGCGCGATCGCTCCTTAGATGAAAGTCTCCCCATCCCAGAACGTCTCAAACGCCATATCATTGATGGCGAACGCATTGGCTTAGAAGAACATCTGAAAAAAGCCTTAGAAGAACATCCACCCTTAGAAATTATCAACACCTTCTTGCTAGATGGCATGAAAGTTGTCGGGGAATTATTCGGTTCTGGGCAAATGCAGCTACCCTTCGTTTTGCAATCAGCAGAAACCATGAAGGCGGCAGTTGCATTTTTAGAACCCTTCATGGAAAAATCAGAATCAGGCAACAATGCCAAGGGAACCTTTATCATTGCCACAGTCAAAGGCGATGTCCACGACATTGGTAAAAACTTGGTGGATATCATCTTGTCCAACAACGGCTACAAGGTGATTAACCTGGGAATTAAGCAGCCGGTAGAAAACATCATCAACGCCTACGAACAGCACAAAGCTGATTGTATTGCCATGAGTGGTTTGCTGGTAAAATCCACTGCCTTCATGAAAGAGAACTTGGAGGTATTCAACGAAAAGGGAATTAGTGTCCCCGTAATTTTAGGTGGTGCGGCGTTAACTCCCAAGTTTGTCTATGAAGATTGCCAAAATACCTATAAAGGTAAAGTCGTTTATGGCAAAGATGCCTTTTCTGACTTGCACTTCATGGATAAATTAATGCCAGCTAAAGCTACTGGTAACTGGGAAGATTTGCAGGGATTTTTGAACGAAATCGAAACGGCTGAAGTTTCGACGAATGGTAACAAAGAACCAAAAGCTAAGACTGCTGAAGAAACATCTGCTGAACCAAAAGTAGTAGACACGAGACGTTCTGATGCTGTGGCAATAGATATTGAACGTCCGACACCACCTTTCTGGGGAACGAAGTTATTGCAGCCTAGTGATATTCCCATCGAGGAAATATTCTGGCACTTAGATTTACAAGCTTTGATTGCTGGACAGTGGCAATTCCGCAAACCAAAGGAACAATCTAAGGAAGAATATCAGGCTTTCTTAGCTGAGAAAGTCTACCCAATTTTAGAAACTTGGAAACAGCGAATTATTGAAGAAAATCTGTTGCATCCCCAGGTGATTTATGGGTATTTCCCTTGTCAAGCGGAGGGGAATTCTCTACATATATATGATTCAGAGAACCAATCACAGCAGGTTACAACTTTTGAATTCCCCAGACAAAAGTCATTAAGGCGGCTGTGCATAGCAGATTTCTTTGCACCAAAGGAATCGGGAATTATTGATGTCTTCCCCATGCAGGCGGTGACTGTAGGGGAAATTGCCACAGAGTTTGCTCAAAAACTATTTGCGGTTAACCAATACACTGATTACCTGTATTTTCACGGTATGGCGGTGCAGGTTGCAGAGGCTGTAGCTGAATGGACACACGCCAGAATTCGCCGAGAGTTAGGTTTTACTGCTGAAGAACCCGATAATATTCGGGATATATTAGCACAACGCTATCGTGGCTCACGCTATAGCTTTGGGTATCCAGCTTGCCCGAACATCCAAGACCAATACAAGCAACTGGAATTATTGCAGACTAACAGAATTAAATTGTATATGGATGAAAGTGAACAACTTTATCCAGAACAGTCAACCACTGCAATTATTACTTACCACCCAGTAGCAAAATACTTTAGCGCTTAATCCATATCGCCTCCCCCTCTCCTTAATCTACGGTGTACACACATCTCTCTACAAAACCAAAATATTGTCGATCCTCCTAAATTCTCCTTAAAAAGTAGGACTTTGAGAGGTTCTTGCCCCCCTTTTTAAGGGGGGTTGGGGGGATCAAAAGCTTATGGGGCAACTCTTAAAGACTTGTGTGTACACCTTAGCTCTCTTTAATAAGGAGAGCAGGGTGGTTTCATACAAAGAAAGAAAGGTTAAAAAACCTATAAAGACGCGAAATTTCGTGTCTTTATCAAGTTTTTTGGGCTTAACTGAACGGTATTGAGGTGAGAATGGGCGATCTAGTTTGTATTGGAGTACAGATATTACTGGGTAATTCACAATACAGCGAATAAAATAGCAAGAGCAGATTTCCTGTCCTGGAGATTCCTCCCGATGAAAGTAATCCAAGCTCTTGCTCGTTATTTTCCAGATAAATGCGGTGGTATTCAAGTAAACCTCAACGATTTACTGCCAGAATTACGATCGCTCTTAGCGTTGGCAGAGCCTACGCATGATATTGACATCCTGATAGCAGCGGCCAAATTAGGTTCCCCACACGGTGATACTTACAAGTACAACGATGTAGAAGTTTATCGATATCCTGTATTCCCAGTACCTAAAACACAACCGAATCACGGTCAATTTCCTCATGGAAAATTTGAAGATTTTGCTAATTGGCTATCTCACCAAAAAGCAGACATCTACCATCAGCACCATTGGGAAGTATCTTGTGGATTGCCTCATCTACGTTTAGCAAAAGAATTAGGCATGGCAACGGTGGTAACAATCCATTATCCTCTGCCCTTATGCCAACGAACTACTCTGATGTTCAATGGACAACAGGCTTGTGATGGCAAAATAGACGTGGTGCGTTGTTCTCAGTGTGCTGATAGTTTAAGCAGAAAGCTGCCTGCTGCAATGGTCAAAGGTTTTAGCTATCTGCCCGAAGCTGTTGTCGGGAGAGTGCCATTGCCTGTAAGTGCTTATCTTCCTGCCTCAGTAGACAAAGGCAACTTAGGACAGTTTGTGCGTCCTTTTGTGATACCTGGTTATGTTACTGCCCGCAAAAAAAGCCTACTAGAAATGGCAAAATTTGCAGACCGCATTGTAGCAGTGTGTGATTGGCTTTATGAGGCTCTACTAATTAACGGCATTCCTGAAAAAAAACTCGTTCTCTCTCGACACGGAATTTCTGACGCTACACAAGAAAAATCAACACTTGTATTACAGCAATCTGGCACTTTAAAAGTAGTTTTTTTAGGACGCTGGGATATATATAAAGGTATTGATATCTTAGTCCAAGCAGTTAAAGATTTACCTGCGGTGATTCCCATTGAATTGATAATTCATGGCATAGCGCAAGATGAACGATATCGCCAAAAAATTTTTAACCTAATTGACAATGACCCCCGAATTCGCATAGAAAAACAACTAACTAGAGTTGAACTTCCCCAGGCTCTAGCCAATTATGACATCCTAGCTGTACCTTCCCAATGGTTAGAAACTGGGCCAATAGTAGTCTTAGAAGCCCATGAAGCCGGCCTCCCTGTAATTGGTTCCAATTTGGGGGGTATTGCCGAACTTGTAAAACATGGCATTGATGGTTGGTTAGTAACTGCTAATGATACTAAAGCTTGGACTCAAGCTCTTGAGCGATTAGCAACAGATACTAATTTACTTAATAAATTGCGCCAAGGTATTAAACCTGTTCGCACAGTAAATATGCAGGCAGCAGATTTAGCAACCATATATAAAAACCTACAACGGTAGTTTCAAAAATTAAATACTAGTCCTATAGTCTGTGCAAGCAACAGTGTAATTCAGCTATTGACTATTAAACCTAATTACTACGTATTTGCTTGAAATTATGAATATTTATTCTAACGCCTCCCTAATACAGGGGGGTTTTAAGTTTTTTCATATTATTTTGCCCCTAACTGATATTTTTACCTTAACACGTGGGTATTATAGCCTTAGTATGCTGACAACATCTTCATAAAGCTAGCTTTGAATGAAATGGATTTCTACAAAGTTAATTTTAAGTCATACTATTTTTCTATGAAAGTGAGCTTAATTAGCTTGGAAATGTAGGTTTTGTTTCTGTGATATCAGCCTTCTATATAAAAATAAATTTTTATCTCTTTAGTGGACATAAATTAAATAATTTCGAGAAGATCAGTATTTTTCGGTATTAACCAAAAAATGAACCTATGATATAAAGTGAATAAATCGTATTGGTTAATTTACTACTACAGGTTAATTTACTACTACATTTTTAAAAATGTTTAAACAAGGTTAATTTTTACATAAATCAAAAGTCTCACTTTTAGCTAAAACCTAAATAATAGGCTGAATACCTATAAATTCAAATATCCTCACATCCGTAAACAAACACTTAGCAGGGAAGCTTCTATGTCTGTAAAACGCAAGTTATTGAAGGCACTAATATTTTATTTAAAAAACCTTAGCAATCAGTTTTTATCTACAATAAAAAAGAAAATAATTTGGTTTCTAAGAACTATTTTTACAACTAATAGAAGGCGTGGTGCGGGAAATGCTGGTTTTGTTTTACCAACGGTAGCAATGGTATCTTTAGTTGTTGTACTGTTAACAACAGCAATTTTATTTCGCTCTTTTGAACGCTCTAAAAATGCTAGTAATGTTCGAGTAAATGAGGCTGCACTCAACGCTGCAACTCCAGCTATTGATCGAGCTAGAGCTAAAATAAATAAGCTGTTTCAAGACGGACGACTACCACGAGCCACACCAACAGATGATGCGTTGTATTCTACTTTGAGCGGCAATATCAATGAATATACATTTGGTGATGAAACTCAACTTCAACTAGCTCTAAATACCGATCAAAAAGCAAAAAGAACCGAAGATTCTGAAAAGAACAAGACACTAAATACTGCATGGCTATACCCTGTAGATACCGATAACAACGGCAAATTTGATAGCTACACACTTTATGGCGTTTACTTTAGAAATCCCCCTATAAACGCTGGTGTATATAAATATGCCAGAAATCCATTAGAAGCAAGAACTTTACCAATGACTGCTGGTAATGTCAGCGGAGATTGTGGAGATACACTAGGCACAAGCGCTACCTTAGTAGGTAATACTGGCTGGTTTAAAGTGGGCAATAAGTTGAAAAAAGCCTTTTTTGTTTATACAGCAACTGTTCCTATTACTACTACACCATCTAATACTAAGTACGAACTTTATAAAGGTAATAAAAGCTTTTCTGCTTTAGAGTATCAACAAGAACGTGTCCAAATTCCTGTAGTTAATAATGCTGTTCTTTATGAAGATGATATAGGACTTAGCCCCGGGCCAGCCTTCAGATTAAATGGACGAATTTTTACTAATAGTAATTTTCTCACTGGTTCACCAGCAAATAGTGTCAAGCTATTTCAAGTTAGTAGTAAGGATTCCTGTTTCTACGATGACGAGAATGCCAAAATAGTAATTGGTGGAAACTTGGGTGCTGGTGGCTTCACAGATACAAGTGACTTAGGTAATGTCACTAAAGTGCATTTATTTAGAAAAGGAGAAGCTACCGATCCTGTTGAAGTCGATTTTGCAAAATCAACTACTCCAGCATCAAATGAAGCGAATTTCATGGCTTATAACAGCCTTG
Source organism: Nostoc sp. LEGE 12447 (assembly GCF_015206985.1). Taxonomy (NCBI): domain Bacteria; kingdom Bacillati; phylum Cyanobacteriota; class Cyanophyceae; order Nostocales; family Nostocaceae; genus Nostoc; species Nostoc sp. LEGE 12447. Next base: position 56,548 of record NZ_JADEXT010000010.1, on the reverse strand, counting down.
CCTATACTCAGCGTATCACTCGCCTAGTTAACGCTCAAATAGCTACTACAAATCCTGATCCGACAGAAGTTACCAAAGGTATTCAACAACAAAAGGATAAGCTTGGTTTAGCAAGTTACACCACAGCAGAAAACGACGCACTACGCAAACAACAGCTACAGCTTTACTTTCAAAAGCGCACCCGCCGCGTACCTTACAAAGAAGTTGCTGCTGGGAGTGCTGAATCAGTTGCATTAGGTACATACGCCACAACTACTCCGCTTCAAGGCAGTGGCGATACCCTACGCCCTGTAGATGCTTGGATGTATCCTACCGATCCCACGGATGGTAAAACGGGTACTGGTTACAGTAATTTAACACTAAGTATCAGCAGTAATAAGCTGATACCTGGTGCAACGGAACCTACTAAACTACAAAAAGACTATGACGGAAAAGAACAATCCTTGGGTGACAGGGTTGTAATTGGTAACAATCTGCCTCAAATCTGGTGGGACAGCAATCAAAGCCTATTTGTCGGCCCAAATTTCCAAGATACCCAAAATATTAGTGGTGTTAACTGGGATCTACCAACGACACCTGCTACACCTCGCACTCGCCGCTCTCGCGTACAAATATTAGCTGATTTAGGCTCTACAGACCGAGATAAAGATTGGGAACTAGCAGCAGCTCAAGTTCCGAGTACCATACAAGACCCTTTTGGTGGTTTACGAGTGGTAACTGGTGCTGGGATTTATTTGCCTGATAGTTACACAGCCGCAAGTACTACTTTCACTTCAGCTACCAAAGAAATTTGGTCTGATCTGATGCCAGTGCCTCAAGCTCCAGCACCCACACAAAAGACTATTAAGCCATATTGGATGTATGATTACTCTGCTGTAGGCGCAAGTAATTATTCTTCAATACAGTATACATGGCCCGAAATTGCCGATCCAACTAAGACACCATCTCTGCGGATGCGAGCTACAGCTGTTTATCACTACAAAGCTACTAGTTACGACCAGCAAAGTCCACAGCCTATAGCTTGTGTAAGCAGCTTTTATGTCCCTACTAATAGCACTACTGCTAAAAATCAAACAGGGCTTCCAGCTTGGGCTTCAAATGCTAATAGTTCAGCTACAGGTGGTTTATCCAACAACGGCATAGTTTACGGGCCTCCAACTAAGGCAGTCAGTGATTATCAGGCCATACTGACTTATCAATCTCAATTAAAATATCCAAAAGGAGATATAAAAGGAGATCCAAAACGTCCAATAACTGATACAACTAATGCAGATTATTTAGCTGGACGTTCTATAGATGATGGACTGCTAGCAAAAGCTTTAGCAAAAACAGCAGCAAATCGTACTCTCTCCGAACAATCTACAATTCATGCTGCAATTTGCGCTCTACAAATTTTAGACGGCAGTATTTCTCCAGTAACCACTACACCTCCTATTCCTCACGGCGCAATTCAAGAAACTGCCTTTTTAGATCCAAGACAGGTTAAGGCAAATCAAACAAGCACTACAAGTACTGATTACGATCTTGCAACAAAAGACAGACAACCTTTAGAAATTCGCGCCACAGTATTAGATATCAACTCGCTTCGCACTACTACGTATGGTGGAGCAACTCCAGCGCAAGAATACTTACTGCCAAATAGTGGCATTATCTATGCTACTCGCAATGATGCACTGCCAGATTTGAGTTCAACCAAGACAGATCCAGAGGCGCAAAAACTTGAAAGCCCAGTAGATTATACGCTTGACCCAACGCGCCGACCTAATGCCATTATGCTCATCAACGGCTCACAAATCGGTCGCGGTACAAGTAATAATTATCGAGACGTAGAGAAAGGGTTGATTTTAGCTACCAATTTGCCTGTTTACGTTAAGGGGAACTTTAATCTTCACACCCAAGAAGAGTTCACAACAGCATTGTCAGATGATTGGAGCAATTTCTATACTCGCGCCAAAGCACAGCGCAATCCGAATTTCGCTTGTCGTCCAAATGATACAAGGCTACCAAACTGTACAACTGGTGATTTATGGCGGCCTGCATCTGTATTGGCAGATTCTGTTACTTTACTTTCTAATAACTTTAGATTGGGCTACCGCGATGAGGGAGATTATGACTGGAGTAATAGCTATAATGCTCCATTCCCAACACTATCTGGTTTCTCACAATACAATAGCTTTGTTCCTGTAGCTCGATGGCGCGACACCACTACAGGCATACCCAAAGACCTTGACTCAACTACAACAGGGTTCCAAGGTAGTTCCTACCTCAACAACTTTGTGACACCGATTGCGCTACAAATACCACCAGGGACATATTTGACGGAAGTTTGCTCTGCAACTAACGTAGCAGATTGTAGTGATCCGACAAAAGCGACAACTGCATGGACTATACAGACAGCCTGTGGAGGTGGAGGAGGTAATACGTTTTATAATGGTCAAATTGTTGGTAAAAATGGAAATCCAAACAATAGTCGAATAAAAACAGGATACATTTTTGATGATCCAGCGACGGATTATTCAGGAGGATGCTTTCCTGCAACGGCTCCTCGGAGAATTGCTTTTGTACGTGATGCAACAACTGGTCAGTTAGTTACTCCTCTTAGAGTCTTAGGAGTTGATAACACCAACCCTGGTAAGGTACAAGAATTTCCTCTAGGGTCAACAACATCAACTACAGGAGGAGGGCAAACACTATTACCGCCACCAAACGATGTGTTCATGCCCTGGCTGAAGCCTGTTATAACTGCTGGTGCTATCACTGGATTTGAACCAGTTCTACAAATTAACCAACCCTTTGCTACTCCTCAAGACCCAGACAACACTAATAATATTGTCTCTGGAACCCACAATAATTGGTTGCAAACAGCTACTGAAACTACCTTTAATTTAATTGCTGTGGCTGGAGATACCCCAGCACGTCCTACGGAAGATAACGGTGGTTTACACAACTTTGTGCGCTTCGTAGAAAATTGGAACCCAACAGGAGGAACAAGTGATGCCATTAAAGCTAGGATTAGTGGCTCTTTCGTCCAGACTAAACGAAGTGCCTATGCCACAGCATCATTCAACACATCTATATCAACTCAATCTGATAGTTTTAAGTATAAGATTCAAGGCAACAACAGCAGAACACCTTTCTATCTAGCTCCTACACGGCAATGGGGTTATGATGTAGCACTGCTATCTCAGTCGCCTGACTTATTAGCCCAAAAATTGGCAACCATACCAGATGATTTGCCAGATGAGTACTTCCGGGAAGTTGGTCGAGATGACGCATGGGTGCAAAGTTTGTTGTGTGCGAAAAAACCCGATACTAGCACTCCTCCTGTATATACTCCTGCAATCGATTCCGATCAACGTCCTAGTAACTGCCCATCTTAAAACTTCATACTACTCTCCTAAACTGTAACTTTAACTTTAGGGGAGTAAAATTTCTCAATTACGTTTTTGAATGCAAATTGGTATCAGAAGCTGGTGATAAGTGAATGATTAAGCACAAACTACAGCAACAAATCATCCCTGCTGATGAGTCTGGTTTTACGATTATTGAGTCTTTGGTAGCAATAGTTATAGTTGCTATTTTAATGGCAGCGATCGCACCTGCGATCGTCATCTCAACAGCAACCCGCGTTCAGTCTCGACGAGTGGAACTGGCAACCCAAGCGACAAAAGCATTTATTGATGCTATAAGAACTGGAGCAATTGCAGCGCCAAGTACAATCATTGCACGCGATCCTGTGAGTGCAACTACAACCCGAAATGTTTCAAATTCAACTCAAGCAGCAGCCTATTTAATTAGCAGTACAGAGATGCCTGTTCCGCAAGCAAGTGATACGAATTTGTATTGCTTTAAGGTTACTGATGGCACTATTACTACTACTAGTACTACAGCTTGTAGAGATAAGCCCTTTGAGCAGTTTTACATTCAAGCTGCTCAAGTTAAAGTCACAGGTAGTTCGGTAAACGACGGTTATCGTCTGGCAATTCGGGTTTATCGAACAGATATTGACTTTAGTAAAACTATAACAGCCAATACAGGGAACTCGAATAGTGATAAGAAAACACAAAAAACTTTCACAGGTGGATTGGGCGATCGTCAAGCACCATTAGTCGAAATGACAACCGACATTGGCAATACTAACACTACATTTCAGGCTTTATGCCGACGACTAGGTAATGCAACAAATCAAGCTTGCCAGTAAAGAACTAAGCAGTTTCACATTATGCGATGCTCACTGTGCATTTATTACTAAAGAGAATTCCAGAATATGGTGAGTACACTAAAATTCTTAATCAAAAGCCAGCTAAAACGCTCTAGGTTAGTTCAGCAAGTTAACGGTTTTACAATGATTGAATTGTTAATTGCCATGATCCTGGCATTCCTCATCATTACACCGTTGCTAGGATTCATGGTTAACATTATGGATACAGATCGAAAGGAGCAAGTAAAGGCAAATTCTGAGCAAGAAATTCAAACTGCGCTAGATTATATTTCCCGTGATTTACAACAGGCAATTTATCTTTATGATGCTGACGGAATTGAAGCTATAAAAAATCAATTACCTAATTCGAGCGCAACAGATAGAGTCCCGGTTCTTGTCTTTTGGAAGCGAGAATTAGTTAATCAAGCGCTTACAATTACAGGAACCGAAAAAGATGATACTTTTGTATACTCATTAGTTGCCTACTATTTAATTAAAGACGCTACTTCTAGTTCTACTTGGTCTAATGCAGCTCGGATTGCGAGATGGCAAATTAAGGATGGTGTACCAGCTAGTACTGGTGTTGATTGTACTGGCTACACTGGCAAATATATTAGTGGTAATTGTCCAAGTCCAGGTTTTACCCTATTTAAACTCGATGGAGTAGGCACTATTAATGACAAGATGAATGCTTGGGTAAAAGCCACAGAAACTTATACTGCTGATACTACAGTACTGGTTGACTTTATTGATCAAACCAAAACTGATGATACAACACCAGCACCTGCGGCAACTTGTCCTACTGATAACAACACATGGCAAAAAGTATCACCAAACACTGCTAGCTTTAATACACGTAATGCTGGCAAAATGACTGGTTTCTATGCGTGTATCGATAGGGTTAACACAACAGCACAGGTATTTTTACGAGGCAATGCACTCGCACGGTTACAAAGCAATAACCTTAATTACACAGATACCAACAAAACTTATTTTCCAAATGCAAGTATGCGCGTACAAGGGCGCGGATACTTATTTACTAAATAAGTGCTGAAAATTCAAGGATTAATTAATGGCAGCTAATTATGGGAAAGTTAAGTTTGAAGTTATTTAACCCAAACAGTAAAAATGAAACCAGTAAACAGCGATGTTTAATTCACAGACTACGCTATGCTTCTGGATACACCCAACAAGATGCTGGCTTTAGCTTGCTGGAATTAATTGTAGTGATGGTGATGATTGGAATTTTAGCAGCGATCGCAGCTCCTGGTTGGCTTGCCTTTGTGAATCGGCAGAAAGTGAATAAGGTTAACGACGCTGTTTTAGCCGCACTGCAAGAAGCACAGCGCGAAGCTAAAAACAAAAAACTTAGCTACAGTGTCAGTTTTCAGAAAAATAGCACAACCCAAAATGCAGAGGTTGCTGTTTATAATACCAATGCTGGAAGCCCTACATGGAAACCTTTAGGAGCAGATGTAGGCATCAGCTCTGATAAATTTCTGCTAGGTGCAAATCTCACCAGTCAAAACACTGCTGGTTCATCTGTCTCTTACACTTTAAGTGCGTCAACAAAAATTACCTTTGACTATATGGGGACTTTACCCAATGCAAGCTTTGGAACACCTGTAGCCCCTTCGACAGAGCCACCTGGGTTAAAAATAGTGGTAGCTGTACCAAGCTCTGCAAACTCCACATCGGCTAGTAGCGTCAAGCGATGCGTCATTGTGAAAACTCTCTTAGGCTCAATGCTCACAGCACAAGATGATAAATGCAGTTAAGTAGCTTATGCAGGAATCTTCATTTCAAATTACGTAATAATACTGTATATAAAACTGCACATTGATAGCAAAATTAAAACATCAGGTGCAGTTTTTAATGTTCGATAGATTTATTTAAGAGCCAGTAATAAACTAGCTATTGGTTCAATTTATAAAACAAAAAGCGTCTTAATCAAAATATCAAAATGTAAATTTTTTCAAATGACTGAAAACCTTGATATTACTATAGCAATCCCAACTTATAACGGTGAAAGTCGTTTACCAGAACTATTAGAACGACTACAAAACCAAATTCACACCGACAATTTATTTTGGGAAATTATAGTTGTAGACAATAACAGCACTGATAACACAGCTAAAGTTGTTGAAACCTATCAACAGAATTGGCAATGTTCTTACCCTTTGAAGTATTGCTTTGAAGCACAACAGGGGGCAGCCTATGCCCGAAAAAGGGCAGTTGCAGAAGCTAAAGGTAGATTAATAGGTTTTCTAGATGATGACAACTATCCAGTATCGAATTGGGTATATGCAGCTTATACTTTTGGTGAAAAATACCCCAAAGCGGGAGCTTATGGCAGCCAAATTCACCCTGACTGGGAAGTAGAACCACCAGAAAACTTTCAGAGAATTGCTCCATTCTTAGCAATTACAGAGCGAGGTAATTTACCGTTATTATATGAAGCATCTAAAAAATTGCTACCTCCCTCTGCCGGACTTGTAGTGCGTAAACAAGCGTGGCTAGAAAGTGTGCCAGATAAGGCGATTTTAACTGGGAGAGTTAAGGGTAATATGCTTACCAGTGAAGACTTAGAAATGTTGTCTTATATCCAAAAATCAGGATGGGAAATTTGGTATAACCCAGAAATGGAAATTTCCCATAGAATACCTAGTTTCCGTTTACAAAAAGACTATTTAATTCCCTTTTTTAGAGGAATTGGACTTAGCCGTTATGTAACTAGAATGGTTCATATCAAACAGATATATAGACCAATTGCTCTTTTATCTTATATGATAAATGACTTACGTAAAATTGCTTTCCACTTACTCAAATACCGAAGTAGACTCAAACACGATTTGGTAGTTGCTTGCGAAATGGAACTTTTTTTTAGTAGCTTCGTTAGCCCTTTTTATCTTTGGAAAAATGGATATTTTAAAAAATAAATTATCAAAGCATTAAGTATTATGGTCAACTTGTCAGTTGAAAGTTTAGATATTAGCATAGCTATCCCTGCCTATAACGGAGCAACCCGTTTACCTAAAGTTTTAGATAAGCTATTAAACCAGATAGGAGTAGAAAAACTTAACTGGGAAATTATTATTGTGGATAACAATAGTTCTGATAACACATCTGAAATAATCCAGAATTACCAAAAAATATATGATGAAAATTGTCGGTTAAGATATTTTTTAGAACCAAAACAGGGAGCCGCTTTTGCAAGATTGCGGGCAGTACGTGAAGCAAGAGGTGAGCTAATAGCGTTTTTAGATGATGATAATTTACCTGCTCCTGATTGGTTAGCTCAAGCATATACCTTTGGATTAGAGCATCCTCAAGCAGGTGCTTGGAGCGGACAGATTCATGGGGATTTTGAAGTAAAGCTGCCAGAAAATTTTGAAAGAATTCAAGCTTTTTTAGCAATCAGAGAACATGGTTCAAATCCGCATTTATTTGATGCAGAGAATTTAAGACTACCTCCTGCGGCAGCACTTGTTGTTAGGAAACAAGTATGGTGTGAAAATGTACCACAACAACCGACTTTAAGCGGCAAATTGCCTGGTATTTTTGTGCAGGGTGATGACTATGAACCATTGCTTTATATACATTATGCAGGCTGGCAAATTTGGTATAACCCTACCATGCATACTTATCATCAAATACCGCATTGGCGGCTGGAAAGAGATTATTTACTAACTTTGGCACGTGGCTGTGGTTTGTGTATTTTTCAGCTACGTTTGATAAATGCTAAAAATTGGCAAAAACCAATAATTTTTGTGAAAACTATTTTAGGAAATTTACGTAGAGTATTACAGCACCTCATTCAGTATAGAGGGCAATTTAAAACTAATCTAATTGCTCTTTTTGAGCTTAACTTTTACTTAGCTAGTATGATGAGTCCCTTTTATTCTTTAAGATGCAAGTTAGACAAAATCTTGAAAACAAGAAGTGTACAACATGATTAAGTCAACTTTAAATAAAACATTAGTTAGTGTAATTATCCCAGCTTACAATAGTGAAAAAACTATTAAAGCAACTATTGAATCTGTTTTAAATCAAAGTTTTCACAATCTAGAATTAATTGTAATAAATGATGGTTCCCAAGACTCAACCTTAGAAATTATTACAAAAATCCCAGACTCACGAATAAAAGTATTTTCCTATCCCAATGCCGGGGGAAACGTTAGTCGTAACCGAGGGCTACACCATGCTGTTGGAAAATTTGTTAGTTTCTTAGACGCAGATGATATTTGGACACCTGATAAAGTTAAATCTCAATTAAAGGCTTTGCAAGAAAACGTTACCGCAAAAGTCGCTTACAGTTGGACTGATTATATTGACGAAAATGGTGAATTTATACTTTCGGGTAAGCGTGTTAAAGCTAATGGAAATGTTTATGAAAATTTGCTACTAAATAACTTTTTAGAGAATGGTTCCAATCCTTTAATTTGTAGAAAATCTTTAATTGCATTAGGTGGCTTTGACGAATCCCTAGGTGCGGCTCAGGATTGGGATATGTGGCTGCGATTAGCCTCTAAGTTTAATTTTATATGTGTCCCATCTGTACAAATCTTATATCGCATAACTCCTAATTCAGTTTCTTGCAATCTTGTCAGACAGGAAAGATCCTGTTTGCAAGTGCTTGAGAGAGCCTATAAAAAAAGACCTTCTCTACGAGACGCTACACAAACAACACTAAAGGATAGTTGGAATCTTTGTCTGGCAAATTTATACAAATACCTGGTTTGCAAAGCTCTACAAAAGCCATTTAACAGAAAAAAAGGTCTAGCGGCGGCTATATTTTTGTGTAAGTATTTTATTTATGACCCTTCAAGACTTCAGAATATAAATTTCACCTTAAAACTGTCACTGAAAATTGTCACAATCCTTATTCTGCCGACCTTGCTAGACATTATTACTAACCAGCGTCAGGTTAGAAGGCAAGAAACTGAAACATTGCTCAACGACTGGGTAGTTGAAAAGCGATCAGAAAATAAAAATGGATATCCAGGTGCATTTACCGTCTCTAGTTAATGCAAAAAATTTTTTGAATAAGCACTCCAGTAGTGGTTTTACCCTACCAGAGATGTTAATAGTTGTTGTATTAATTACTATATTAGCTACGCTGGGAATATCTAATTGGCTAGCTTTTGTAGAGACTCGCCGTCTCAACACTGCTCAAAACGAAGTTCACCTTGCTATTCATCAAGCCCGAAGCCAAGCCACTAAAGAAAAGTTGACTTGGCAAGCTAGCTTTCGTGAGCAAAACGGCATTATTCAATGGGCAGTTCATCCTGCTACAGTAAACCCATCTACGGTTAACTGGAATAATATAGATTCCAATGTACGCTTAGATTCTGAGACAACCTTACAACTGTCAGATAACATACGTAAAGTTCAATTTGACTACAGAGGTAATGCTAAAAGCCCTAATGATCTAGGACGGATCACGCTATCCAGTAAGTCTGGTGGTAAAGTAAAGCGTTGTGTTATTGTTTCAACGATTTTAGGGGCAATGCGAACGGCAAAGGAGCATACTACAACCGATAACGACAAGTATTGCTATTAAAATATCTCTTAGTTTATTAAAAAAGGTATTGTGTGCTGAATTTACCAGCAAACCTAAAACAGCACCTGATTATTTTTACTCGCTATCCAGAACCAGGTAAGACAAAAACCCGATTGATACCTGCTTTAGGAAATCTTGGTGCTGCCAATCTTCAACGGGAAATGACTGAATATACAATATTTCAGGTTCAAGAATTGCAAAAAGCCATTGCCATATCTGTGGAAGTGCGATTTGCAGGTGGCGATTTGCAACTCATGCAAGACTGGCTTGGGTTAGATTTGGTTTACCAATCTCAAGGCGAAGGTGATCTAGGTTCACGGATGACGCGATCGCTTTTCGATGCTTTTCAATCTGGTGCAGAAAAAGTAATTATCATCGGCACAGATTGTCCTGGAGTCAATGCCGAGATTCTAGCAACAGCTTTTGAAAAGTTACACACCTTTGACCTCGTACTTGGGCCTGCGATCGATGGTGGATATTACTTAATTGGTTTGCGCCAAGCTATCCCGGAGTTATTCGTTAATATCGAGTGGGGAACTGCTCAAGTATTCCAGAAAACCGTAGACATTGCCCAAAAACTTCATTTATCATACGTGAATTTGTCGCCTTTAGCTGATGTTGACCGACCCGAGGATCTGCCAATTTGGGAACAAGCCCTTGTGGGTGAGGTGAAAGGATGAGGGAGATATAGTGATTTTTATATGGATGCACAACCCACTAGGGGTGCATCTGTGCGCCCCTACAAAATGCCTATGTTGCAAGCGATTGAGAACTGAAAACAAGGGAAATCGGGTAATTAATGAGTCTTTTCTGACGTTACCGATTATACTTATATTTTAAAATACTAGGAATTTCCTGAAGACACTGTACATAACAAATGTTACTGTGGCCTAGTTGAAAACCAAGAGGCAGATAGCCTTTACCAATATTGAATCTGCTTTGTATTTCTACACAACAGTCACGGTCATAGGCACAATATTCAAGTAACTTGAAATATGAAAATCACTCGTATTCACCGCCAGTTTGAAAAACTATGGTTAACCGTTTTACTTCCGTGAGTACTGCCCTCACCGTTAAGGTAGTTGGAATAATCTGCATTTTGTCGTTTTTTGTGGACTTTTTGATTCTATTGTTACCCTTTCAACCGACTGATCGGGTATGGCAAATCAACTTGGCAACAGCGCTAGTTGATCGGGGGATTGTTCCTCTAGTGGGGCTGGGGCTGCTGTTTGCTGCCTATTGGATTGAAAACGCTGATGCAGGAAGCGATCGCCCCCAGGGGATCGATTTAAGATTTCCCGCCGTAATTCTCTCAAGTATTTTAGGGTTGATGTTCTTGCTGATTTTTCCCCTGCACCTCAATAACGTCAATCAAGCTAAGACTCAAACACTCAATCGAATCACTCAAGAAGCAGATCAGGCAGAAGCTCAACTCAACAATCGCTTATCGCAATTGCAAGCACAACTGAATACTGAGCAAGGAAAAGCCCAATTAGATCAACTACGAACCCAAACCAAAGCTCAGTTTAGTGAAATCCTCAAAGACGATCAAAAATACAAGCAAGCGCTTGAAAGCTCTCAAATTCCCCCAAATATCAAAGAGTTACTGAAGAAGGCTAAAACAGATCCTCAAGCACTTGACAAAGCTATTGAACAACAAACAGATATTCAGACACTACGAACTCAACAACTGAGCCAAGTTCGCCAACGCAGAGAAGAAGCAGAACAACAAGCTAAAGATACTGCTTGGAAGTCTGGACTGCGGATTGGGATTAGCAGTTTGTTGTTATCTATTGGTTACATTATCATCGGCTGGACAGGCTTAAAAGGTATGGGTGCTGTACAAGGTGGTAAACCTAAAGCTACCGCCCGTTAATCCACTATTGGCATGGCAGTAAGACTTATACAAAAATTATTCGGTTAATACTGCCATGCGCCTAATAGCTAATAAAAATAAAAAAGCAATTATCACTGAGTAAAATCACTATAAAACTTGAGTAATGTTCTCAATTTACATACTTACATATAACGAAGAACTAGATATTGCTGCTTGTATCGAATCAGCGATGCTATCGGATGACATTATTGTTGTGGATTCATGCAGTAGCGATCGCACTATGGAAATTGCCAGCAGTTATCCCATCCGCGTTGTCCAACACGCTTTTGAAAGCCACGGCCGTCAACGCACCTGGATGTTAGAGTCTATTCCCCCAAAGCACGAATGGGTTTATATTCTCGAAGCTGATGAGCGGATGACACCAGAACTGTTCGCGGAATGCGAAAAGGTCAGTCATAATCCCGATTACATCGGTTACTACGTGGCTGAACGTGTCATGTTCATGAATCGTTGGATTCGTTACAGCACACAGTATCCCCGTTACCAAATGCGTCTTTTCCGCCACGGAAAGGTGTGGTTTACAGACTATGGTCATACTGAGCGGGAAGTTTGTGACGGTACAACCAGCTTTTTAAAAGAAACATACCCCCACTACACTTGTAGCAAAGGTTTGAGCCGTTGGATTGATAAGCATAACCGTTATTCTACAGATGAAGCTCAAGAAACGCTGTATCAGTTAGAACAGGGAAAGGTCAACTGGCAAGATTTATTCTTTGGCAAATCGGAAGTCGAAAAACGCCGCGCCCTAAAAGATTTGTCTTTGCGTTTACCTGCAAGACCTTTGCTACGCTTTGTATATATGTATTTTATGTTAGGCGGATGTTTAGATGGACACGCTGGACTTGCTTGGTGTACATTGCAGGCATTCTACGAATACTTAATTTTGCTCAAAGTTTGGGAAATGAAGTATCTACCAAAACCTAATTTAGACGTAACAGCAATTCTGGCACAAGAGAGTCCACAACAGGTACAGTGTGCAGATTCGGAAACTACACAGGCTGATGTGGTGTAAACGGGACTGGAGATTAGAAGGATTCCCGATAAAATCAACAAGCAGCGATTGAGTGAGTAGGCGATCGCAAAATCAGAATTTTCATGAATAGGGTAGCATAGCTAGCTGTGCTGCCCTATCGCGCTTTAAATTTAAACAAAACCACCATATTAAATTAATATTTATAACAGACCATTTTCATAAAAACCGCTCCCGATCAAAAGTGACTAACCCTATAAAATAACTCCTCTGTTTACCTGGTGATACTTTCACAATCATGGGCAGCTTTTGATTGAGCGCGATAGATTAGTAATACCTTATGACTTGCAACAATCATTTACAAGTCTTACAAGGAAACGTGACATTTTCTGAGAATAACCAGCCGCCATCCGATTGGTTGATATCTATGTCTATGCTTGTAGGAGAATAGCTGATTTACAGCAAAAAGTACGTATTCTTGCTGTAGTAGCCAAAGTGCTAGCGTTTTGGATAGTTACTTGCGGCAGAAGTTGCTTTAAGTAAAGCCTTTGCTATTTGATGAATTTGCTGGTATGGATACCAATAACAAAAGTTCCTCTAGCTTAAAACAGGAGAATCAGGGCTTGGTAATCGATCGCCTAAAACAGGACTTAAAAAACGACCTGATTGCTGGTTTGTTGGTAGTGATTCCCCTAGCAACCACTATCTGGCTGACAATTACCATTGCTAATTGGGTAATCAACTTCCTCACCCAAATTCCCAAACAACTGAATCCTTTTGATGGGTTGAACCCAATTTTAGTAAATTTACTGAATTTATTAGTAGGATTAGCTGTACCACTACTATGTATCTTATTGATGGGTCTAATGGCTCGCAATATTGCTGGGCGGTGGTTGTTAGATTTTGGTGAGCGATTATTACAGGCAATTCCTTTAGCTGGGCAGGTATACAAAACTCTCAAACAGCTTTTAGAAACAATACTAAAAGATTCTAATGGCAAATTTCGCCGGGTAATTTTGGTAGAGTATCCCCGCCGAGGAATTTGGGCGATCGCCTTTGTCACTGGTGCAATCAGCAGTGATATCCAAGCCCAGATGTCCCGCCCCGTGCTAAGTGTTTTTATCCCCACCACCCCAAATCCAACTACCGGATGGTACGCAGTCGTTCCTGAAGACGAGGTGGTGAACCTCTCCATGTCCATTGAAGACGCTTTTAAAATAGTTGTATCAGGTGGCATTGTCGCCCCTAATACGCCCTTGATTTTCCCCAAAGAGTCTAATCTGGAAGTGAAACACGACGAAACCAAGCGGCAAGTTATTCCCGTTGAAGAAATTTAAAATCAATCTGGCAAAGTCACAAGCAAATGCGTAATCTTGTTGTTTGACTGTGCCAAAATTGATAAACTTGTAAGTTTGCCCAGCCTAGTTACTCAGTTCTCGCACAATCACCCCTGACTTTTATGCAACCTCGTAAACCCCAGCAAATTGCTCGTGAATTGGCGCTTTTAAGCCTTAGCCAATTGCCAGTCAACCCAAAAAAATTAGATACACTACCAGACGATCAGCTAGTATCGAAATTGGTACTGGGAGCAGTACGCACCCTGACCTCAGAAGTGCAAGATACCCTCAATAATGCCGCAGGTGAACTGCAACGCAGTAACGATCGCCTTTTGAGTAGCCAAACTCGCGCTTCCGACCTCAATTCTGCCAGAACAATGCTTCAAGAAGCGATCGCCTGCACCCAGACAGCAATCAATCAATTGGGTACGGCAGTTGATTTCCCCGAATTGATTCAACTAGCTAATCAGGATAAGGGAGTCCGTAATTACGCTAAAGAGCTTGTGATTACTGTCAACGAAAATCGACACATTATAGATGAACTCCTTTCTACTGCCTTAGTGGATTGGCAAGTAACTCGTCTTGCCCAACTTGACCGCGATATCCTGCAAATCGCAGTGGCAGAAATGAAATTCTTAGGAGTTCCCGATAGTATCGCCATCAACGAAGCTGTGGAGCTAGCCAAACGCTACAGTGGAGACGACGGTCATCGATTTATTAATGGTGTTTTGCGCCGAGTCACTGAGCAGAAGAAAACAGCATAGTAACACTGCCTAATTCATATACTGCTATGGAGAAAAGTCTGTAGCCGATTCTGCGGCTTCCTCCAAGCGAAACTTTTACCTTGGCGCTAGCTCTCCTTTGGAAGAAAGGGAGACACTGCGCGAACCGAAGGAAACTGATTCTCCTCAAACTAGCTATCAAAGGTGAGGATAACCGGGAAGTTTTCACCCCAAGAAAAAGTGCAAAGTTAAATTAAACTCATAACTTATAACTTATAACTCATATAACTAATACTGCTGCAATGGTTTTTAATTGGTTCCGCCGTCAATATAACGATTCCTCTGAGACTCCCTCTGATAAAAAACAGGAAGAAACTACTCCTGCACAAGAACTCCAACCAGAGCCAGCCGAAACCTCAACTGCTGAAGCTGCACCAGACACAACGGCAGACTTGTTGGCGTTTGCTAAAGCTGCTTACAAAAATATTCAGCAAAAACAACAAACTGAGGTAGTAGAAACCCCACCTGATTCAGAAAATGCCTTAGCAGAACCTGAAACTGTAGAAATGGCAATTGCGGAAATCACTGAATCAGAACTAACTGAGGAACCTGTTAGTACAACCCTAGAAACAGCACAGCCAGAAATTATCCCAACTGCTACTGAGGAAGAAAATACAGAAGATTCTTCGGTAATTGCAATCGCTGAAGAGCCAGATGTCGAAAGCCCAGAAATAACCACAAACGAAATTGAGCAAGCCCCCACGCCAGAGGCAACGCAGCCAACAGCACCAGCTAATTTATCCTTCTTAGAACGGGCGGCGGCAGAACGGCAAGCAAAACTAGATCAACTAATAGCCACCGCCATTGAAGTTCCAGAACCGGAGGTAGTACAGCCAGTAGCGGCAACCTCAGAGATCGGAGAGGAAATTCCCGGACTGGTATTTGATGATGGGTTTGTCTGGTCAGCGAAAGTTTTAGCAGCTCAAGGTAGAAATCCAGAAGACGTTTCTATTGAAGAAATTACCTGGCTCAAAAAGCTCCGGCAAGGGTTAGACAAAACTCGCCGGAGTATTCTCAACCAACTGAAGGCGATCGTTGGTCAAGGGCCGCTAAACCAAGCTGCTGTGACGGAAATTGAGGCATTGCTCCTGCAAGCCGATGTGGGTGTAGAGGCGACAGACTTTATTATCAATGCGCTACAGACAAAACTTAGAGAAGAAGTTACTGCACCGGAAGAAGCGATTGCTTATCTGAAAAAAATTCTCCGGGATATGTTGGATGCACCAAGCATTGCATCCCACAAAACTAGCTTTACCCCAGAAAAAGAAACCTTGAACATTTGGTTAATCACTGGGGTGAATGGTGCCGGGAAAACCACCACCATTGGCAAAATTGCCCATTTAGGGCAAAAGTCTGGCTATAAATGCTTGATTGGGGCAGCAGACACCTTCCGCGCCGCCGCCGTCGAACAGGTGAAGGTTTGGGGTAGTAGAAGTGGTGTAGAAGTAATTGCCAATCCTGGAAAAAATACAGATCCAGCAGCAGTTGTATTTGATGCGATCGCAGCCGCCCAATCGCGGCAAACAGAATTACTTCTGGTAGACACTGCTGGGCGATTGCAAAACAAGAAAAACTTAATGGACGAACTCGGTAAAATCCGGCGAATTATCGACAAAAAAGCTCCAAATGCCAAAGTTGAATCGCTATTGGTTTTAGATGCCACTTTAGGTCAAAATGGACTACGACAAGCTGAAGTTTTCTCCCAAGCGGCACAATTGAGTGGCGTTGTCTTAACCAAACTAGATGGCACTGCTAAAGGCGGTGTTGCCCTAGCTGTTGTGCAACAGCTAGGTTTACCGATTCGCTTTATTGGTGCTGGTGAAGGAATTGAAGACCTACGACCCTTTTCGAGCTATGAGTTTGTCGAAGCTCTCTTGAGTGGCTAATAGAAAAATTGGGAGTTAAAAATTTTTCTTGACAAACTGAGAAATTTAGGGATAACTGAATCTGGTATTATCACTTGAACTAACTAAAAACAGTTAAAATCCTAAAATCATAAATTTGTCACAATAAATGGGTGAATTTTGCTAAAATCTCAAGCTAATGACCTTTTTCAGCCCTTTAAGGGCTTTTTAAGTGGAGTAGCAAGACATTTAGTTGCTACACACAAAAGCCCGTAAACTTACATTTTGTAGAAACTTAAAAGGTAGACAATATACTCACCCCCACAAATACAACTATTGTAGTGTGGGATGGACAGCAGTCTGAGCGGTGAGTAGTACATTAGAGAGCCAACGCAGGTGAGTCAAAGACTGTGGTCTTTTCCCTCCGCAGTTAACTCATATTGGCTATGGCAACTTGTACTGCTGTCAAAGAAGCAAGCTAAAGCTATACGTAGCATCACCAACAGGCGAAGCGACTGCATTAGCAAGTCGGGAGAACTGCACGCTGCACGTAACTTACTTAAAAGTTGGATTACGAGCATCAACTGTTTGCCCAATGCTTGCCAGAAAGACGGCTTCCGACCATCAGAAATTCGGAAAGTCGTCCACTGTGGACTCAAAAAGTGAATTAGTGTAAGTAAGCTGTTTCAACACTCCCAGGTGTATTTTCAGCTCCTACTTGCGAAAGAATCTACAAATATTTTTGTAGTAAATCGAGAGATTTGAATTCTGATGATAAAACGACAACATTGTTTCTGGCTTTTGACTTAAAGTTTTGGGAGGAGATTTTTTCTAGATTTAGTATCATCCTTGGCGATTATCACGGTAATTATGGTATACAGATTAAGTATTTAAAGACTTATTTACATATTCTTAGCTTTTGGAATGAATGTAAGTATGTTTTTACCAAACTAAGCTCGATTGGAGCGTTTATTAAGGTTTTCGCTCAAAAGACTTCTAATTTCCTAGTTTCCTATACCCAAATAATTACTCTGAAAGCGTTATAAATTATTCTTTGAATAAAGTATTTTTCTGACTTTAGAGATATGCTTTGGTAATTAAGTTATGAAAAAAGGAAAAGCTTTCTGAACTATCACCAAAACTATAGCGCTTCTCGTTTTGATGCAATACACTTTGATCTTTCTTCGAAAAGGCTACAGTGTATACACATCTCTCTACAAGGCTCAGGGTTAGGTTTATATTCCATACAATTGATAACCGCTATAGTAATTTTTACGGGTTGGATTTTGACTAAAAATACATGATTTTCAATGACTAAGATTCCATCAAAAATACAATAAGCAAATAAAATACTGATAAAAGTTGCCTGTTACGTCTTTATACTCTTGCTAAAGTGACAAGTCTTGTCTAATTATGGTTTAGCAATACGAAAGCCAAAAAGCTTATAAGTAATCTAAAATCTGCCAATATAAAGTGCAATAATACCTGTGCCTGTGTCTCAACTGCCCTCTCAACCCACTGACAACAATAGTAGTGCCGCGACGGATGTCACCCCAGTCGTGGCACTCAAAGAACTCGTGGCAAGGTTGCACCGGGAACAGAACAAAATTCAAGATTTGCTCAGTTCTTTAGGATTTGCCCTGAGAAGTTTCAATAATTTGAATCAGTTTTTGGAACTGATTCCACTAATGGCAACAAGAGTGACAGATGCAGACGGCAGCGCCCTGTTTCTCTACAAACCTAATGGTCAAGTCAGGTTAGAACAGTTACATTGGCAAGATAGTGGACAGCGTAAAAATATCCGCAAAGCGCTAGAAATAGCCAGCAGTCAAATCACACTTTTGCCAAATACTGCCCCTCTAGCGAATGCGACGGGGATTTTGGATGACCAGATGCATCGTTATTTGGGGCCAGATGTGCAAATCTTTGGTACGGCGATTCTGGTAAAGCATACAGAAAGGGGATGGCTCTATGTATTGAGCCGCGATCCAGAATACAGTTGGACAGAAACTAGGCAAAAGTTAGTTAGGTTAGTGGCAGACCAAACAGCAGTAGCGATCGAAAACGATGAACTAGCTGTAGAACTAAGAAAAAAAGAACGCTTAGACCAAGAACTAGAAATTGGTGCAGAAATTCAACGGCGACTTCTACCACGTCAATGTCCCACAATACCTGGTGCAGTCCTAGCTGCCCGTTGTAAGCCTGCAAATCGTGTCGGCGGTGACTACTACGACTTTATTGCTACCAATCAGAATAAAATTCGGTCTAAGATTAAAGGCGACACCGAGACTGGTCGCTGGGGTTTGGTTATTGGAGATGTCATGGGCAAAGGTGTCCCTGCTGGGCTGATTATGACGATGATGCGAGGAATGCTAAGGGGAGAAGTGCTACATGGGAATTCCCCAGCAAAAATTCTGCAAAACTTAAATAGAGTTATGTATGCGGATTTGGAAAATTCTCACCGTTTTGTAACACTATTTTATTCAGAATATAATCCTCACAGTCGAATTCTGTCTTATAGCAATGCGGCACACAATCCTCCCTTATGGTGGCACGCAGCCACGAAAACTGTCAGCCGTTTAGATACTCTAGGAATGCTAATCGGTTTGGATGCTAACAGCCAATATGAAGATGCTCAGGTACAGTTAGAGCCTGGGGATACCATTATTTACTATACAGATGGCTTGACCGATGCGGCGGCGGCTGGTGGCGATCGCTTCGATGAGGATAACTTTGTCGCTGGCTTCAATACGGCTTGCAAGTACTGTAATGGTCCAGAGGAGATTGTGGATTATTTATTTGACCAAGTTCAACAATTCATTGGTGATGATAAGCAAAACACTGATGATATGACACTAGTTGTTCTGCAAATTTTATAGTCATTAACCATTTTTCTTGGTCAAGTCATGAATAAATACCTAATTTTATGGCAACTGGTTATGGCAACCGGATATTTACCACGCCAAATTTAATTTTTAATTTATTTTTTCTTTAAATTTCCGTAGAGATCGCTCAAATAATCGCAAATTAACCTTTTTTCAGGAATTGTTTGTATTTAGTCATTAGGATAATACATAAAAAATGATCCTTAGAACACATTTCTGTTTAAGCAAAAACTATATATTTTGCACATCTAGCACAGTAGGAAACGTCAAGGGGGAGAGCAGGTAAAAGGTAAAATGTACAAGGCAAAAAGTAAATTTACTTCTTCATTTTTGCTTTTTTTCTATCCTTGTTACGCAAGCATTTAGCCTGTTCCCTCTTGGCGTTTTAATTTTTCTTTTCTCCGCCGTAGCAAGTTCACAACAGTTACGACGGAGTTTTGCTTTCTTTGTTTCTTAGGTCTAAACTTGGCAGTTTTCAACTTACTTGGTCTTTAAGTTATTAACCTTCATTTAATCATTTGTCAATATATTTCTAAAAAGATTTTAGTTGAAAAATTCAGAATTAAAATAGCTATTCTTGCGCTCCAGCTTTTTGCAGACTCCGCACTACATTTTTATAACCATTAAATTCTGCAATCATCAAAGCAGTATAACCACCACGGTTTTTTAAATTCACATCTGCCCCAGCTTGGAGTAATAACTGCACAATTTCGCCATAACCTGCTGAGGCAGCCCACATCAATGATGTTGCTCTCGCTGAGTCTTGAAAATTCACATCTGCCCCCTTTGCCAGCAGCAAATGTATGATCTCTGTGTGTTTGCGTTCGGTTGCTTTAATTAAAGCAGTTTTGCCATCTTCCCCCAGAGTGTTGGCATCAGCACCATAGTCTAACAACACTTTCACTGTTTGAGTGTGTCCTTGTGATATAGCCAACGTCAAAGGCATTTCCCCAAGATTTTTCTCATTAATATCTCCCCCAGAACACAGTAGGGCCTCGACAATTTTGCTATGTCCCTGCAATGCTGCTACAAGCAGTGGTGTATCACCTAGACAGTTCCTAATTTGGACATCTGCACCCCTGTTAAGTAATACTTGCACGACATCAATGTAGCCTTCCACAACGGCAAGATGTAGGGCAGTTTCACCATCTTGGTCTTGGAGATTAATTTCAGCACCTCGATCTAGTAAAGCTGCTGCGATCGCACTATGTCCCCCTGCTGCTGCTGCCAATAATGCAGTTCCACCATCAGCGTTTTTTACATTCACATCAGCCCCCGCCGCTAGCAGTGCTTCCACAACCTCCAAATGCCCCAAATCTGCGGCTAATGTTAAGAGTGTCTCACCCTCTTGATCTGGAATATTGACATCAACACCAGTTTGGAGAATTGCTTGTAAAATTTCTATGTTTCCCTGCTTAATGGCGAGTTTCAAGGCAGTATCATCATCTTTATCGGCAATACTCACCTCCGCACCAGCAGCCAATAAGACTTGCACTACATCGATATGACCTTTGAGGACTGCGGCCATTAAAGCTGTGCTGCCATCTTCATTAGTGGCATTGACATCAGCACCTTTGGATACTAAAAGTTTCAAAATGTCAAGTTGTTTGGCACTAGCTGCCAACATCAAAGCCGTCAAACCATAGAGTTTTCTGGGCAAGTTGATATTTGCCCCAGCATCCAGAAGCGATCGCACAATTTCGGTGTAGCCTAAATTGGCAGCAAACATTAACGCCGTAGTACCTTGGCGATCGCACGCATCTACCCTCGCACCAGCAACCAGTAGCGCACACAGACCCTTAATATCACCACTTTTAGCAGCTTTTAGCAGCAAAGTATCGTTGTTTTCAGTCATGAATGAGATCCCACACAGGGGGTTTTGTTCGTCTACCCTCAAAACTCAGTCTGAGATTGTTTATGCACTTTGGCAAGAGGGTTATGCAATTAAAAATTGAAAATTAAAAATTAAAAATTAAGAAACGCAGTCTTGGCAAGCATTCTAAGGCAAGGGAGGCTTAACTCTTGTCTTCTCTCCTCATCCCTTAGACTCTTTTAATTTGTGCAACTTGAAGCACAGAGAATAGAGTTATGCTAATTTTTATGAAGATTTAATAATTAGGCGAGAACACTATGAGCTTGGAACTTTCTGCGTCGGTGAAATATTGGCTGAATTTCTTCCATCCGGTGCTGATGTGGGCGCTATTAGTACTCTCAATTTATGCTGCCTACTTGGGGCTGCAATTACAGCGTACCAGAAATGCTCAGGGGGAAGAAAAGAAAGAACTGATTAAAGGTAGATATAACGTCAGACACTACCAAATCGGGTCTATACTCTTAGGTTTGATGGTAGCAGGTGCAATTGGAGGGATGGGTGTCACTTACATCAATAATGGCAAGTTATTTGTCGGTCCTCACCTGCTGGCAGGACTGGGTATGACAGGTCTGATTGCATTTTCTGCTGCTTTGTCCCCTTATATGCAGAAAGGGGCAAACTGGGCACGCGCAACCCATATTTTGCTAAATTTCACGCTTTTGGGACTTTTTGCTTGGCAGGCTGTTACTGGCGTGCAAATTGTCCAAAGAATTCTTACTAAAGCATAGTCATTTGTCCTCTTTTACAAAGCTCTGAGCGGAGGTCTCTTCCGCTCAGACTTTGCGCTTTGTCCTTTGTCATTAGTGTATGAGAAATGACAAAGGACTGTTGACTCAGCGCTTTTGTTTGGAATTCCCAGAAAAGGGTATTTCCAAAGATTTCTGAAAATCTTGCTGAACTTTACGAGTTAAGCGGCGGGAAACTTGGCGGACGATTTGGTTAAGTAAGCGATCGCCTGTAGATTGAATTATAGACTTGGGTAATCGCTGAATAAATCGGGGAAAGTGCAAATCAACAATTAAATCCAATTCCCATTCAACTCTCGTAACCTCGCCGCTACTGCAAGCATCGTTTTCTATTAGCTGTAGAGATGCCCGATAGTCTACGTCATAACCAGGCGATTGGTAATCAGGAATGGGGATTGTACGGATGCGGTAAATACCTTCTTCTGGGGGCAACAATTCCAAACCAATTTTCGGTTCTACTTCATAACCGAAAGCACCAAAACGACCAATTACTAAAGCATAGCCATTTTCCCCAAGTAATTGCACTTTCATGGGTTCAGCACAACGAGAAAACCATAAGGCGTGAGTATTAAGATACTCAGCAACCTTCTCTGCTGGGGCAGGCATTTCCATAAAATCTTGATAACGACCGTAAAATTTTGTAATCGTCGCTACATTTATGTCTGTTAATGTGTCCTTCGCTTCTTCTTGCTTGGACGCTACAGGTAAAACTGCTTCTGTTATTTCCCAGGATTTATATTCGCCTTGTTTTGAAAGCATAAATGCATTACTGTATATTTTGGCGTTCTGTCTATATTAATAATTCCCTACGTGCTTGGGTCATTTCACACTAATATCTCATTTTGACCAAAACCTCATTAATCTGCCATCAACTCCATAGAATTACTAAAATAAAGAACTAAACAAGCACACAATAGTTTCCCAGGATAGCATTTCTCATGAAAGCATTTGTAGCAGGGGCAACCGGTGAAACAGGTCGCCGGATTGTGCAAGAGTTGATAGCGCGGAATATTCCCGTTCGTGCTTTGGTGCGGGATATAGAGAAAGCTAGGGGTATTCTGTCTCCTGAAGCCGAGTTGGTTGTAGGTGATGTATTACAACCAGAAAGTTTAAATGCTGCGTTGGGAGATAGCACAGTTTTGTTCGTTGCGACTGGTGCAAAACCTAGTTTTGACCCCACAGGCCCTTATAAAGTAGATTTTGAAGGGACTAAAAATTTAGTAGAAGCTGCCAAAGCAAAGGGGATTGAGCATCTTGTCTTAGTTTCTTCTTTGTGTACTTCGCAGTTATTTCATCCACTAAACTTGTTTTGGCTGATTTTGGTGTGGAAAAAGCAAGCTGAAGAGTATATCCAGAAAAGTGGTCTTACTTATACGATTGTGCGGCCTGGTGGATTGAAGAATGAAGATAACTCAGATGCGATCGTGATGCAGAGCGCTGATACATTGTTTGACGGTAGCATCCCCAGGCAGAAAGTCGCCCAAGTTGCTGTTGAGGCCCTATTTGAAGCAGATGCACGCAATAAAATTGTCGAAATTGTTGCTAAACCTGAAGCAGCCTCAAAAAGCTTTAAGGAGTTATTTCAACAGTGCTGATAGTTTTAGAGGATTCTATTCCCCAAAATGATCGGCTCAAATCTGATCGCACTTTGTCAAGTAGCTTGCTTCATTTAAATTGACCGCCCTTGATTTTACTTTCTAAAGCGATCGCTTCATCCCACACCTAAAATGTAGGGTTAAAGTGCACTCATTGGTCATACGGCGCTTTAACCCTGCACTCATTTACCATAGACAAGCAATTCCACAATATACGACAATATAGTTCAGGTAAGACCAAAATACTTGTAGAGACGGCGATTTATCGCGTCTCAAAAACCCAAAATTTTTGCCAGTCGCCCTTAACCCAAGCGTATTGCAATATAGGAAATCGATTCTTGTAGATTACAAAATGAAGTAGGCGAACTACTAAATAATTGATCTGGAAATAGGAATTCTACCAGTGCATAATAATTGTTAAAACCAAGGTCGGCTATTCCATTTCGCCATTAATAAAGTTTATAGATTTCATCAGATAATTTGAAGAGTAAATTTTTGACAATCTTATCAATTTTCTGATGAGTCAACCCCGAATTATAGCAATCAAAAAATTCAAGATTGGTAGATTACAACCAACCAAAAATATAATCGAGTTCATTACATCTTCTGCTCCATAGTCGTAGGGTATGAGTTGATATAGTTCTGATTTACAGCACTCAGAAATAACGGATACCATATAACTAACAATCAGGTATGAACTTTGTCAAAATGAGTTCGTCAATGATTTGTGTTAGCAAAGAGAGCAAATTTGAAGGAGTTAGACTCTGAAAGGCTTTGAATTCAAAGGTGTTGAAAAACTTATTGGGCCAATAGCTGCGCTTCTTGGCTTTGTGTATTTGTTGCAATGGTATATTGGAGACTTGCGATCGCCTTCCGATCCCATCTTTGCAGATAAACAGCCGCCCTTGGTGATGAAACAGGGCGACCCCTATATCCGCGCTTTAATGCGAACTATTTCGGCGAGTGAAGCTAGTGGAAACCGCCCCTATTCGCTGTTGTATGGTGGACAACAAGTTAATGACCTTAGCAGACATCCTGAGATATGCGTCACAATTATCACAGGCCCAAATACAGGTAATTGTTCTACTGCTGCTGGTAGATACCAAATTATCAACATTACTTGGTATCGTTTAGCCCCTCGCTATCACCCAAAGCCGATGCAAATGATGTTTTGGACTGCTTATAGTTTTGAAGCAGAATATCAAGATATAGTAGTTTACCGTTGGTTAACTGATTCTAAAGTTTGGGGAACTGATCTTTCTCAATTGCTGCGTCAGGGAAAGTTAAATGATGTTTTGCGGCGACTCTCTCCGACTTGGACGAGTCTAGGATATGGTATAGAAACTAATTCTGTTAGTAGTTCTTTGCCTAAAGTTTATCAGAAAATGTTGCAAGAGGAATTAACCACAGCTAATCAACCAACTGTCCAGAATTTGACACCATCGCCAACTCCTTCTAGAAAGCCACTAAAGAAGCCGTGAGGTTATCTGAATTTCTAACTTGCTGTAGATAGGAAAGATTTGATATTTTCCACAAATGCCAAGGTATTTTCAAAGTGAATATTATGCCCAGCATTTTTAATTATTTTTAGCTGTGTAAATTCACAGATTTTAGCCATTTCTGTATTAATAGATATAAACTTTTCATCATATTTACCAGCTAGTAAGAGTATAGGAATTTTATTCTCTTGTAGCTTCTCCCATAAAGAAGGTTGACATCCAGTCCCCATGAAGCGCAATGATTTATCCAATTCCTGTGGATTGTTTTGCAACCGACTTTCTATCATGCGATTGTATTCTGGATGATTTTTTATATAACCAAAAATTGGTTGATTGTACCAATTGGACAAAAAAGTCGCAAAATCACTTTGAATAATGCTTCTGCTTAATTTTCTAGCTATTTGAGTATCATGCCTAACTCGCTCTAATCGTTCTGCCTCTGTTGCTAAACCTGGGGAGGCTGATTCTAATACGACTTTAATAAAACGTTCTGAGAAATTTAGAGTTAGGTATAAACCTAATCTCCCACCCATCGAATAACCAATTAAGTGGCATTTATCTATTTTTAATTCATCTAATAAATTAATTATTGCTTGAGCGATGGATTCCATTCCATAGTATTCATCACCTCCGACAACTTCGGTTTTCCCATGTCCTGGTAATTCAAGAATAAGATAAGAAAAATCTTCTACTAGAAATTTTATAGCTTCATCAAATTCATTAATGTTTCCCATGAAGCCATGTAACAAAATAATTATAGGTTTGTTAGTATTTATATTTATAAAATAGTTAAATTTATATTTATTTAAAATCATTCTTGGAAGATATCTATAAAATCCAAATACAAAAACTTCCCTACCGTACTCTACTATAATTTCAAGGGTATAAGTTATACCCTTATGACTGCTTTGGAACTACCCAGACTATCAACGATGACTGTGAAACACTTATGCTAATTTTGGCATAAAAACCCTTTGTCTGAGTCAATACACCAAATATTACATCTCTACCAAATGTCTTGTAGTGCTAGTCAATTTCTAATTTTTCTAATTTTTAAGGTAAAAATCGATCTAAAGCAGCTTTTAACTGTTTAATTTCAACATCAATATTACCCTCTTGTGCAGCTCTCGCAATACATTCAGTTAAATGTTCATCCAAAACAATTCGCGCTACCTTATCCAATGCGCCCCGCACTGCGGCAATTTGCAGTAGAACATCAGGACAAGGGCTATTTTGCTGCACCATTGTTTTAATACCACGAACATGGCCTTCTATACGCGATAATCGATTGGCAATTCGCCGTAAAGACTCTTCGCTATGGACATGAGGATGAGCAGGCTCTCCAGTCCCATGAGTATGATCTGTATGCTCGTGGTCTGTATCATGATGCTGGGAATGTTCTGCTTGCTGGGATATTGGCAAAGATTTCTTGCCTAATCGATTTGATCCATTCATGGGTTATCACAGGACTGGTAATACTAAAATCCTAGCCTAGAGGGTAATGGTTAATCGCTAATTAGTTTACGCCCATACGTGTCAATAACAAATTCAATTCGTGGAGTTAATGGGTACATCAAAATAGGTCAAGCTTTTCCGTAGGGTAGCCTACCTGTGTCGGCTAATAGAAAACAAGGGTATTTTGCCCCTTGTTTTAACCAGTAGAGACGAATAAAGCCTCGTGTGATTGCGGTTTATAACGGACTATTTAACTACTGACGATTGGGCCTTTGTTGGGGAATAATTTCTGTTACTACCCTACCGCTAGAACTGCCACCTTTGACTACAATATTTTCTGTTTGCAGATTACCAACGGCTGTTTCACCTGTAAAATTTAACGGCGGGTCAACTTGCCGATAAACCACATTTCCCTGAGCTTCAACTAACTTATTGTCTAAATACCAAGTTAATGTATTAGATTTCAAAGACTGGCGACGCTGACCAATGGCGTTGACGTTACCTGTTAAATAAACCGTTTTTTGTGGGATTTTCATTTCACCTTGATTAGCGGTTACAGTAAGATTTTCAAGCCGTTGGAACATTCTTACAGGGGAATTTGTAGTAACAGTTTCTGCGTTCATGTTCCATGTCATAGAGTTACTAGCTATTTGCACTGGTGGGTCTAGTAAATCTAATTGAGCATTCTGTTGAATAGTGGCAATTTTTGTTTTTAAGTTGACTTCGGCAGAATTTCCCTTACCGCGATCGCTAATCTTATTATCTTTGTAGCGATCAATTTGTATGGGGCGATCGCCAATTAGTTTTTCTTCTTTAATATTCCAGATTAAATGCTCGGTTCTTACTTGTAATTGGGGATCAGCAGAATTTGCTACTACTCGTCCAGAAAATTCCATGCGCTGTTCGCGGGTTTTAACTCGCGCTTCTTGTGCTACAGCTTGTAGTTTTTTGTGAGTGCCGTTAATCTGGTTGCGGACAATCAACAAATCTTCTTTGGGCCGCCATTCTAACTCATTGCCTTGCAATACGATTCCATTACTAGGGTCTGTGGCAAATATCTTACCTTTAAGAAACAACTGCTTCCCATCTTGTTCAATATCTGCAACATCTGCCTTGATTTGGTAAACTACTTTACCATCTTGATATAGTTCACCATAAGGACTTTCAGCTTGACCAATTTGTTTTTCTTTGGTGTATTTTGCTTGTTTAGCCCTGACTTTCCAAATTGGTCTTCCCACTTCATCTGCCTGTTCTAGGGTGACATCAAAGAAGGTTAAATCGCTATCTTGCTTAGATGAAGCCGCAGAATTTTCTTGAGACGCTGGAGGGGATTTACCCCCACAACTTACTAAACCAAATATCAAGAAAAAAATCAAAGGTAAAAAAAGGAAGGAGGGAGTGGGGGAGTAATTTTGAATTTTTCTCTCCCCCTGTCTCCCTCTTTTATGAAATTGATACGCCATTATTCTTGGATTTCTAGGTGTCCATCACTAGTTC
The DNA here is from genome assembly GCF_015206985.1 of Nostoc sp. LEGE 12447. Classification (NCBI taxonomy): domain Bacteria; kingdom Bacillati; phylum Cyanobacteriota; class Cyanophyceae; order Nostocales; family Nostocaceae; genus Nostoc; species Nostoc sp. LEGE 12447. The sequence goes on along the minus strand of NZ_JADEXT010000010.1, from coordinate 28,404 downwards.
TTGGGTCTTCCAAAAAGCCGATACCAGATAACGGCCGGTATGGATAGCTTTGGCGAGGGGTTTTTTGAATGTCTTCTTTGATGGCTTCTAAATCGATGTAGCGATCGCTTACATTAATTAAGCTGTCACTGGTCATCGAACGCAAACTTACCACTTCTACCCGCACGCCGCGATAGCTAACTGAATTGACCGCATAAGCCAAATCCCCATCACCGCTGACTAAAACTGCGGTATCATAAGAATCGACTAGTGCCATCATGTCTACTGCTATTTCTACATCCAGGTTAGCTTTTTTAGAGCCATCTGGTAGCTGGACTAAATCTTTAGCAATGACTCGATAGCCATTGCGACGCATCCACAGCAGGAACCCCTGTTGCTTCTCGTTCGTCCGGTCTACACCAGTGTAGAAAAAAGACCGCAGAAGTCTAGAACCTCCAGTCAATCGACACAATAGCTTCGTGTAATCGATCTCAATCCCTAGTTGTAGTGCAGCGTAAAATAGATTTGAGCCGTCAATAAATATGGCGACCCTACCCCGATTCTCCAAAACTTGTTCTGGCGTAAATATTGAATCGGTTTCAAAATTATTCAACATCATTGTGATACCTCGATTTTTATCCCTGTTATTTTTGATACAAATTACGAACTTTTAGATGCTAGTCACAGCGGCTTATGATAATGTTCCGGGGTTAATATAAATTAAGCCCCGATAAATTTTTTGAGAGAATAAGAAATTGAACAAAATCAGAATTTGATAAGGACTAATCGTTTTTCGGGGGTTCTATTCGCTTAAAAACTGGTTGGAATGTACCCAACTGTTGTTTACTAGATAGTATCCCCCATGTCGCATGGGTGGCAAAAGGAGCGGTAACTGAACTTTGTATTTGATCGTTAAAGTCTATTCCAAAGCCCAGTTGCTGATAAATATCGCTACTGATGTTTGGAATAATTGGGGAAAGCAGATAAGCTGCCAGTCTAACTGATTCTAGAACTGTGTAGAGAACTTTTTCTACGGACTCTTGCTGTCCCTGTTTATATAATGACCAAGGAGCTTGTTCATCAATAAACTTATTACTGGCTTGTGCCAGTGAAAGGATAGCGCCGCAGGCTTGACTGAAAGCTAGTTCCTTATATGCTTCTTTCACCTGTTCCCCTAGACGTAAACCTATTGTTTTCAAAGGATTTTCGTCAGGAATTCCTTCATTGCCGATTGACGGAACATTATTGTCAACGCAGTATTTCTTCACCATGCTCAAGGTGCGATTGAGCAAATTACCTAAATCATTTGCCAAATCTGCATTCAGAACATTAATGAACCTTACTTCATTAAAATCTCCATCTTTGCCAAATTCGATTTCCTTAAGGAAGTAATAACGAACGGCATCACTACCATAGCGTTGAACTAACGAAACAGGATCAAGGGTATTACCCAGACTTTTACCCATCTTTTGACCATCTTTAGTCAAAAAGCCATGCCCAAATACTCTTTCTGGTAAGGGTAAGCCAGCTGACAACAACATTGCCGGCCAATAAACTGCATGGAAGCGCAAAATATCTTTACCTATTAAGTGCAGGTTGATTGGCCACCATGTTTCTAAAGCATTTGCTAAAGTTGGTTCTGCATCTGGTTCGAGTAATGCCGTGACATAACCTAGCAGCGCGTCAAACCAAACATAAAGGGTGTGTTTGGGATCAACTGGTACAGGAAAACCCCAATCTAGATTTACCCGTGAAATAGAAAAGTCTTGCAGCCCTTGATTGACAAAGCTAAGGACTTCATTGCGCCGACTTTCTGGTTGAATAAAATCGGGTTTAGATTGATAAAATTCTGTCAGCTTATTTTGATATTTAGATAAGCGGAAAAAATAGTTTTGCTCGTCTCGCCACTCAACTTCCTTGTTAGTATGAATCGGACAACGATGTCCTTCTAGCAGATCCCGTTCTTCTTTAAATTCTTCGCAAGATACGCAATACCAGCCTTTTTGTTGTCCTTGGTAGATATCACCAGATTCCCAGACTCGCTCAAAGAATTCTTTGACGATCGCTTCATGACGAGGTGCAGTTGTCCGACTAAAGCGATCATATTTAATGTCTAGTAACTGCCACAAACTAACGAAACTAGGGACAACTTCATCGCAAAACTCTTGTGGCGCTTTGCCTAAACTTTCTGCCGATCGCTGAATTTTTTGTCCGTGTTCATCTGTACCTGTAATTAGTAATACCTGATGCCCTAGTAATCTATGAAATCGTGCTACTACATCTGCTGCGATCGTCGTATAAGCACTGCCTATATGGGGGACATCGTTTACATAATATAGTGGTGTTGTCAGTGCAAATGTTTTTTCTGTTTTATTCACTAGATTCATACAAAATAAAAATTAACTTATTAAAACCTTTTACTTCTTACTTTTGTGGGAAAAACCACGCAATTATACAATAATATTTCCATTTTTTCCAATAACACCTTAATAGTAGCAAATTTATCAGGTCAAAAATTGTTTTGTAATATGTATCTATTCAAATCATTTTTGCCTATCTGAGGAAAAGTAACTAATCATAATTTTTTTGAATACTTTCTATTAGAAATTATTGTGATCGAGAATACATAATGCAGAATGCAGAAAACTTAGCTGGTTTTGTAGATCAGATATTTCTATCTTAAGACGGTCATGGCAGTAGTAAAGAAATGTAAAAATTAAGTTAAGATAAACCGCCATATTTACCGGAAAAATATATTGATTAGGTATGAGTCGAAATAGCCCCCTAGAGATTTCTCGCGCTTTGGTGGCGGCACTCTCAACACAAATGTTTCGCTATTATGAGGATCGCATTCCCCAGGATGCTAGCGTTTTGGTAGTCAGCAATCACCGCAGCTTCATGGATGCACTGATATTAATGACAGCGTTATCAAATCCGATTCGCTTTGCTTGCCATCACTATATGGGACAAGTGCCAGTAATGCGGGAGATTGTCACCGATCAATTGGGGTGTTTTCCTTTAGAGGAAACTCAAAACCGCCAACAAAGCTTTTTTTCGCAGTCGCAGTTGCTATTGCAGTCTAAGCAGATGGTGGGAGTATTTCCAGAAGGGACTGCACCAATGGTGAAATTTACTCAGCCAAACCAGGTGGGTGAGTTCCAACGGGGATTTGCCCATTTAGCATTGCGAGCTGATGTGCAGGATTTAGCAATTTTGCCGATCGCGATCGCTTCCTTAGAAGAGGTAAACACGAATGGTTTTCCTTTAAGGCTTTTGAGTGTATTTGACCCTTCAGAACCTTTATTTAATCAAGCGGGTTGGCATCCTTTGGTAATTTATCGTCGGGTTGCGGTGTTGATCGGTCGCCCTTATTGGATAACACCCCAACATCAAAAAAAATATCACGGGAAACAAGCCAGAACTGTTGTGGCTGAACTGACAGAACACTGTCATGGTGAAATTAGCCATTTACTGCGTCAAGGTTGCTATTAGAGCTATTCGATTTTGGATTTTGGATTGTCGGAACAATTAACAGTTCAAAAGTTTTATACCATTGACTAATGACCATTGACCAATGACCAATGACTATCTCTGAAGTTGAGTTAAAGCCTTGTTTCCTGACTCCTAAACGAGTACAGCCAGAGTATCCGCTATTGGTATATTTACCGGGAATGGATGGAACAGGTCAATTATTGCGATCGCAGACTGCTGGATTAGAAACTGGCTTTGATGTCCGTTCTTTGGCACTCCCCCGAAAAGACCTTAACACTTGGGATGTGTTAACAAAAAGTGTATTGGACTTGATCGACGCTGAATTACAAAAAAGCTCTCACAGGTCAGTTTACTTGTGTGGTGAGTCCTTTGGTGGTTGCTTGGCAATGAAAGTAGCGATCCAAGCACCGCATTTATTTAAGCGAACTATCTTAATTAACCCAGCTTCGTCCTTTCGTCTTCGCCCTTGGTTGAGTTGGGCATCTCAACTTACTTACTTGGTGCCATCAGAATTGTATGATGTTGGCGCACTGGGATTGTTGCCGTTTCTGGCATCTTTACCCCGCATTTCTCGGAGCGATCGCCATGAACTGCTGAAAACCATGCGTTCTGTACCAGCAGAAACCGTTCTGTGGCGATTGTCTTTATTGCGAGAGTTTGAAGTTGATGAGGAAAAATTAAGTCGCTTAACTCAACCAGTGTTGTTGATTGCTGGTGGTAGCGATCGCCTTTTGCCTTCTGTAACAGAAGTGAAGCGGATAGGGAATATCTTACCAAATAACAAGATTGTGGTACTGCCCGATTGCGGACACGCTTGCTTGCTAGAGCAAGATATTAATCTCTATGAAATTCTTAAAGATAACGACTTTTTAGAAAATAATGCTGATATGAGTACAAGGCTAGAGGTGAGAGGATAGGGTGAGCGTCCTGCTCCCAAAGAGAAGTTAAAATAAACAAACTGCTTTTCTACGCCGGAATTATTTCTCATCTGGAAACAGACTGGAGACTCAAATGACCCCAGCAGCCATCGCTATACCCCGTCAGGAATCACCCCTGTTGTTTGAGGGACTGACCTGGAGAGAATTCAAAGCAGTTGAGCAGTTGCTAGACCGTCCAGGATATAGGCTCTCTTTCCTGAATGGAGTTTTGGAGATCCGAAGAATGCCTGGAGAACCACACGAAACCGTTAAGAAAAGAATTGCGGCATTAGTGGAACTGTACTTGCTTGCGGCTGGGTTTGACTTTATTCCCACTGGCTCAATGACCTTGGAAAGTGAAGTGGGTGCTGTCAAGCGTGAGGCGGATGAATCTTATAAACTGGCTCCAGGTCGAGTGCGTCCCGATCTGGTGATTGAAGTGGTGTTTACGAGTGGCGGTATCGATAAGCTGGAGGCATATAAGCGGCTCTTGATTCCAGAAGTGTGGTTCTGGGAAGATGGTGTGTTAGAAGTTTATCACCTGCGGAAAGAGGACAAGGCACTTCACTATGAGAGGGTTTCCAGTAGTGAGGAGGTCAAAGGAATCGATCTGGATTTGTTGTTACGTTGCATTCTTATGGTGAATCATGTGGATGCCATCAAGACTTTTCAGCAGGCGCTTCAAAAATAGCTGGCGATCTGCTTTAATTTCTAATTGTGTGATGCCTGCGGCAACCTAGAAAATAGTTAATCTTCAACTGATATTTACGTTTATAGAGAGATGTAGAGCCGCTCATAATTCGCTACAACAAGTTTAGAGAGGCTTTACAAGATGGTGTCAAGTAATGGCAGACAAATCCCAACAAGAAATAGTAGTGAATAAATCAGTTAATTCACCCAGAGAAACTTCAGAAATAGAAATCCAGGCTCAATCATCAGTAGAAAATGAACCGTCTGTATTAGAGTCTTTTGTTCAAAGTGTTGCTCAGACTGGCAAAGCAGTTTTAGACACAGCATTAGAGGTGGGAGAAGCGACAGCAAAACAAACACACAAGTTAATTGAGCAAACAACTCAAACTAGTGGTCAGGTTGTGAATCGCCTCAGCGAAAATTGGTTGATTAGAAAACTATCTGGAGTATTAAATCTCAATTGGCTAATTGGTACTACTGATGCTGTTGATTTGGAAAAAGCAGAAGCTGCGGTAAACAAGCTCAAACAAAAGTATCCAAATGAATCACCTAGTGAGATTGCTCACAGAATCATGGTGGAAAAAGCGACTCAAGCAGGCACTGTTGGACTAGCCACTAGTATTTTGCCAGGAATAGCAATTGCATTGTTGGCAATTGATTTAACAGCGACAACAAAATTGCAGTCAGAAATGCTTTATCAAATTGCATTTGACTACGGGCTAGATTTAAAAGATCCTGCCCGTAAAGGAGAAGTCTTGGCAATTTTTGGTCTGGCTTTGGGTGGAGGTCGTCTTTTGAAAGCTGCGGGATTAGGCTTACTGCGAAATGTGCCTTTAGCGGGTGCTGCGATCGCAGCTAGTTCAAATGCAACAATGATCTATTCATTGGGTTATGCTGCTTGTCGATTTTATGAAGCCAAGCTAGATGAATCAACTTTCCTAGCATCGCCACAGACTCTAGCAACATTAAAAGCAGAAAGTGAAAAGTATCTCGAAAGTGCGATCGCTCAAGAAGCCGTCATGGATCAAATCTTAGTTCACATGATTTTGGCTAGCCATCCAGATAAGACTTTAGAAGAAATTTTGCCAGAATTACAAGCTGTAAAACTCAGTCCTACCTCGTTGGATGCCATTGCCCAAAATATCAAATCGCCTAAGTCTTTAGATATACTGCTCAATCAACTGAATCGTGATTTTGCTATACCCTTACTCGTTCAGTGTAAAAAAATTGCCCAGCTTGACAATAAGACTACACCACTTGAGCAAGAAATAATCGCAGCGATCGCCAGAAAATTTAACATTGATCCAACAATTGAGGCATAGGGAATGGGGAATGGGGTAAGAAGCAGGACGTAAAAGAATCTGACTTTTCACGGTATCTGGAAAATCCCTCTCCTAAAAGGAGAGAGACTTTGAATTTTCACCCTTCCTGCGTCGGGAAGGGGGTTAGGGGGTTAGGTTTTTGGTGGACTTTTCCACATAACGCGAAAAGTCAGGTAAAAGAATGAAGATCATAGCTTCATTAGCGAGTATAAAAGCCTCGTTAACGGAGTTCTGAGGTGGATGCACGAGGATAAAAGACTCGTTAACGGAGTTCTGATGTGGATTCACGAGGATAAAAGACTCGTTAACGGAGTTCTGATGTGGATTCACGAGTATCAAAGACTCGTTAACGGAGTTCTGATGTGGATTCACGAGGATAAAAGCCTCGTTAACGGAGTTCTGATATGGATTCACGAGGATAAAAGACTCGTTAATGAGTACTACTTGCACTAATTCACTAAATTATAGCTACCGCTCCCTACTCCACAATGTCCAATGCCCCATGCCCAATACCCTATACCCATTCCCCTCATCCTGAAACAAGAATTTTGAGCAATACTGGTACAAGAAGGAATACTTACACAAAATCCCAAAATGACAATTCAACCTAGTGATAAGCCTTTGCTAGAGTGGGCAGGCGATAGTTTGGCAATAGGATTATTTGAAGATGCAGTAGAGTTAACCGGAGAACTGGCAACTTTAGATCAAAAGTTTTCTGGGGTCTTAAAAGAACTAATTGCTGAAGAAGAATTTAAAGGTAAAGCCAACAGTACAATTTTCACTCGTGTGAATCCTGGTAGCCCAGTACGTAAATTGATTCTGGTAGGATTGGGTAAACCAGATGCACTAAAACTCGACACTTTGAGACGCGCTGCTGCTGCGGTAGCCAGAGTAGCAAAAAAGCAGAAAAGCAAAATTTTGGGATTTAGTTTTCCATTATGGAATAACGATCCTGCCGCAAGCGCCCAAGCGATCGCAGAAGGTGTTGAATTAGCACTTTATCAAGATATTCGTTTTAAATCAGAACCAGAAGATAAAGGATCGCAAATAGAAACCGTAGATTTACTAGGTTTCGGTGGACAAGAAGCAGCTATTACCCTCGCCAATCAAATCGTTTCAGGGGTAAATTTGGCACGGCAGTTAGTGGCAGCACCAGCCAATGCGGTAACACCAATTACTTTAGCCGAAACTGCCCAAGCGATCGCTAAAGACTACGGTTTACAAGTAGAAATTCTCGAAAAAGAAGACTGTGAAAAGTTGGGTATGGGTGCTTTTTTGGGAGTATCGCAAGGTTCAGAGTTGCCACCTAAATTCATTCACCTGACTTACAAACCAGAAGGTACACCGAAAAAGAAACTAGCAATTATTGGCAAAGGTGTAACCTTTGATTCCGGCGGACTGAATATTAAAGGTGCTGGTAGCGGTATCGAAACCATGAAAATGGATATGGGCGGTGCAGCTGCCACCTTGGGGGCGGCAAAAGCAATTTCTCAAATTAAGCCAGATGTTGAAGTTCACTTTATCTCGGCGGTAGCTGAAAACATGATTAGCGGTCGCGCCATGCACCCTGGAGACATTCTCACCGCGTCAAACGGCAAAACAATCGAAGTGAACAACACCGACGCAGAAGGACGTTTAACCCTTGCAGATGCTTTGGTGTATGCTGACAAATTGGGATTGGATGCGATCGTTGATTTAGCAACCTTGACAGGTGCTAACGTCATTGCCTTGGGTGATGATATTGCTGGTTTGTACACTCCTGATGATGACGTAGCTTCCCAAATCGAGAAAGCTGCCCAAACTTCAGGGGAAAAGATTTGGCGGATGCCAATGGAAGAAAAATATTTTGAAGGGCTAAAATCTGGGATTGCGGACATGAAAAATACAGGCCCGCGTCCAGGTGGTGCGATTACGGCTGCCCTTTTCCTCAAGCAATTTGTCAAAGAAACCCCTTGGGCACATTTAGATATTGCCGGCCCAGTATGGACAGATAAAGAAAACGGCTACAACGGCGCAGGTGCTACTGGCTACGGGGTTCGGATCCTAGTTAACTGGGTGTTGGGGATTGGGGAGTAGGAAGTAGGTGGAAGGGGAAGCAGGGGGAGCAGGGGAGGCAGGGGAAGAAGAACTATTTATTGATTCTTGAGCCATACCCAATTCCCCATTCCCCATCCCCCATTCCCCAAAACCCAATTCGTGCTATCTTGAGCTTGCCAGCAAAAATTGTTGCAATAGTAACAGAAGTAATTTGGCAGTCAGAAAGTTAAGCTTTTTCGGCAAAGCCATCTGGTAAAATTTATAAGGTTTCTAAAAGCTCTGAGCAATGGGATCGACTCGCGTACGGATCGCAATTGACGCAATGGGAGGGGATCACGCACCCGGTGAAATCGTTGCTGGCGCACTGCGAGCAAAGGAAGAATTGGGTGTAGAAATATTACTTGTTGGTGATCCCCAACAAATAGAAGCTGCCTTGCCGCCAAAAACGAATTTAGCGCAGGTGGAGATCGTTCCTGCTGAGGAAGCGATCGCAATGGATGAGGAGCCTTTAAATGCAGTTAGACGCAAACGCAAGGCTTCTATCAATGTGGCAATGGATTTAGTCAAGCAGCAAAAGGCAGATGCCGTATTTTCTGCCGGTCACTCTGGGGCAGCGATGGCATCAGCTTTGCTCCGCTTAGGGCGATTGCCGGGAATCGATCGTCCAGCAATCGGGACCGTTTTTCCGACAATTGTTGCTGGTAAGCCAGTGTTAGTTCTTGATGTCGGCGCAAATGTAGATTGCCGCCCGAAATTTTTAGAGCAGTTTGCTGTCATGGGATCGGCTTACAGTCAGTATGTCTTAGGTACAACCGAACCGAAAGTGGGCTTGTTGAATATCGGTGAAGAAGACTCTAAAGGCAATGATGCAGCCGTCCGCGCCCACCAGCTGCTCCGCGAAAATTCTCAAATTAATTTTATTGGCAATGCCGAAGGGCGTGATGTGCTTTCCGGTCACTTCGATGTAATTGTCTGCGATGGCTTTGTGGGCAATGTACTGTTAAAATTTGCCGAAGCAGTTGGAGAAGTGATTCTGCAAATTCTGCGGGAAGAATTACCCCAAGGATTGCATGGTCAAATCGGTTCAGCATTCTTAAAACCAAACCTGAAGCGAGTTAAGCAACGCATGGATCATGCAGAACATGGTGGTGCTTTGTTGTTAGGCGTGGCAGGAGTTTGTTTTATCGGTCACGGTAGCTCACAAGCACCTTCAATTTTCAATGCTATTCGCATGGCTAAAGAAGCTGTTGACAACCAGGTGCTACAACGAATTCAGTCCCAATATATCCTAGAGCGCGAAAGCGGTTAGTCATTAGTTATTAGTCATTAGTCATTTGTCAAGCACAACTGACACAGGACAAATGACACAGGACAAATGACAAAGGACAAATGACAAAGGACAAAAGCTGATAGCTTGGGAGATTAGGAGTGGAAAACTTAGGCATAGCAATTACCGGAAGTGGCTCGGCAGTACCAGCAACTTCCCTACACAACCAGACATTAACTGAACTAGTTGAAACATCAGACGAGTGGATTGCCACAAGAACGGGAATTCGCCAACGACGATTAGCGGTGTCATCTGAGTCCTTAAGTGGACTAGCTACTGCTGCCAGCAGTCGCGCGATCGCAGCTTCAGGAATTAGACCAGAAGACCTAGACCTAATTTTGCTAGCGACTTCCACCCCTGATGATTTGTTTGGTAGTGCTTGTCAAGTACAGGCTCAATTAGGAGCTACCAACGCAGTCGCCTTTGACTTGACAGCAGCCTGCTCTGGCTTCGTGTTTGGTCTGGTTACAGCAGCCCAATATATTAGAACAGGTGTCTATAAAAATGTACTGTTGATAGGGGCAGATATCCTCTCTCGCTGGGTAGATTGGCAAGATCGTCGGACTTGTGTATTATTTGGCGATGGTGCAGGAGCAGTAGTATTACAGGCTTCTAAAAGCGATCGCTTATTAGGATTTGCCCTTAAAAGTGATGGCACTCAAAACCATCAGCTCAATCTTGCTTATGCAGGCGCTTCCCAAGAATTGCTCCCTGGTGTAAACATCACTAAAGGCACTTATCAACCTATTACTATGAACGGCAAAGAAGTCTACCGCTTTGCTGTGCAAAAAGTCCCAGAAATCATAGATAAAGCCTTATTTCAAGCTAACCTTAAGGTTGACCAAATAGATTGGCTAGTGTTGCATCAAGCTAATCAGCGCATTATCGATGCCGTTGCTCAACGCCTAAATATCCCAGAACATAAAGTTATAAGTAATCTCGCCCAGTACGGCAATACCTCAGCTGCTTCTATTCCCTTAGCTTTAGATGAAGCAGTACGACAAGGTAAAATTAAACCCAATGACATCGTTGCGACATCCGGCTTTGGTGCCGGTCTTACCTGGGGCGCGGCAATTTTCAAATGGGGAAGATAAATATTTTGTCAATAGTCATTTGTCATTTGTCCTTTGTGAATGACCAATGACTAATGACTAATGACCAATGACCACTGACTATTGACAAATGACAAAAACTGCATGGGTGTTTCCCGGACAAGGTTCCCAAGCGCTGGGAATGGGAATGGATTTATTAGATATACCGTCCGCTAAAGACAAGCTTGCCAAAGCTGAGGATATTTTGGGTTGGTCTGTAACTGAAATTTGTCAAACTCAAGAAGAGAAGTTATCACAGACGCTATATACTCAGCCAAGTCTTTATGTGATAGAAAGCATTCTTGCTGACCTGCTTCGAGAACGAGGACACCAGCCAGATTTAGTTGCTGGTCACAGTTTAGGAGAATATTCTGCCCTTTATGTAGCAGGTGTCTTTGAGTGGTCGGCTGGTTTATATCTAGTAAAGCGTCGTGCAGAACTCATGGATAATGCCGTCGGTGGGATGATGGCAGCTTTGATAAACTTTGACCGCGAACAGTTAGAAAAAGTTATTGCCGAAACGCCTGATGTGGTAATCGCAAATGATAATAGTTCGGCTCAGGTGGTAATTTCAGGCACGACTGAGGCTGTACAAGCAGTGATGACTCAAGTTAAAGCCAAGCGTGCTATTCCCCTAAAAGTTTCTGGAGCATTTCACTCACATTTAATCGCACCAGCAGCTGCGGAATTCCAAGACATTTTAGAATCTGTGGAATTTCAGCCAGCTACTGTGCCAGTCTTATCTAATGTAGAACCAATTCCGTCTATTGATGCTGAAATTTTAAAGCAGCGCCTCAACAAACAAATGACCGGTTCTGTAAGGTGGCGAGAAATTTCTTTGCAATTACCAGCTAACGGTATCCAGCGAGTAGTAGAAGTTGGCCCAGGTAAAGTATTAACTGGCTTGATTAAACGTAGTAGCCCCGACTTAATATTAGAAAATATCCAGAGTGGTGCTGATTTAGCATTGGGATAAGGCAATAGGCAATAGGCAATAGGTATAAGGATTTTAGCCTAGTTCATTTTTATTTACATAGTTTGATTTTATTGTGCAAACTTACTTAGTCAGGAGTCAGAATGCCCTTTTAGGGAAACAAGCTACAGAATTAATTTTGAACGGAAAAGCGGATAGTGAGTCCTCAATCCTAAACCTTATATTTACCAAGCTCTTTGGTAAAAATTAGTCAAAAATCTTTTGTTTTAGCAGCGATCGCAATTCTCGCAGTTTTACAGTGATTACTATTTGAATAAGTAGTGGCTCACATCTGTACATTGGTTTCAACTTCACTTTAAATAGGCGGTTAGAAACCGCATCTACAGGAGGCTTTACCCACCTCCGCGGGTTTCAAACACTCAATTTTTTTAGTCCGCGCAGGCGGACTACCCTGCGGGAAGCCGCAAAGCGTCTATGCGTATGCTAAATTCAGTTTTATTTGCATTATCTTCTGTGGACAAAAACCGCGAACCGTTCATTAGTCTGGCGCTTTACCACGCCTTTAAATGGTCAGTCGTTAGCCCCATACTTCACACTTACTTTCGGGGCCAGATTTATGGTGCGGAAAATGTCCCCCAATCAGGGCCGTTATTAGTAGTAAGTAATCACGCTAGTTACTTTGACCCACCGATTGTCTCTAATTGTGTACGTCGTCCTGTGGCGTACATGGCTAAGGAAGAGTTATTTAAAATCCCAGTTTTGGCGCAAGCGATTAAACTGTATGGTGCTTACCCGGTGAGTCGGGGAAATGCCGATCGCAATGCTATCCGTTCCGCCCTAGAATATCTCAATAAAGGTTGGGCTGTTGGTGTTTTCTTGGAAGGTACTCGCACCCCAGATGGTCGAATTACAGACCCCAAAAGAGGCGCACTGCTGCTAGCTGCGAAAGCAAAAGCCCCAATATTACCAGTAAGTGTCTGGGGTACTGAGAAGATTTTGCAAAAAGGCTCGTCTCTACCTCACGCAGTTCCCATCACTGTGAGAATTGGTAGCTTGATTGATGCTCCCACTTCCACTAATAAAGAAGAATTGGAGGCGTTGACACAAAAGTGTGCCACGGTAATTAACGAAATGCATGATTTAGGACGATAAGCTAGACAAGCTCAGATAACGCAGTTTCCAAATGGAAGAAAGGGAAAGGGGAAAAGGGGAAAGGGGAAAGGGAACCAGTAACTTAAAAGCAGGGGTTTCAAATATGGACACTGATTTTTATCGCACTGCGTGTCTTAAAAATCTTCTTTTTTATTCGACCTATTTAAAAATAGGGGCTTTATACCTTGTGGGGAAAAGTTCTTTATCCTTTCCTTTCCCCCTTACCCTTTCCCCTTTTCCCCTTTTTGGTAAATAAGGAATAAAAGGCAAGACTAAAAATCATATATAAAGAGTTTCTGCCCCTGCCTCCAAACCAGTAGCTTTGTACTTCATACGAAAGAAAACTGCTGTATATGCTTTAAGGAGGTAGCGATCGCCCCTTAACCTCTGTATGTTTAAGGTCAATCTGCTCTAGCAATGACATCAGACTTTGTGCTTAAATGCAACTGCTAGGCAAATCTACCAGCAATTTCACCCTAAACAGCATTATGAGCGGCTTTGAAGCCAAGAATTTTTGGGAGCGATTAAATAATCTGGCGTTAGTCCGCTTTTTGCTTTTAGTTGCTTCTGGCTGGGCAATTGTACAGCTTTTAGCTTACTTTGAAGCAGTCATTGTTATTTTTACATTTGCGGCAATTTTGGCTTTTTTACTCAGCTATCCTGTACAAGGACTGCGACGTTTTTTGCCTCACGGTGTAGCTGTTGGCTTAGTTTTCTTACTCAGTATTGTGATTATAGGCGGTCTGATAATTACCGTGGGCTTAACGGTTTTATCTCAAGGACAAGAATTAATTGATAGTATCACTGTATTTTTAAATTCTTTAGTACCTTTATTAGAAGGACTAGAAGCATTTTTGCGAAGCCGGAATTTACAAATAGATTTAAGTTTCATTGAAGAACAATTGCGAAATCAAGCTGTATCAAGCCTTGTGACTAGTTTGGCTATCTTACAAGGCTTCATGACGAATTTTGTGACTTTTATCTTGATTGCAGTTGTGGCTTTCTTCATGCTATTGGATGGAGACAAATTGTGGAATTTTATTTTAAAAATAGTCCCTAAACATCGCCGTAATAGATTTACAAATATAATCAGGCGGTCTTTTTTAGGATTTTTTAGAGGACAGTTACTATTAAGTGCATTTCTCACAAGTACAACTTTCCTAGTTTTCTTAATATTAAAAGTACCATTTGCTTTGATATTATCAATAATAGTTGGTTTCCTTGATATTATTCCTGGTATTGGAGCGACATTAGGAGTAAGCACAGTGACTTTATTTGTGTTGTCTCAAGGTGTTTGGTTAGCATTGAAAGTCTTGATAGCTTGTATTGTCCTCCAGCAGATACAAGACAATTTGATTTCGCCTCGAATTATGCAAGATGCGCTGAATCTTAATCCTGTAGTGATATTTTTTGCTTTGCTAGTAGGTGCTAGAGTAGCAGGATTATTAGGTGTTTTTATATCTATTCCAATCGCAGGAGTAATTGTATCTTTATTTGAAATTGATGAAATGAAATCTGAAGTTTAGAGACGCGATAAATCGCGTCTCTACAAAAGGTGGGAATAGAGATGCGATGAATCGCGTCTGTAGTAATTAATGTAAAATAATTTGTTAGACAATACAAATTGATGAATGATGTCGGATTTAAGAGCGGAATTAACAGAAATTTTGGATGAGGCAGAGTGGGAGTGGCTAATTCCTCATGTACAACGAGATGCAGTAATTTTGGTAGCACCGGAGTTAAACTTGGTGGATGTTGGAGTAGCGATCGCCAGTGATAACATTCCATCAGTACAACAGTGGATTGATGAGCAATTAATTACCAAACCCACAACGGTACAGGTGGGAGAATGGAATCTTGAGCGCAGTAAGCGATTTAATACTCTCATCGTTCAGCCTTACGTTTTGGTGAAGGAAATAGTTCCTACTTAAATTAGTTCTCTATTATTTTCGATGACAATAGATGTTGGAATAGTTTCTCAGAAAAAATAGCTTAATGTGCTATTTATTACTTGGTTATTACCACACACTATCTGGCTGATTTAAATAAAGCGAAATTTTCTCCTTTAAGATTTAGCCATCTAGGAGCTAGAATTGTTACGATAATTTCAGATTAGATGTTGAAACCTTGATCCAATCTGAAACCTTAGAATTATTAGAATGGCATCGCCTTTGCCAGCACCTTGCCACCTTCGCGGCAACTAAGCTGGGGGCGACAGCTGCGCGTCATCTGAAAATACCCGATTCTCAGACCCAAAGCGAACAGTTGTTAGAGCAAACCAAAGAAGTCTACCAACTGGAAAGTCGCCTGACTACGGGACTGTCATTTGAGGGAATTCAAGATATTGGCGATTCCTTAGAACGAGCAGAACGCAGTGGAGTTTTGGCAGGGGAAGAACTGTTAGCGATCGCCACCACCCTCGCTGGTGCTAGAAGTTTGCGCCGTGTCATCGACAATCAGGAAGATTTGCCAATACTGACTGAGTTAGTTGCCGATTTACGGACTTATCCAGAACTAGAACAAGAAATTCACCGATGTATTGATGAACGGGCCCAGGTAACTGACCGCGCGAGTCAAAAACTGGGAGAAATTCGCACAGATTTACGGCGATTACGCAGCCAAATTACCCAAAAGCTGCAAAACATCTTACAGGCAAAATCTGGGGCAGTTCAAGAACAGCTAATTACGCAACGCAGCGATCGCTTTGTTATCCCCGTAAAAGCACCCCAAAAAGATGCCATCCCCGGTATTGTTCACGATACTTCTACCAGTGGTGCAACCCTTTACGTAGAACCGAATTCGGTAGTACCTCTAGGCAACCAACTACGGCAAATCATCCGAAGAGAGCAAGCGGAAGAAGAAGCGATTCGCCGTATTTTGACTGAACAAGTCGCCGCAGTCAAACCAGATTTAGAGAGATTGTTAGCGATCGCCACCACTTTGGATTTGGCAACCGCTAGATCCCGCTATAGTTTCTGGCTAGGAGCGAATCCCCCGCGATTTATCCAGCGTGAAGACAAGGAAATCATTACCTTACGGAACTTACGGCATCCTTTGTTAGTGTGGCAACAACAGCATGAACAAGGGCAACCAGTCGTTCCTGTAGATTTGCTGATCAACCCGCTAATTCGGGTAGTAACCATTACCGGGCCAAATACTGGCGGTAAAACTGTAACCTTAAAAACTCTGGGGTTAGCAGCATTGATGGCCAAAGTGGGTTTATTTGTCCCCGCCCGCGAACCGGTGGAAATTCCTTGGTTTGACAAAGTGCTGGCAGATATTGGCGATGAACAATCCTTACAGCAAAGTTTATCCACATTCTCTGGACACATCCGCCGCATTAGTCGGATTTTAGAAGCATTGGGTACTGGGGACTTGGGACTGGGGACTAGGGAAAAAGAAATTCCTAATCCCCAATCCCTAATCCCCAATCCCCAATCCCTAGTCTTACTTGATGAAGTCGGCGCAGGAACCGATCCAGTTGAAGGAAGTGCCCTAGCGATCGCCTTGTTGCAATATCTCGCTAACCATGCCCAACTAACCATCGCCACCACTCACTTCGGCGAATTAAAAGCCCTGAAATACGAAGACGAGCGGTTTGAAAATGCCTCTGTAGAATTTGACGAAAGTACTCTCTCGCCTACTTACCGTCTGCTGTGGGGCATCCCCGGACGTTCTAATGCCTTAACCATTGCCTTACGTTTGGGATTAAAACCAGAAGTGGTAGAAGAGGCAAAAATCCAAGTGGGAGAGGCCACAGATGAAGTTAACCAAGTGATTGCTGGCTTAGAAGCCCAACGCCGCCGCCAGGAAACCAAAGCAGCCGAAGCCCAAAGTTTGTTGCAGCAAGCGGAACGCTTATACAAAGAAGTATCCGCAAAAGCCGCAAGTTTGGAAGAGAGGGAAAGCAGTTTGCGGGCTTCACAAGAAATAGCCGTTCAGCAAGCGATCGCTCAAGCAAAAGGTGAAATTGCCCAAGTTATCCGCCGCTTGCAGAAAGGTACGCCCACAGCCCAAGAAGCCCAGCAAGCCACCAATGCTTTGAATCAAATTGGCCAGCAATATCAGCCAGCAATGCCAGCAAAACCAAAAGCTGGTTTTATGCCCAAAGTAGGCGATCGCGTCCGCATTCCAAAATTGGGACAGATAGCAGATGTGATCACCGCCCCTGATGAGGATGGCGAGTTAAGCGTTCGCTTTGGGCTAATGAAGATGAACGTGAAGTTGCAAGACGTAGAATCTCTAGATGGTCAAAAACCCGAACCAGTTGTTAAAGCCAAACCAACCCCAGCAGCAGTAACCCCCCCACCGCCAGCTGTCCCAGAAATTCGGACTTCCAAAAATACCATCGATTTGCGTGGTAAACGGGTAGCTGATGCCGAATATATTTTAGATAAAGCTATTTCGGAAGCTACTGGCCCAGTCTGGATTATTCATGGTTACGGTACTGGGAAACTGCGGCAAGGAGTTCACGCATTTTTGCAACAGCATCCCAGAGTGAACAACTACGAACCAGCAGAACAAGCAGATGGCGGCACTGGTGTTACCGTTGCTCACATAAAATAAAAAGCAGGAATGCTTATGTTACTTGAACATTTAGTTGCAATACCTAAGCAAGCGAATTCTCTGCGTGACTACCCTGCGGGAATGCGAAGCGCCTATGCGTTTAAAATTTAACCCTCAATTCGCCACGATTTAATGCTCTCGCATTCGATTGCGAGATGCTAAAAATAACACCTCGCAAAGCGTACCTCTTAGTGATGGCAAAGCACTAATTCCGATTAAACAACTACAAAATTGTAGTTGCTTAGTGACAATCCAGCAGATAATTGTGCAAATTGCACCTGAGTAGACCCAGCACTACCATCTTGGTCGAAGAACAGTCCACCTGTCGCGCTGTTGTAGATAAATCGCTCTTCGGTAGTGGTTGCAGATGTTCCGATGGTAAACTGAGTAGCCAAGAGCGTGCCTAATGATAACCCACCGACACTGCCAAAACCATTAGCCGATACCTGAATCACTTCATTGGTGGCATATTCATTGGTGGCGTTGAAGTCATAAAGGCTAGCAACGCCTTCATAGTAACCGTAACTATTGAAAACAAAGGTATCAGTACCATCCCCTCCATAGAGGGTATCATTGCCACTGCCCCCGAAGAGCGTATCATTGCCCGAACCCCCTACAATATTGTCATCAAAGATTGTACCTAAGATATTTAATCGTTCGATATTCTTGTAACTAACCCGACTCGTGCCTGCTGTAATTGAGCCAGTGTTACTAGTAGCATTGAATGTCGAAGTAATCCCCCCTGTAGCATTGGTGTAATCGACGAACAACAAATCATCACCATTACCCCCATCTATCGTATCTTTGCCACCAGATCCCGTAGAGAGCGTATCATTACCAGAGGTTCCCACGATATTGTCATCGAAGGCTGTACCTAAGATATTTAATCGTTCGATATTCTTGTAGCTAACCCCACTCGTGCCTGCTGTAATTAAGCCAATGTTAGTGGTGGCATTAAAAGTTGAAGTAATCCCCCCTGTAGCATTGGTGTAATCGACGAACAACAAATCATCACCATTACCCCCATCTATCGTATCTTTGCCACCAGATCCCGTAGAGAGCGTATCATTACCAGAGTTCCCCACAATATTGTCATCGAAGGCTGTACCTAAGATATTGAATCGTTCGATATTCTTGTAACTAATCCGACTCGTGCCTGCTGTAATTAAGCCAATGTTAGTGGTGGCATTAAAAGTTGAAGTAATCCCTCCTGTAGCATTCTTGTAATCGACGAACAACAAATCATCACCTGTCCCCCCATCGAGTAGGTTATCGCCTGTTGAACCGCTAGCACCCAATGTATCGTTACCTGAGCCTCCGTTGAGGGTGTTATTACCTATGGAGCGAGAGTCGGAGTAGGGGGAGAAATAACCGTAAGAGTCGTAAGAGATGTAGTCGCCAGAAATATCAAGAAAATCATTGCCATCGCCCCCAGAGAGCAGGTTATCGCCATCTGAACCGCTAGCCGTTAATGTATCGTCACCTGCACCTCCGTTGAGGGTGTTATTGCCTCTTGAGCGAGAGTCGGAATAACCCCTGTAGGCGTTAAAGACGCCAGAAAGGTCAAGATAATCATCGCCATCGCCCCCAGAGAGTAGGTTATCACCTGTTGAACCGCTAGCTCTCAATGTATCGTCACCTGCACCTCCGTTGATGGTGTTATTGCCTCTTGAGCGAGAGTCGGATTCACTACGGTCACGTTCCTGGGAGCCAGAAAGGTCAAGATAATCATTGCCATCGCCCCCAGAGAGTAGGTTATCACCTGTTGAACCGCTAGCTCTCAATGTATCGTCACCTGCACCTCCGTTGATGGTGTTATTGCCTCTTGAGCGAGAGTCGAAGGAGAAAAACTGGCCTGAGCTTTCGAAGCTGGATAAGTAGCCAGAAAGGTCAAGATAATCATTGCCATTGCCCCCAGAGAGCAGGTTATTACCTGTTGAACCGCTAGCCGTTAATGTATCGTTACCAGTGCCACCGTTGAGAGTGTTATCACCTGTTGAACCGCTAGCCGTTAATGTATCGTTACCAGTGCCACCGTTGAGAGTGTTATCACCTGTTGAATATTCAACGTTCAAGGTATCGTTGCCAGCGCCACCAATGAGAGTATTATTGCCTTCACCACCTCGCAGCAAGTCGTTGCCACTCTTGCCGTCAATAATATCATCACCACCCTGACCATTTATGACATCATCTGAGTTGTCAAAGCCGTTAACATTGTTATTCAAATCATTAAAGAAGGTGACTGTATTCTTACTGAAGATTGTGCTTTGAGTGGAGTTGGCATTGAAGACATCAAAGCTGTCACTAATGCTAGTTTGCCCATCAAACAGAATATTACCCAAATCTACGGTGGCTCCTGTAGATTTGCTGAGGTTATCTAGGTTTTCTAGGGCGAAGTTTTCCAGGATGACTTTGGGACTACCCGATGCTGCAAAGGAGATTTCCAGATTGCTGCCATTCTGAGTCAGTAGCAGATTTTGGGCAGTGAAGCCATAGCCTTGGAAATTTAGAGTGTCCACCTCGGCAATAACTGCTGCGGTTGGGTTTGTTCCTTTACCTACGCCACCAAAATCGGTGATGATACTATCGATATTGTAGTTGTAGTAGTAATATTGATCTTTACCACCACCACCAGTCACGGTATCATAGCCCCCATAAGCCCCGTTAGGTCTAATGGTATCGTTCCCTGCAAGACCGTTAATCGTGTCAGCGTCGAGACTGCCGAACAGTGTATCATTACTGTCGGTTCCAATGATGTTTTCCATAACTTTTACTTACCTAATAGTCAACTATTTCGATATTTTTATACCTTGTTTGGGAGCAATTCTGCGTTGATGTTTAGCTTGAAAATAGAAAACACCTTAACAACCCAATACTGACCATATACTACTGTATTTACTTAAGTATCTTTGCTTGCAGGTACATCTTTGCATACTCTTTACATTATTTACTGATAAATTTACAGAGAAGAAGAAAAGGGTACTGGGTTACACTCTTTGCGAATAAAGTATTTCAAGTGATATCGTCGCTCTCGGAATACATGAAGACTAAGTAATAAACATCAAGAAATTTCAAAATTTCCAACCGCAAATAAATTAGGAGGTATTCTAAATAATTACTTAGCGATAATTAGGGTTAGCATTCTTAAGATTTAGGATTTAGGCAAAACCACACGCTGTAGGGGCAATACCCTGCGGGAAGCTGCTTTGCGTCTACATGAATTGCCCCTACCTAAGAATTAGGGTTTTCGCTATTATTTGGGTAAATCGTAACATTGTTTATTTATACTCTTGTACGGAATTAGCAGTGAAAGTCAGGTAAACCTTAATTAGAATTGATACTTTTCTACTTTGTTGAAAATAAATTTTCATCTAGAGTAGGACAAAGATACATGCTGTTTACCACATAGAAAAATCTAGCTGAAGTCTCTGGCTCATAGCTATGGGAAACCAAGTTTGATGCTTGAGAGTCTGGTTTCAAAATGGGTAACAGCAACATCCCCTATCAGCTTGATCACCTATGCTAAAAGTTATGCACTCGGCCGCCAACTCAGCCACGCCAAATTCTCAGTGGGAGGATTTAATCAAGCTTCCAGCCCCAAACACAGTTCAATGGGACAATATCAAAACCCAATTAGACTTGGTGCTGTTGGCGTTAGAAACCTTAACTGGGATTGGTTCAGAGGCTATGCTTTCGGCGGCAACTGATCTGAATTTAGAGTCAAGAGTGCCAGACCGCGTAGCTTTATGGCGATTGCGCCAGTCAAATCCCCTACGTAAAGGTCAAGGAGGGCGAAAAAAGCTAGATGTCGAAGAAGCGCGATCGCTTGTTTTGATCATCTGCTACTTAGCCAAACAGCACCAGGAATTGATTCGCCGCGCTGTCGGTCTGTTGGAACAAATGGCAGAAAATAACCGGGAACCTCACCAAGCTGCCTTACTTGGAGACTATATTGACGCTTTTTGCAACACCTACCAAGAGCGGATGGAAGAGGATGAGAAAATCTCAACAGATTTGCTTACCAACCTGGCACTAAAACTGCTTGTAGATTTACTTTTTTACAGCGCCCCTGGTGGACATCGCCGTCTCTGGCTAGCACTTATAGACGGTTCGACAAAATTTTAGATTTGAAATTTGAAATTCCTCAATCAAAATTTGCTTGTGATTTGTTTGCTAGATCGGGAAACTCTTTTGATCGTCATTAGCTTTTGAGCGATGCACTATCAGCAATGCTTCCTCCTAGTACAAGACTACATAACGAAAGAAACCTGACCAACTTCCTTCACTCAGAAGGAATCCACCGTTTAACTTTTCTTTGCAAGCAACTGGCTTAACTTTTTGCAAAATCCCAAATAGTCTTCCTCGCAGTTCCTGCCATGCCTCTATCAAATTCTGTAATTCGTCGCTACACACCACCTACTTGTACGCTAGAAGTATTCGCCCAAAGCTCGCCTCTATCCCGTTGGATGGGGAAAACTGTCCTCAAACACCTAAGCTTTGAACTACGCTTTGATGATCCCCGACTCCCAGAAAAACACAGAGTTCCAATTCGGGGCGATCGCGAGCAACTTGAAGCTTTATGTGATGCAGTCACAAACTACGTACAGCAATTCCTTCAACAGTCTCCAGAAAGCTTTTGGGTAAGTTTCTCCGGTACCCAGGAATCAGGCACAGCAATGGGTGAGCCGGAATTAAAGTCCTCAACAAAAACATTAAATTCCTTTAGCACCCAGTTTCCTGGGGCAAATATCCGCTTAGAACCAAGCAGCTATTTAACTCACAACTTATTTCTCGGTTCTCTTACCAACCACTCATCTGGTCCCGTAATTAAACTCACTCTGCTGCAATTATTCGATTTGGCAAGTGCTTTAGATGAATACTCAACTGATGTTATGGCACTCCCAACTCTCAACAGCACGAGTTCGACTCTGAGGTTCCCTGCTTGGGCACCTGTTGCCGCAGTATTAGTGTTAGGTATAGGTTTCTTACCACTTACTTGGCAATATGCTAACAGCATTAGGGGAAAGGAACAGCAAACAGCCAAAACATCAGATCCAGCAGCAGTAAAGACTGCCTTAGAACCTTCAACTTCACTAAACTTTCCTACGCCTGAACCTGGAATTATCCCTCCATCGGATAATTTGCTAGGTTCCACTCCTCCACTTTCCACATCTACTTTGCCCCAAGCACCTTTAACAGCCCCTAGTTCTAGTTTTTCTGCACCGCAACCTCTATTTCCCAATAATGCACTGACAACAACTCAGGGCAACACTGCAACCCTTCCTAGTAATCGAGCGATGCCTTCTTTGCGAGACGCTACGCGAACGGCGAGCCTCGCTAACTCACCATCAAGTAAAATCCCAGGACAGGAAATCGCCATAGTACCAAATCTTGGACAGAACCCTACAGGGTCAAATCCCCAAGCTGGAACTCTCCCTCAGTTGCGGAATTTGCCACCCAGACTATCTTCTAACCCAGGCAGCTTACCAACTAATATCTCACCAGTTCTCCCTCCGTCTCTTGAGAGCATACCCAATAATAATCGTGGCAATACCTCTGCACTAAACTCACAACAGCTAGACGAAAGAATCAATTCCCTACAGCAACCTTCTACTGGAGAAAAACCCGCTTCACAACTTCCTTCGTCTAGAACTGCGGAGAACAATCCATTCATCGACCAATTAGGAGATGCACGTAAAACCCCTAAATCCAGAGAAGTGGCTACTGGTACATTATTTGATACACCTCAAGTAGCAGAAGCTAGAGAATACCTAAAAAAGCGTTGGCAACCACCTACTGGACTAGGACAAACATTAGAGTACAGTCTGATAGTCAGTGTTGACGGCACAGTTGAACGAATTTTTCCTCTTAATAAGGCAGCAAGAGAATTCGTTGATAGCACTGGGATGCCTGAAGTTGGTAAACCTTTTGTTTCCGCCAATACACGCGGACAAGATGTCAGAATTCGAGTTGTTCTCAGTCCTGATGGGAAGGTACAGACTTTTCCAGATGAATAAGTAAATTAATCTGTTTAATGCCACTTATAAAACTGGTACAAACTTTGTGCCAGTTTCTATTTACTTCAATTGCTCTTGAGCTTATCTTTCGGAGCCCAGTTACCAAACTGGTCTTACTGTTGATAACAGTAAACCTACCAATGAATACAATTCTTTTAACACCACTTTTTCAACATTAAACTACAGATACAAGTCTGGAAACCCAGATAAAATCTGATGCCTTTTACAGCAGCTTTCATGTATTTGAAGCACATCTGACGCAGAGGCATAGTAATGCTATACCCTAGTGCGTGGTCTATTTACCTGAATATAGCTGTAATTACGAATTAGTATAAATCACTCATATCAAATATCAAAGTTAGGAAATATGCAAACAATTGGTACTCAAAAAGACAGTCCAGCTTGGGTTATTCAAACTTGGGCAGCTTTTGTGATTTCTATTTCTATGACCAGCTTCGGCATTGTAAACTTACCTGTAAATGTTTGGGTCAAGGGCTTTATGGGTATGGGTATGGCTTTCTCTGTTGGCTCAACTTTTACGTTGGCGAAAACTACTAGAGACTTGCATGAAAATAGAAGATTAACCGCTAGGTTAGACGAGGCTAAAGTAGAAAAATTACTTTCACAACACGATCCTCTAAATTTCAAATGAAGCCAACCATAACGATTTTGGATTAAAAGACTTACCAAAAAGCTGTCAGAAATTAACTATATTACGAAAAGCAAAAGGACTGGATATACCCAGTCCTTTTTTATATTGATTTAATGTTTTTTGTTAATAACGAGATTTTTTTGTCTTTAACTTTTGCTTTTTACGCCGACGCTCGCTAGCAGCAACGGCCTGTTCTACCGGATAACCCACTACGGGAATTACTTGATATTTGCGCTCTGCTTCTAAGTTTTTCAATTCAGTGTAATCAACCCAGTGAATACAATCAACCGGGCAAGTATCAATTGCTTCTTGGATAATTTCTTCAGCGTCTCCATCCTGCCGAACCACGCGCGATCGCCCGTAATCTGGTTCAATATAAAAGGTGTTACGTGCAACATGAGCGCAATGCTTGCAACCAATACAGGTGATTTCATCAACATAAACACCATTTTGACGCAGCAAACCGCCCAATTCCGGTTCTAAACCAGAACGTTCTGGGGCATCCCGTAAAAAACCCCCTAATTCTGGTTCCAAACCGGAACGGTTATCTTCTTGTTCTTCCGGCGACGGCAGAAAATCAGCCATTACGCACTCCAGCGCTGTACTACCAGGCGAATGGAACCATCTTCATTTTTTTGTTGTTCAGAGACTTGAAAACCAACACGAGCGGTTTCTTTCACAACTGTTTGATAAGCATAGCGCTGTGTTACCTGGCGCAAAAATCCATCTACAGACAGGTCTTGTTGCCAATATTGCAAATCAGCCACTAATTCATATTCCTTGCCATTCCATCTAAAGCCGATGTCATAGCCATTTTCCTGCTCAATACTAACTTCCGCAGGATGGGTTTGACCGCGATAGCCACGGACTTCGCGTGGGCCAGGTTTCCAGTCTACGCCCAATTCAGTCAAAGCATCTTTCAAAGAATCAAGGTTACGGATTTGAGTCTTAATTTGGCTAAAGTGTGACATGGTGGTTGTGAATTAATAACACTAAACTACTGTGAAAACTTACCAATCGCTGTAAGTGGTGTGGGTATTCGCCACATTAGATTGCTGCAACTTCGCGGCGAAATATTCTGAGGTTGGCTCATGATTAAGTACTTGCCCCAATTGCGCCTCTATTGCTGCTGTAACCTCAGCGCAAGAAGCACCCACAATACCAGTGACTTTCTCTTGTACCCGACCGTCTGGATAGATTATGAACTCTAATGTCTCCATGCTCTTGGCCAACCAGGATAAGTACGCTTAAATTGTACTGCCTTAGCAGAAGGCTATAAATATAGCCGTAGGAACATTTTTACTTAGATACAAACTTGCCATTTGTTAAATAATGTTCCATCTTTCAACATATATATCTCAGAATCTTTACAAAACTTATTAAATTTATAAGCAGTCACATCAGTATTTAGTTAGTTTCTCTTAACCTCATCGATTAGTCAAGGTAACAACCGAGCCTGCCAATTAAGCGGCAAAAGTCCTAAAAATAAGCATTAGACGTAGTATAGCCAGCTAGTTGAGTTACAAAAATATAAAAATTCTTGAAAAACTTTATCATTACCATTCGGTCGGTCTTATTTTAAGTAAGGTTTTTTACTTGGATTGGATGCAGTACAGTGTATCTGAAAGCTCACTCGCTGCCCTGTACCTCTTAAGTACGTTGTGGCAAGTAATCTCTAATTATTATTAAGTGAAACCACTCCTTTAGATTTATGAAATTATAGAAGGAGCTAGTTGCCAAACCCTTGAATAATCTCTAATAACTTCCCGAGCCTGAGAAGAAATAAATATTGTAGCTTTTTGGACAGCAATCTTTGCGGCATCTCGGCGACGTTGAAACTCACCCTCTTCCCTGTTTTCAACAAATTAACAAGTTTTGTAGTGAGGGCTGAAGCTCTCAAGTAGGGTTAAGTCCTTCACTACGAAATAATTTCAATATGTTTTACATTAATTCATATAGTTTGAGTTATGCTCGCCGACTTACTTAAGCTTATGCTCCTGATGGTTAAGAGTTACTCAGTAACGAATATGTGAAAATAACCATGATTTATACCCATGTTCTTAATTGTGGTAGTCGGGGTGTTCGCAATCCTTTATATTTTTGATGCTATTTTGCGTGAAAATTTGCCCAAGCCTAAATCACTCAGCAAGAATTTCTGGTGAAAAAACTGATTTGCTTAGAGAACTAACCAGGATAATGAAGCATAATTAACCTTTATAGCTAAAAGCTGTCAGCCATCAGCCACAAGCTGAGATGGTAAAGTTTGAAGGCTTGTGATTCAACTTCAGTAATTGACTATGAGTACAGCAAATATCTTGTCAGCGATACGTGTAGGAGTACTAGGTTTCGGCGGACTCGGACAAGCCGCCGCCAAAGTACTTGCTGCTAAACAGGAAATGGTTTTAGTCGCAGCCGCAGATCAAAAAGGTTACGCTTATGCTGCTGAAGGTTTAAATACTCAAGAATGCATTGCAACCTACCAATCCCAAGGTTCCGTAGGTTATTTGGAGCCAGTTGGTACATTAACAAATCAAAGTATTGAAGATGTAATTAAAATAGCTCAACCTGTAGATGGGTATTTTCTGGCTTTACCTAACCTACCAAACGATTTTATCCCCTCTGTAGCGAAAGAGTTTATCAAATCTGGTTGGCGTGGAGTGCTAGTGGATGCAATTAAGCGCACCACTGCCGTAGAACAATTACTGGCGATGAAAGAAGAACTGCAAGCCGCCGGGATTACCTATATGACAGGCTGCGGTGCTACACCTGGACTGTTAACCGCCGCCGCCGCATTAGCAGCCCAAAGCTACGCCGAAATTCATCAAGTCGAAATTACCTTTGGAGTGGGAATTGCCAACTGGGAAGCTTACCGCGCCACTGTTCGGGAAGATATTGGCCATATCCCTGGTTACACAGTGGAAACCGCTAGGGCAATGACTGACGCAGAAGTAGAAGCACTACTAGATAAAACTAATGGCGTGCTTACCTTGAAGAATATGGAACACGCTGATGATGTCATGCTAGAAGTAGCGGGAATTTGCGATCGCGATCGCGTTACTGTTGGTGGTGTAGTCGATACTCGCAATCCGAAAAAGCCCCTCAGCACCAATGTTAAGGTAACAGGACGCACCTTTGAAGGTAAGATTTCCACTCATACCTTTACTCTAGGAGATGAAACCAGCATGGCAGCTAATGTCTGCGGCCCTGCCTTTGGCTATCTCAAAGCTGGTAGACAATTGCACCAACGTGGCATTTATGGAATATTCACTGCTGCTGAAATTATGCCCCAATTTGTCAGGTAATAATTACGAGAGATGCGATTAATCGCGTCTTTACAGGAGTTAGGAGTTAAAAACTAAACTTGAGACTTCAAAATCTCTGGTTTTGTTTAAAAGTTGCAATTGAAAACTCTTAACTCCTAATTTTTTCTAAGCTGGTGGGATTTCTGGACAAAAAATATCTGTCACATCCTCTTCAAGCAGCGAATCTGGTGTTTGTATAATAAATGGAAGTTCGGCCCCTACGAGTCCTCGTTGGATACGTTCTAAAGTATCACTAAACACAACGAACAAAGGATATATAATATTAGCCCCCTCACTCAAAATATGACTGTGACGGAGAGGCATTAACCATTCATAATCATTGTCTAGGAAAACTTGGGTTTGTCGCCAACGTCCTAACAAATCAGAAAAGTCTTCGTGAGCGCGATGAATAAAGACTAAAATTTCGGCTCCAGTTTTGATTTTCCACTCTGGATCGCACATCAAAATTGCCACATCACAGGGTAAGCAGATTGTTTGTGGAGTTGTTGTCGCAGTATTGCGAAGCCGGACAATTGGCAAGGGGATAGTGATAACACTTTCATCTGGACGGCGCAGACTGGGAATCATCTCTAAGTATGGCCGATATTGCTTTAGTAAGGCGATCGCAGCTAGATGATTGCTGTACTCTGCCAAACTCGCTTCATAGTGAGATTTTTGCACAGTCATGGTTGATTAAATAGTTAGGAGTTAGGAGTTAGAAATAAAATTAAGTAGTTAAGAGTTAAAAATGAGGATGAACAGTAAAGAGCTTAAACCCTTAAATCCTAACTCTTAACTCACGCCTAATGTGAATTAGGAAAAAAGGCGGGAGAAGTAAGAAGATGAAAGTTACCAGCTTTTCAACTCAGACTTCCCCCATGACTAGCATAGACTTTGGAACGTTAATCACAACAATCTTTGTCATA
>NZ_JADEXT010000070.1:0-21747 GCF_015206985.1 Nostoc sp. LEGE 12447 | reverse complement strand
TATGTAAAATCTCAATGCCCGTACCAGCCACCACCGAATCTAGCGCAGCGTTCCCCAGTTGCGTCAATGTTCACAGTTCCAGTTTTTTGTTAACGATCGCACTTGACATTCAAGACAGTCGCTACAATTTTTTTAACCCAAGCGTATTGCCCCAAGAGCGCAATTACCATAGAAAGCAAACCCTCTAAAAACAAAAAAACCCGCTACAGCGGGTTACACAACAAACTAAGAACAATGAAAACTTGATTTAGCTGGAATATCTCATTTCAGCTTCAAGTTGACGAATCAGTTGTTCGTCGCCCTTTGCTCTGGCTACTTGCAAGCGATGCTCTAGGCTTTTTTGAATATTCTCTCTGTGGGCTTCTTGTGCTTTCCTTGAACTTTGTAGTCTACCTTGATTCATAATGATTACCTTCTTTAATTTTACACTTTATGTCTTCTATTGATAACATAACACATATTTTGTAGCTGTTGCTACAGAATTTTATAACTTAATGTAGATTTTAACAAAAATATGTCTGAAAAGCAGATGGAGCAACAACGACTCATAACTTTTCTAAGCGATTTTGGCGATCGCGATATTTATGTAGGCGTAATGAAGGGAGTCATAGCCCAAGCCAATCCCAGGCTGAGGGTGATAGACTTAACGCACCAAATTCCACCGCAAGACATCGCCGCAGCCAGGTTTTGCCTGATGAATGCTTATCCCTATTTTCCCGTTGAGACAGTACATCTGGCAGTAGTTGATCCAGGAGTGGGAAGTAAGCGACGAGCGATCGCAGTAGAATTTGCTCAAGGGTTTTTAGTAGGCCCAGATAATGGTATCTTTAGCGGCGTACTTAGTCAAAGCCCGGCGATGTCTACGACGGGCTACGCCTACGCAGCCGTCGAACTTACAAATCTTAACTATTGGCGAACTCCTCAACCAAGCAACACTTTTCACGGTAGAGATATTTTTGCACCAGTGGCAGCTAGTCTTGCTAGTGGTGTCTCCCTCAAACAACTAGGACAAGAAATTGATCCAGCAAGTTTGGTCAAACTGGATATAGCCGACTGCAAGCAGACAAGCAATGGTGTAGTGGGTTGCATTCAATATATTGACCACTTTGGCAATTTAGTGAGCAACATTCCAGCAACTTACGTACAAGGCAAAACTTGGTATGTGCAAGCTGCTGGGTTGAATATACCAGGTTGTCAAACTTACAGTGATGTCAACGTGGGAGAGATACTAGCTTTAGTTGGCAGTCACGGCTGGATAGAAATTGCCATTAATAGCGGTAATGCTGACTCTTGGTTGCATTTAGATTGGCAAGCACCGCTTCAAGTTGTTCTAACATGAACCAATCACACTGACTAAAACTCTTCACTTAGGTGAGTTACAAAACCCACAAATCACGCATCATATCAAATATGGCGTTGCATATTTGCAAAATGATTTGGCAACTTCTAAAATTTCCCCCTGCCTCCTGCCTCCTGCCCCCTGCCTTCTCCCCTCTTCACATCCACCCCCCAACTTCCGCATCAGTTAAAGGCTTCTCTAACTTGCTATATTCCGTTTGAGCAGCCCGCAATACGTGTTTCATCTGCACTGCTTCCCCGGCATCAGCTGCCAGAAAAGCTGCATTTAAAGCTATGTTACGGATATTACCCCCAGCGACATTTAGCCGTGCTAGTTGCAGAGCATCTAAGTCTGCGGTTGGGGTGTCGGCGGGAAAGACGCGCCGCCAAATCTCGGCTCGTTGTGTTGTGTCGGGGAAGGGGAATTGCACCACGAAGCGAATCCGGCGCAGAAAGGCTGTATCAATTGCACTTTTTAAGTTCGTAGTCAGGACTGCTAAACCTGGATAGCTTTCCATGCGTTGCAACAGGTAGCTAACTTCAATATTGGCATAGCGATCGCGCGCATCTTTAACTTCACTACGTTTGCCAAATAAAGCATCAGCTTCATCAAATAACAAAATCACCCCGCCTTGTTCAGCAGCATCAAATACCCGGCGCAAATTCTTCTCTGTTTCGCCAATATATTTGCTAACTACCGATGATAGATCGATTCGATAAAGGTCGAGACGCAATTTCTGGGCGAGTACTTCTGCCCCCAAGGTTTTACCAGTGCCGCTAGCACCTGCGAATAAGGCACTAATTCCCAATCCTCTAGCACTCTTGCCACCAAAACCCCAATTGTTATATACAGTACTGCGTTGACGCACATGAGCCGCAATGTCTCGCAGAACTTGTTTCTGTGCCTCTGGCAATACCAAATCTTCCCAATCACCAGATGGCTCAATCCTTTGGGCGAGTTCATCCAAGCGCGGACGTGCTTGCACACGGCAGGCATCCCATAAAATGCTCGTGATATCGTTGTCTGGTTTTTGTGCTAATTGTCCTGCGGCTTCTGCACAAGCAGCCCGAATGGTTGCGGCACTTAGGTTAAACTGATCCACTAAGGTTTTAACTTGCCCGTTCATTTGTGATGCCATTGAACCTAGGGCATCTTGCCAAACTGTACCTTGTTCTTTGCTAGTTGGTTGATGTACGTCAAAATTAACTACCAGGCGTTGTCCTAGTCCAATCCGTTCTCGACTCGTAACTATTAAAAAGCCCTTGGTGCGTTCGATGAAACGAGCGATCGCATTCAGCCGCGCCATATCATTATTATC
Source organism: Nostoc sp. LEGE 12447 (assembly GCF_015206985.1). Lineage (NCBI taxonomy): Bacteria > Bacillati > Cyanobacteriota > Cyanophyceae > Nostocales > Nostocaceae > Nostoc > Nostoc sp. LEGE 12447. The sequence continues at coordinate 19,090 of NZ_JADEXT010000070.1, read as the reverse complement.
TAGTTCGTTGCAGTCTATGAGTAACGCACACTTACTTAAAATCGTCTCGCGAGTCCACAGGCGAATCAGATTATCTAACTCGCTAGGTGCTAAGGGAATAAGTTGTGCAGGCATTACCCACAAACTTAAACCCTGGAGTTGACAAATGGTCGCGGCAATGGCGCGTTTGCTAGTAGTTTCGCTACTACATAGCTGCACGATTGGTAAGCTATTAATTTTGTCAGCTTGCGACCAAACTGCTGCAACTCGCTCTGCTAAATCTTGGTGCGAGGGGACTAAATCGCTAACCTCTGGTAATGGTTCAATGATGCCAGCTAATCGTTCGTCAAGATATTGAATGCCCGTGAGATAATGTAAAATTCGTTCGTCAATTCTTACAGGACTGAGAGTCAAGGCATGACCATCACCAATTTGAATTAACCGCCAATGACGTAAGGGAGCATTTGGAGCGATCGCATCCCAGTGGACGTTAGGTAAAGCGGACAGAGCTAAACTTAGAGTTGGGTAAGCTCGTTGTAAATCTCCGTGTGTTATGGCACACAATTTAGCAAAATCTCCATTCAACTCCATACCTGCACACAACAACAACAAATCACGTTCAAAGGATGAGAGACTAAATATTTTGCATACTCTCTCCAATGCTGATGGCGCAGGCATTGCAGCAGCCGCTTCCTGTAAAGCTTGCTGTAAATTCTCTTGATTTTTCTCTACAGATTGATTTTGCTCTTTTGCCGTGTGATTTTCTAAAATCCCACGCACCACGGCAAGGGCTGCTGATAGATAGCGGTAGTTTGCCTCATCCCAATTGCGATTTGTTGTAGCATTCATAAGATTGTCACCTGTGGCGAATCATAAGCTCCAGACTGATTCTTCCTGTGCAGTGGACTTTCTGCCCCATCTACTTGCACCCGAACAATATAAGTCCCTGGCTTTACATTTTTGACAGGAATAGTAATTGCATCGGTGTCTTCAATGCGTGATGCAACCAAGAAAGAGTAAGCTACCGGACTATTAACTGATACTTCATTGAGTAGCAAAATTACTCGCTGTGCCTTACCAACTTTGGGCTGGAATTTAACGGTAATTTCTGCTGTGCGTAAATTGTCGCCGCTATTTTCCACTTGAGCGACAAATGCCGTAATTGTTGGATGGATGACAAAAGCTGCAACGTTTGATTCAAATACATAATCTGTTTGTCCTGCATTGCCCATTGTTAGATGTACAACTTGGATACCTTGCACACTTGCGTATAAATCTGATGGGATTAACAGGCTAATTTGTGTTTCTTTAACATCATGAGGTACTAGTAAAGTCTCCCTATGACTCAAACGGATTCGGGTAATCTCACCACGTAAACGTTTACCACGAATTACTAATGTTGTACCTGTAAAAATCGTTTGCTCGGTCTTTGCCGAAGCCATAACTTGCTCTATAGTCGGTTGAGACAAGGGCATGATATAGACTTCAGAATTTTCAGGTTTGCTACTCTCAATCAATACCATTGATGCCAGATAGGTAGCTGAAGGTCGATAGTGTGTTTGTAACGCAGACCATAATTTAGAAGTTTCTTCCATGTTAAAAAACTCTGGAGTCAGTTTAATCTGACCAATTTGTTCAGCTAAATCAGGTACAGATACACTTGCTACAGCTTGCGAAAAAGCACTTGAGGTATTAGTTGTAGAGGCATTTATCAGAGTATTCTCAATAATATCCGATGTGATGGCTGGTGTTTTGTGTAATAAATGCATTGCATAGCCCAATAAAAGCTCCGCCTGAAAATCCTTGGCTCCATACGCTGTTAGTAAGTAATGGAGGTCAAGAGCTAGTGGCGGACTCTGAGAAGATGCGTTTCCATTTATACGTGAATGCCTGCTGCGAAATTCCTGAGATACCCAATCGACATTGCGGTTCTGTGTTACTTGATAAAGAAAGAGGTTGATTTGAGCCCGCTCGTCAGCTTCAACTGAAATTCGATCGGGTGGTAGGGCAGTTACAATCACATCACCAACACTCGCAGCGATCGGATCGCTGACCAAGCCATTTTCCAGCAAGACTTTTAGTACTGCTGTCACGGCGGCTATAGAGAGTACATTACTCATCCTCGTTCCTCATGGCAATAGCACATCTTAATCATGTACGCCAGAGTACATTGACAGAATATATTTTGCAAAACTTTAAATATTCTGTAACAGAGACTATCCGCATGGCATACGAAGTATCAGCACTAATGAAGCTAAAGACCTCGTATAATTTGCGTTAACTTCACATCAGGAACCAATTTTAAAGCACCATAGGGCTTAATTTTAAACATTTTATCAAATTGCTAACATTATTTTAAGTTAGTAATATGTTAAGCTGGGTATAATCAGATAAAGGCTAAGTAATATATGTTACTAATATTCATCTAAGTTACCAAGTCAGCAAAATATTTGTAATACTAGTAGTATATCTGAGCTAAAGTCAAAACCTTAAAGTTACTAGAATGGGTTCCCCCAGATGAAATCCCCACCTCCTTCAAATTCTTGGATTGGTCGCTTGGTAGGTGATAACGAGCGATATCGTTTAGACAAACGGTTAGGCGGGGGTGGCATGGGAGATGTCTTCCTGGCAACGGACACCCGTGTTGGTCAACAAGTAGCGTTGAAGTTGCTCAAAGATACGCTGGTGGCATCACAAGAAATGAGAAAGCGTTTTGAGCGTGAGGTAGCAGTTTGTGCTGCTTTGCAAAGTGACCACATAGTTAAAATTAGTGATTGTGGATTCACTTCGGAAGGCTTTCCATTTTACGTAATGGAATATTTACGTGGGCAAACGCTCAGACAATTACTGCTGCGCGAGAAGCGGCTATCTGTTGAGCGGGCGGTAAAAATTATGGCGCAAGTTTGCAAAGGTTTACAGCTTGCCCATCAAGGGGTTACTCTCCAACGGGAAGGCGGAAAAAGCACTGAGCATATTCAGGTAGTTCATCGTGACCTGAAACCAGATAATATATTTTTAGTGCCTACAGATTTGGGTGAGTGGGTAAAGGTTTTGGATTTTGGTGTTGCCAAAATTCGGAGTGAATCTTCAGAAAATGCCAATATTACCAATATCACCAGTACTTTTATTGGCACATTTCGTTATGCACCTCCTGAGCAAATCCAAAGCGATAAAAACCTGGATGCAAGGGGTGATATTTACAGTTTAGGAATCATCCTTTATGAAATGCTGAGTGCTGCCGATCCTTTTGGAATCAGCATTAAGGGTAGTCATGTCAGCGAGGCTTCTTGGGTATTAGCTCATGCTTATGAACCACCGAAGCCACTGCGATCGCAGCCAGGTTGTGAGCATTATTCCGTAGAATTGGAAGCGGTGGTGATGAAATGCCTCCACAAGAACCCAGCTAACCGATTTGCAACAGTAGAAGAACTCAATCTTGCTTTGCAATCTGCTGCCAAATCCGTCACAAACACTATTAATTTACCGGGAAAAGCTACCGGGCAATCACAACCTTCCTCCAATCAGGGTTCAAATCACGAAACTGTTCCCAGACAATCGAACGACGACACCGTTTACCGTCCTCCATCTGCATATAATCACGGTTCAAATCACGAAACTGTTCCCAGACAATCGAACGACGACACCGTTCTCCGCCCTCCATCTGCATATAATCAAGGTTCAAATAACGAAACTGTTCCCAGACAATCAAACGACGATACCGTTCTCCGTCCCCCATCTGCATATAATCAAGGTTCAAATCACGAAACTGTTCCCAGACAATCAAACGAAGATACCGTTCTCCGTCCCCCATCTGCATATAATCAAGGTTCAAATCACGAAACTATTTCCAGACAATTTAACCCGATTGAGCAAAACCAATCAGAGGAAACAGTTCCTCCCCTTCAGCCTGGATACAACCAAGGTTCAAATCACGAAACAGTTCCGAGGCAGTTTAACCCAGTTGAGCAAAGTCCACAGAGTCCTGTGAATAATCCCAACCCCAGAAAACCGGACGTGACCTTGTATCAACCACGACCTGGGGCGAATCAAGGTGGACAACAAGTGCAGCCAGATAAGACGTTGTATCAACCGCGACCTGGGGCGAATCTTGGTGGACAACAGGTGCCACCAGATAAGACATTGTTTCAACCGCGACCTGGGGCGAATCTTGGTGGACAACAGGTGCCACCAGATAAGACATTGTTTCAACCGCGACCTGGGGCGAATCAAGGCGGACAACAAGTGCCACCAGATAAAACATTGTATCAACCGCGACCTGGAGCGAATCAAGGCGGACAACAAGTGCCACCAGATAAGACATTATTTCAACCGCGACCTGGAGCGAATCAAGATAGACCACAAGTACCGCCAGATGTGACATTGTATCAACCACGGTCTGCATCCAATCAAGGCAGACGACAAGTACCACTAGATGACACTATTTACCAACCAAAGCTAAGTGAGCAGCTAGCTACAAAAATTACTCCCAATTTTTTGCGAATCTTGGGAGTAGTTTTGGCAATTGGGCTGACTTTAGCCTTAGTGGCCTATATTTATACTCAATCTCGTAAAGAACCTAGCAACCAGGAAAGTTTACCTAATAGCGATCGCATTCAGAACTAACAAGGGTTATAGATGAATGGCACACTTGTTAATCGCAAAGCCCTGATATAACTTGCTTTTTGAGTGTGGGGAGTGTGGGGAGTGTGGGGGGTAAGACTTCTTCCCCGTCCTCCCACACTCCCCACACCCTGCCCTGACGAGGTTTCAGCTTTTCTTAGTGCCATTCGGTTATAGATAAAGCATATTTCATTCCTGGAGATGTCTTTTACCTATATATATTCATCCCAAGCTACGGGAAAAGAATAATCTGAAAACGCCGAGAAATCACGATTTTCGCTGCGGGTTTCTTCATCCAAAAACTTGACAACTTTGTTATAAATATCTTGTGCTTGTTGCGGAGAATCACCGATGCTGGTTAATCCCAACTTGCCAAACTGCGAAAGACAACCCATGAGATGAAACACTGTGCCAGTCTCTGTACCAGTGTCAAAGTGTAGTCTGTGTTCAGCGATGATATCCATCAAATCATTAGGTAACAATCCCTGATAGCGCTCTTTTTGCAAATTATCAGTAGCAATGTAGTATTTTGGACGACCTTGCTGACTATAAAATAAGCCCGTAGAAAGGTCATAGCGACCGTTTGTTAATAATTTCAGGGTCATGAATGGATGAGTTGTGCCACCTTTACGCAGATTAATTTCGATCGCCTGAATATCCCACTCACCATTACCCTTGTCAACGGTGATAAAATCTACGCCAAATCGCTCTAAAGTACCTTTCTCTGCTAGCTTGCTACCAACTTGTAGTCCTAATTGTTGTAATTGTAATCGATAGCTTTCATCAGCCGGGAAGCGACAACCAAGGTAAATCTGACCGTCTGGGCCTCCGAGAATTTGGTCATGAGTTGAAAGGATTTCCACTTTACCAGTGGGTGTGATCCGGCCTTGGACACTGGGCGATCGCTTTATTTCCCCTTCCACAAATGCTTCGACAATTGCCCCTAATTCTGGGATTCTTCCCGAAAAATTATCCCAAGTCTCAAGTTTTGCTTGAAAGCGCATTGTTGAGAAGCGATCGCTAATTGCTGCTACCCTTTCAGCATGAGTCCCAATACCTGGTGCTAAATTCTCAATTGGCCTCAGATCGAGCAAGGCATTTCCCTCTCCCGAAATGCCTTCGTTGAGTTTTACCACTACCCGTTTTAATGTTGGTTGTCTTTCCCACAAATCACTGGTAGCTTCTGCCAAATCTGTGTGGTTCCAAATTTTTTCGCTACCATCTGGATGCGGTACTCCGCTTTCGGCGAAGATTTGCCGACTGCCACTTTTTGTCCCCCAAATCTGTAAATCTGGTGCAGCAGCATACAGTGGTACACCCAATTTTAAAGACAATTCGCCTTCCCAGTGCGAAGAGTTGTAGCAGATCATAAATGATTTATCTAGCCTCAAAGATTGATGAATACGCTCTAGTAGACGGGGGCGTTCTAAAATCTTTTGACTGAGAGGTTTAAGGGAAGAATCGTAAGTAGAAAGTAGCAGCAAGCGATTGCGCGCATGAGAAAAGGGAATTCCTGGCAAAAGTTGCAGATAATAATCAATGATACTAGGATGCAGTGGTACAGATGTTACATAAACCAGCCGAGTCCGAGGATTCTGCAACCGAATTAAAGAAAATAGTAATCTTTCTTCATAATGTTCGCAGCCTTCGATCTTTTGGAGTTCGCGCTGATCGAGACTCAGGGAGGGAATAATTAAAATATCCGCTTCACTATTGTCAAACGACTCGATCGTTTTCCAGCGATCGCGCAGGGTTAATTGTAATTGGCGAAACTTTTCAACCTGCTCTAACTCGGAAATATTTAGTATTGCCATAACCCCTGCCCTCTAATAATCCCAATGTAGCGCACCACGCAGGCTTTTGGCCTATTAGTTTGGTAACTAGTAAGCAAGTACTTTATCCTACAAAAATGTGGCTATGCAGATATCAGCTTAAATTAATACCAATGAAGGTTGAACGCATAATTTTATTATTCTGTCAAGCTATTTTTAAAGGTTTGTAGTAATGAGTTGATTACTTAGAAAATAAGGACTAAACTCATTAATCTAAAATTGTCAATATGACTCATATTTTATTACGTGAAAAAGCTCCGTACAATTTAGAAAGCCTTCTTTTCTATTGCCTCTTGCCTGCACACGCAAGTAACTATAGCTACGCTCCCGTGAGGGATACAAAAATCAAAGCAGATTCCTATATCTATAAATTTAAACTTGACAGACTAGTAGGTAGTTGTGCAACTACAAAGTGAAAAAGTATAAATCTATATTTTCATTTATCGACAATGGCACAGTTCTTGAGTGAGCTAGAAGAAATCATGATTAACTAATTGAATAATTTTTATTATTTAATTTATTTTCTGTCTTAAGGTTGAGCAAATTTTATCTTAGTTTACCTCTAGAGAGCGATAAATTACAGCAACTTAATAGTTAACTTAATAGCAGATGAAAGAGATAACTATTTCATCGAATCATAGTTTTATACTTGTTCTTGCCGTCAGGTGAATAGTGTCTGTCATGTTTGAGTATAAATAACGTCAGCTGCCTACAGTTTCTAGAAATAAGTGCCTTTGATACGAATTCGGGATATGTATATCCGAAAAATTGCAAATGGCAAGTAGGAGCCGAAGCGGAAAATAAACCTTGGGTTAAATTTTTGATCCAGGGTTTACTTTTGAAAATGGCTAATGAGAAAGATGGGGGTAATAAATGCCCAATTCAATATTCAATTACCAAGAAAAAACTTATGGCTAAATCAAAAGAGAAAAAAGAGAAAACATTGCAGCCGCCACAGCAGCAAGAAGTACCAGGTGTTGAATCAGAAATGACACCAAAACCGAAAGCAGATGATGCCGAGTATCGAGGTAGTGGCAAGTTACAAGATAAAGTAGCATTGATTACGGGTGCAGATAGTGGTATTGGTCGTGCTGTAGCGATCGCATTTGCTAAAGAAGGTGCAGATGTGGCTATTCTTTACTTGAATGAACACGATGATGCCAAAGAAACAAAACATTTGGTAGAAAAACAAGGTCGTCGTGCAGTAACTATCGCAGGCGATATTGGCGATGAAACTTTTTGTCAGCAAGCTATCCAACAAACAGTTGGTGAGTTTGGCAAACTCGATATTCTCATCAACAACGCCGCCGAACAACATCCTAAAGAAAGTATTGAAGAAATCACTAAAGAACAGTTAGAGCGAACTTTTCGCACTAATATCTTCTCAATGTTTTTTATGACTAAAGCTGCACTCAAGCATTTGCAAATAGGCAGTGCTATCATCAATACCACATCGGTAACAGCTTATAAAGGTAGCCCACAACTGCTAGATTATTCTTCTACAAAAGGTGCGATCGTTGCTTTTACCCGCTCCTTATCACAAAATTTGGTGTCAAAAGGAATTCGCGTTAATGCTGTCGCGCCAGGGCCAATTTGGACACCTTTAATTCCCTCAACTTTCCCAGAAGAAAAAGTTGAGAATTTTGGGAAACAAGTTCCAATGCAACGAGCCGGACAACCAGAAGAAGTTGCCCCCAGCTATGTATTTCTAGCATCTGATGATGCTTCTTATGTCTCTGGACAAGTGCTGCACGTAAATGGTGGCGAAGTAGTCAATGGCTAATTGAAGAAGAATTCAGAAGTCAGAATAAATTCTGACTTCTGAATCCTGAATTCTGTTCGATACAAAAGTTAGGAGTTAGAAGTCATAGAATTTGGAATTTTATATTTTTTGTTTAATTCCAAATTCCAAAACTAAAGTTATCAGAGTTCAAAATTATAATCTATTAACTTCTAACTACTAACTCTTCACGCCTAACTCTACCCTCATTGTCTTCCATTAGAGGGATGAGTAAAAATTGAAATATTGATAATCTATTCAGCAGCATACATTTAGAGATAACAACTACGTCTATGGCATCTCCTACACCACTATATGGCACAGAACTAGTAGATTGTGCTAGAGCAAATGCCAAGCAAGGGATTGAAACTGCTGCTTATCAATGTGGCTATGGTCAAGACCTCAACAAATTTGCCCGAGAACTCAGACAAGCTTGTGAAGAAATGAATTTACAAGTAAAAGAACTCAGTGGCTTAATTACTGAACAAGACATGATACTGCAATTGGGTACAGGCGAAATTGTTGCTCCAGTGACGGAATCAGAATTGTAAAAAATAGTCATTTGTCGTTTGTAATTTGTTATTGATTAATGACCAATGACTCCTTTCTTAACCTTAAAATTAACTGCGCCAAATTGAAATAAATCAAAACGCCTACTACATCAACTTCTGTAGTAATAAATGGTGCTGACATCAATGCCGGATCTAAACAGGAGGTAGCAAAATAGAAACGGCAGTGCTGAACCAGAGATAAAAGCTAATACAGAAATCGCTACCAGGCACATGCCGCGATCGCTACTTCTAATCGCCCTTGCAGAAAGTAAACCCATACAGTTGCGATAGTTTCGCGGCCAACTATCTGCAATGTGCCAAGCGATCGCATTTCATCGGTGTTCATCCCTCGAATCACCACTGTAGAAGACTGGGCAAGCACATTACCGCCAGCACCAGTCAGCAAAGGGATAAACGCCGTCAGTGTCACCATTTTTGTGAAAATTTTCTCTTGTGACTTAATAATTGTTCCTGTAATGGTTTACTGGTTATAAGTAAAACCAACAACCATACAACCCGCTTCTGAGCAATTTCTAATAAATTCATCTGAAAATAGTTGTCGCCCCCGACTGCACACTACCACCCAAGGTATAGATATCTTCGGTGGTTTCTTGTTGTCCTCAAATCAGCTTGAACATTCCCACTTACACCCTAGTAGTTCGCCAAGTGAACTTGGCGGGGTAAAGGGTAAATGGGAAGGGGGAAAGGTTTCAAATCCCTTACCCCTTACCCCTTACCCCTTACCCAGCCATCACGCAGCATTTTTGGGTTGGCAGACTACTAGTTTCATACAAGTGGAGAAAAACAACAACTGGGTTGCAAAACCTCTCTCCTGTTTCTGATCACAAAGATATAAATTAATAGTCAAGGTTAAGCATAGATAAATATTACTTTTTTAAATCTTTAAATATTAAAAATTTTCTTTATATAATTTTCATGTCATTAAGAAATATGAGGCTACAAAACATGACATCATTCCTTATATTGGCAATTTTTATTTAAAAACCATTAAAACTTTTATATTCCTTTAAAAAGGTATATAGCAATATGAATATTTAAATAAAGTTCTATAAAAAAGATAGACATAACACCCTGATATAGTGTCAAATATGTAATTGATAAATCTAATGACAGTACCTAAGCGTTCTCATGTAAAATATAATCTTCGACTACTTAAGCATTTATCTGACATCTTGGATTTTGCTTTGTTTCAACTTTATGTAACTGTTTATCAGTTAGATTAAAAGCTCTCTTGAGAGGTTACTTATAATTTTTAATTAAATTCACTTTGGTGAATTTAATTAAAAATTATAAGCTTGTAACAAAAAATAACCATTTATTAGGACTATTGCACCCTTTTGATAATTAATATCTGGTATTTCTTGTAGTACCAATTCTTCTCTATAATCTACTTCAAAGAATATATAGAAAGGTACATCAGTCCATATTCGTTCATTTTGAGGTTGACACAAATAGGCAGCCCATTAGAAAGGAATATGAGCGAAGGATCATATATAAAAAAATAGTTTCTATCAGCAATTAAGAGAAAATATTACATGCAACAAATATATTAATAAGAAAATTTACTGCTATCTTATTAATATGTTTACACCTAGTATAGCTACGCTTTTTTTGTTGGAAATATCCATTATAAAACTAATTCCACAACATTAATTATGGAATTAGTTCTAGCGCTATTGTGAGGCATATATTTCAATGAATGAATTACAGAATCAAAATTCTAACCCAACGGTAATTGATAATAAATCTCTACAAACCCTTGATAAGACGCTGCTGCCAAGTATTTCTTCTCAAGCTAGTGCCAGTCTGCTTTCTCAGGGAGATGGACTCAAAGCAGAGTACTACGACAACATCGACTTTACCAACCTCAAGAAAACCCGTACAGATGCGACGGTGAACTTTGACTGGGGTCTTGGTTCTCCAGATTCGTCCATTGCTCCAGATACCTTCTCAGCACGTTGGACAGGTCAGGTAGAAGCCAAGTACAGCGAGACTTACAACTTCTATACCACTAGCGATGATGGTGTGCGACTCTGGGTGAATGGTCAGCAAATCATCAATCAGTTTGTCAATCAATCTGCCACTGAATTTAGCGGCTCGATCGCACTAGTTGCAGGTCAAAAGTACGATATTAAACTTGAATACTACGAAAATACAGTCACTGCCGTTTCCAAGCTGGCTTGGTCAAGTGCTTCTCAAACCAAAGAAATCATTCCTCAGTCCCAACTTTATAGTCAAAGCGACGTACCTGCTAATGGCAACGGCAACGGACTCAAAGCAGAGTACTACGACAACATCGACTTAACCAACCTGAAGCAAACCCGTACAGATACGACAGTGAACTTTGACTGGGGTCTTGGTTCTCCAGAACCGTTCATTGCTCCAGATACCTTCTCAGCACGTTGGACAGGTCAGGTGCAAGCCAAGTACAGCGAGACTTACAACTTCTATACCACTAGCGATGATGGTGTGCGACTCTGGGTGAATGGTCAGCAAATCATCAATCAGTTTGTCAATCAATCTGCCACTGAATTTAGCGGCTCGATCGCACTAGTTGCAGGTCAGAAGTACGATATTAAGCTTGAATACTTCGAAAATACCGTCACTGCCGTTTCCAAACTGGCTTGGTCGAGTGCTTCTCAGACCAAAGAAATCATTCCTCAGTCACAACTGTATTCACCAGTTCTTCAGACCACAATCACATTAGGATCATCTTCCACAACTCTGAACGAAGGCGCTGTTAATGCTACCATAACTTTGCTCAGGAGTGGTGATTTAAGCAGCACATCTTCAATCAAGTATGCAACCATAGCTGGTACTGCCACAGCAGGAGTTGACTACGGAAGTGATGGTACCGAAAGCGCTGGAACAATAATTTTTGCGCCGGGTGAAAGCAGCAGACAGGTATCAATTCCGATCAATGACGATTCATTAATAGAAGTAGATGAAACTTTTAGTTTTGTTATCGATCAGCCAGGAGGAGCAACACTAGGACTTCAAAGAACTCTTGGAATTACGATTCAAGATAATGATCGCTCTGGCATCGATTTTAGTGCGCCAGTAATTAATGAGGGTGCCGGTACAGCTACAGTGACAGCTACACGGGGTAACACTGTAGGCGCTGCTAGTGTGAACTACACAACTGTGGATGGAACGGCTAAAGCTGGATCTGACTACCAAAGTAAATCTGGAACCTTGAGTTTTATTGCAGGACAAAGCCAGCAAAACATTATTATCCCCATTATTAATGACAACGTTGAGGAATCAAATGAAACATTTACTCTCAACTTTAGTAATGCAGTTGGAGTCCAACTAACTAATCAACAGACAACTATCACGATTCTTGATAATGACTCTACTAAGTTTGCTTTAGATACGGTAGCTTCTGGTTTGAATCAACCCACAGCTTTTGACTGGACAGCTGACCAAAAGCAGATGTTCATTGCCCAGAAAAATGGGGTAGTGCGAGTCTTAGACAACGGCAAATTATTAGCAACACCATTTATCGATATTTCTGCACAGGTAAATGACACGCGCGATCGCGGTCTTTTAGGCATTGCTGTACATCCAGATTTTGGCAAAAGTCCAACCGGCAATAACTATGTTTACCTATTGTATACTTACGATCCACCAGAAACTAATCCAAACAACCCTAAGAACAATCCCAATAGCACATTGGACAATCCCGATCAGAATGGGAATCGGACTGCACAGCTAATTCGGGTAACAGCTGACCCCAAAACAAATTACACTACTGCCATTGCCGGCAGCCAATTTGTGCTACTGGGTACTAATGCCACTTGGGATAATATTAGCCGTCCAGATGGAAATAGCACAAATGTCTCACTAGGCTACGCACCATCAGGAATTATTAACAAAGATACTGGTAAGCCGTTTACTAGCTTGCAGGATTATCTCAATAATCTCGATAAAGTCCAAAATATCCAGAATTTTATAGCCAACGATAGTGAATCTCACTCAGTTGGTGCTGTGCGCTTTGGTACCGATGGTTCTCTGTTTGTAAGCTTAGGAGACGGGACTTCCTACAACGGGATAGATCCGCGAGCAATTCGCGTTCAGGATGTCAATAATCTGTCCGGCAAGATGCTACGGATTGATGCGATTACTGGTAAAGGCTTATCAAGTAATCCTTTCTACAATCTTACTAACGACCCCAATAGCAATAGTTCTAAGGTCTATAACTTAGGTCTGCGTAACCCCTTCCGTTTCACAATTGATAAGAATAATAACCCTGTGATTGGTGATGTTGGCTTTGATACTTACGAAGAGGTCAATGTCGGAAAACCAGGAGCTAACTTTGGCTGGCCGTTCTATGAAGGAGGTCTTGATGCAAAAGGCAACATCGTCAGCTTGCAACAACCAAAATATGCGACCCTAAATGCAGCAAAAGACTTTTATAGTAGTGGCAAAACTGTTACAGCACCAGTTTATACTTACAAGCATTTTAGTTCCAATTCAATTGTTTTGGGTGACTTTTACACAGGCACTACTTTCCCCTCAATCTATCAAGGTGCGTTATTCGTTGGTGATTTCAGTCAAGGAACTATCGATGCTTTGACATTTGATAGCCAGGGCAAACTTGTCTCTGTTAAGCGGTTTGCTTCCCCCGCAGACACGCCAAATCTAGGAGTGACTACACAAATCACTACTGGAAAAGATGGCAATCTGTACTACGCCAACTTGACCGGGGGTGAGATTGATCGCTTCCGACCTGCTTAGAGATGACTTGAAGGAGGTCAGTGAACAGTTATTCGACTGTTCACTGATTTTTGTCAAGATAACTTTGTTAGAAATCCCAACAATTTTTTGGTATTTGATGTCAAGAGTGTGCGGCGATAAGCATCAGCGGCTTTTTTAATAGCTTCGGCTTGAGTGGGATAAGGATGAATTACACTGCTTAACTTACTCAAACCGAGCTTATTCACCATTGCTGTAGTTAATTCTGAGATCATCTCACCCGCGTGACTGGCGACAATAGTTGCACCAATTATTTCATCAGACCCCTTTTTATGGTGGATTTTGAGAAATCCTGATTCTTCACCATCTGCGATCGCTCGGTCTACACTACTAAAAGGTATTTTGATTGTCGTCACCTCAATACCCAATTTCTGCGCCTCGTGTTCGTACATCCCTACGTGGGCAATTTCTGGGTCAGTATAAGTTACCCAAGGCATCACCAAACTACTGAGTTTCGAGCGTCCTAAGCCAAAGGGAGAGAATAGCGTATTTTTAATCACAATCCGCGCCGCAGCATCAGCAGCATGGGTAAATTTCCAGTTCATGCAGATATCGCCAGCCGCATAAATTTTGGGATTGGTCGTCTGAAGATAATCATTTACCTTCACACCTTGGCGTTTGTCGTATTCTACACCCACAGCTTCTAAATTTAGATTTTCGACATTTGGCGATCGCCCCGCACCGACTAAAATTTCATCTACTGTCACCGAATCTCGATGACCATTAGAAGAAAAGTAAAGCCGTTTCCCTTCAGTCACAGTTACTACTTCTTCTAATTTGGAATTCAACACTACGCGAATTCCTTCCCTAATCAAAACCTTTTGGAGAATTTCAGCAGCTTCAGCGTCTTCTTTATTCAGAAGATGAGAACCGCTATGGAAAAGTACCACCTCAGAACCCAAGCGGCGGAAAGCTTGCGCCAATTCGCAACCAATGGGGCCGCCGCCAATCACCGCCAAACGTTCCGGTCGTTGAATTAGGGAAAAAACCGTCTCATTCGTTAGATAACCCGCCTTTTCAATTCCCGGAATCGACAGTTGTGCGGCTCTTGCGCCAGTAGCAATTACAGCTTTTTTAAACCGCAGGGTTTTACCGCCAACTTCCACGGTATTCTTACTCGCAAATCGACCGCTACCCAAAAAGACATCGACACCCAACTTTTGAAACCGCTCCGCCGAGTCGTTGTGGCTGATATCAGCCCTTATCCGCCGCATCCTTGCCATAACTTTGGGAAAATCAACATCTATATTATGTTGGGGAATATTAACTCCCAAGTTTTTAGCATCCCAGATTTCGCCAACTACACGGGCAGACCGAATAATAGTTTTAGATGGTACGCAACCAACATTTAAGCAATCTCCACCCATGAGATGCTTTTCAATTAACGCCACTTTTAAACCCAAATCTAGACCAGCCGCCCCCGCCGCCACTACTAATCCCGCCGTACCAGCTCCAATTACTACCAAATCATAAACATCTGCCGGTTGAGGATTAACCCAGTTTGGCGGATGGACGTAAGACACCAACTTTTGGTTATATTCATCCGTTGGGCGAACCGTGACTCTCTCTAAATCTGAATTGGTCATTGGCGAAACCTCTTTTAAGAATTGAAAATACTAAAGTCAACTACCTTTGGGAGGAATTGAAAATTAAGAATCCTGATAAATTTAGTTGGCTCAGTCTCTTGTTTTTTATGTTTGTTTAATAATAAATACAACCTTTGAATTGTTTTGTCCGTTTGGGAATTGACAGATACGATTAAAGTTTTCCTGTATAAACGTTTCAACAATCGATAATTTACAGCAATTTGCTGTTGAATAGCCCACAATAGAGTACCTACAATTCCTCTTCTAAAGCTTTACGTGCAATCCGGGTTATATAAACTGTAACGGCTACTGTCGCAATCAAACCCAAAATCCGAATTGCCCATTGTAAAGTTGGGTTAGTAGGTTGAGCTTCAGTACCAATCATGGCAAGATTACTTGCAAGGGAACCTATATAAACGTACATAATGGTTCCAGGAATCATCCCTACAGAGCCAATGAAATAATCTTTAAGTGAAACTCCCGTGATACCAAAGGCATAATTTAATAAATTGAAAGGAAATATTGGCGAGAGTCGCGTTAGCAGGACAATTTTTAATCCTTCTCTGCCAACAGCTTGGTCAATGGCGGCAAATTTTTTGTTATCTGCAATTTTACCAGCAACCCAGTTCCTTGCTAAATAACGTCCCACGAGGAAAGCTGCTGTAGCGCCAAGGGTTGCACCAATGAAGACGTACAAAGAACCCCAAACTACGCCAAATATAACGCCAGAACCCAAGGTGAGAATAGAACCAGGGAAAAAAGCGACGGTAGCGATAATGTAAAGTGCAATAAAAGCTATGGCTCCCAACGCATCCAGGCTATCAATCCACTGCAACGAATCCCGTAAAATGGTTTGAGGATTGAAATAATTTGGATTTGCAGATTCTTCTGCTAGAGCCGCTTCTGTGTTTAATGCGAAAGCACTCGCCAATATCAATAATATTAATACACCTAGGCTAAAAAGCTTCTGTAAGTTTCTGGCATCAATACTTTTAAATATCTGAATGATTGTTATTTTTTTCATGGGTTGTTATTTCTTCTAATGCCACACTTTGAGCTAATACTTTTTGAGCAACTTTTGTGATATGTACAGTCACGGCAACGGTAGCAATCAACCCAACTACTTGCATTATCCATTGCCAGACTTGAGTTTCTGGAGTAGTTGGTTGATGAGATGTGTTAATCATGGCAAGATTACCAGCTAAAGAACCAATATAAACGTACATCACAGTACCAGGAATAATGCCAAAGGAACCTAATATATAGTCTTTGAGAGAAACCTGTGTGACTCCAAAAGCATAATTTAATAAATTGAAGGGAAAAACAGGACAGAGACGAGTTAGAAAAACTATTTTCCATCCCTCTTTCGCAACTGCTAAATCAATTGCTTTAAATTTAGGATGTTTGTCCATTTGTCGAGAAATCCAATCTCGTGAAAGGTAGCGTCCAATAATAAAAGCTAAAGTTGCTCCGGCTATTGCAGCAATTAGCACATATATTGACCCCCAAAATACTCCAAACAGACAACCACCTTTGAGTGTCAAGAGAGAACCCGGTATAAATAATAATGTTGCCAAGTTGTAAATGAATATATAAGCGATAGGCCCTAAAACTCCAAGACTCTCAACCCAAATGATTGATGTGTGTAAAAGTCCCTGAAAGTTTAACTGTTTAGCAGCAATTATTAAAGTGAAAATCAGGCAACTTAGGAGTAGTAGTTTGAGTTTAGAAGTTAATAAAGGTTTTTTCATTTTTATAAGTTTGACCTTCTGAGGCTCAAGTTTGAAACCTAGATTTTAAATTCACTGCTCCTAAGATATAGTACTCAGATGAGAAACAGCTTAAATTCTTTTAAATTTTTCTCGGCGATACCAACAACGAATTCGCTCAGGTGAAACGCCGAGTAAATAAGCAATAATTACTATTTGATTAAGCAGCGTAGTTTTGAATACTCCCTTTTGCAACCATCTACGGGCTGAAGTAACAACTGGTGTAGGAATAATTACAATTCGTCCAATGGATTTTAAGCAACGTATGAGTTCAAAGTCTTCCATGATAGGCAATTCAGGAAAACCACCAATTTGCTGAAATACTTTTTTGGTTAAAAAAATTGCTTGGTCGCCGTAGGGCATTTGGCAAAAATGCGATCGCACATTTACTCCCCACTCCACCCATCGTAAACTTAAAAGTGGTGCATCAATCCGCAACTTAAATGCACCAGCCACAGTCCCAGGTTGTTGTAGCGCTGTGCGAATCATGTCATCAAACCCAGTCGGTAAACGGGTATCTGCATGAAGAAATAAGAGAATATTCCCGCTAGCAGCTACTACACCCGCGTTCATTTGCACAGCACGACCTGGAGATGATGAGATAACTTTGACATTTAAAGACTGAGCTATTTCTATGGTGTCATCTTTAGAGCCACCATCTACTATGATTACTTCTATATTTGTATTGGGTTGAGTAGTTACAATTGCTTTTTTGATATTCCCTGCTTCATTAAGAGTCGGAATAATAATAGAAATTCTAGCTGCGTCAATATTTTGACTCATAAATTGTTATTTTTATGTTACTGATGGAAAGTTTACCCTCAGTTTATTGACCCTCCTAAGTCGCTACCGCTTCGCTATCGCAAAATACTATGTTATTCTAAGACCGTAAAAATACTGAAATACTTTACTCTATTATTACTTCAGCACTTGAAGTATTATTTTATCCTGGTGTTCAATTAATTCATACCGCACTCAGCAACGCCGAAAAATCTTGCGATGCCTGCGGCAGGCGGAGCCATCGCTTGGTATACAAAAGCTTTAGAATTCAAAAATGGCAAAAGTTTTCGGGGAGTGACAAAATCGGTTGATAGTGATTGTCATGCTTCTAAAATGCAGCATTTAGGTCATTTCCAAAAATATAGTATTTACGAGATCACCTGCGGAATCTGGGTTTAAATAAATCCCCGTCTGAAAAAGTCTTTATAATTAACAACTCATCATGAAAACTAGTATTTTTCACCGCCTGTGCCACACCCTGACAAATGGTCGAATGGGGCTATTGCTGCTCGGTCGAAGGCGTGGCATCGGCGGATGGAGAAACTGAAGCTTTGAGTTTCCTATGGAATACTGGGACGATCGCCCTGCTTTACGGATTTAGAATTGCTCGGTTTCTTTTAATTAGGCGCTCTTACCCCATTTTGTCCCAATGCAGAATAGTCTCTGGGTGGGAAGAGGCTGGCTGCACTATTTACATCATACTTAAATCCTTGGACAGGAACTCTTTGCTTGAACGTAATCCCTTGAGCGGGAGCGGGTGATATTCTTGCGTTTCTCCCATAAGCATCTGTATAGATTACTGAATTTGCAGAATTGCTAAATGCAAGACCAGAAAAGTGAGTTTCTCTTTGAGTTGTTCCTCTAAAAGGCGATCGAGGGTCGTCCCACTCGACTTTACTACCAGCAGCTAACGTTTCTTCGCAAATTAGAGTTGTAGAAAGAGGATGCATTGGGTCGTAGCATTTATTCACAGTCCTATTGATCTTCGTTGTGGTAGACGGATCATAAAAACGGGAAGGATTTGCGACCTTAAAGTAAAAACTTTTTCCAGCAAAGCCAGTAAGCCAAGATTCAGTATTTCTTGAATTTACATCTGCCGTTTGTTGATCAACTGTCCCACGCTGGTAACAACCATCAGTAGGAATGGCACGATGGGCATCACCATAGGGTTGATTCGTAGGGGAGGGAGGAAAGCCAGGATTTACCGATGATAAGTCACACAAAGAAGTTTCAGGTTCTTTAAATTCTCCGGCAGCACCAAACAAAGCAAAATGCTTTAAATTGAAAGGTTCAAGCCCATCACATTTACCAGACGCAAACATTTCATGGGCTGTATTTACTAGCGCATCCGGCGAATGTGTACCCATGTGCAGTTTTAAGCTCACGTCACAGGATTTAATTAAACTGCTGTTGC
>NZ_JADEXT010000104.1:0-6959 GCF_015206985.1 Nostoc sp. LEGE 12447 | reverse complement strand
CCAATGCACCGAATAATGTCAACAGTGCATTATTGACTTTGTTTTCATTGTTATCAGTGTTTCGGTCAAAATAATTTCCTGTACGGAAAGCTGATTCTCCAACTGTGTAAGCACTACCGTTAAAAACTACCCTCCCAGGTACGTCTTCCATCTCGGCATTGGTTATATAGCTGGGGACACGAACAACTTCAAAGCCATCGACTAAAAGTTTTAGGCTTCCATAACCGTTATCAAAGCCAGCAGGAAAAATTTTTTGCAAGGTGTGAATGTTAGACATAAAGAGAAAGGTAATAGACTTTGATTTGTGAAAGTTATCTGTTCAGGTGAAGTGGGGAGCAGAGAAGAGATGAATAAAATAACTACTCTTTTTTTCTTCAGCGTCAAGAAATTATCATAACCTCTTGGGGGCTAAGTGGGGTGAAATCTCACAAAGTCAAATGTACCCCATATAGCCCCCATATAGCCCCCATATAGGAGTCAAATTTTGCTCAAGCCTGTAAACTGCTTTGGGGTACACATAGCCCCCATATAGCCCCCACAGAATTTTTTGAAATCTTTTCTATCAACGCAGCAAAAATTAATTTAGATCATTGTTGACCCTTTAATGAAATTCAAAATTCTGTCAGGAAGAATAAGAATAATTTTGAATTAATTATCCTTCAAGGCCATTGCCCCTACTGATTCAAAGAATTAAGGGTCTACAAGACGCGACACTCGAAGACTTGCTAACGCGGAAAGCGAGTCCACGTACTCCTACGGAGAAGCAAGCTACGCGCAGCGTCTCGTAGAGAGCGTCTTGTCTAAAATGTTTGAATTCCTCGTACCCCTCCGGGGAAGCAAGCTACGCGTAGCGTCTCGCAGATAAGGTGTTGACAGCTTGATTTATACTTTAGTGTCAATAAGATTGTTGAAAAGTAATTCAGTTTTGCTCTCTAACTTCTTGCTGAATACGTAACGAGTGCGTTATCACTTGCTTACAGGTTCAGCTTTCTCAACTGAATTATCATTCACATCCAAAGTCAATTCCAAAGGAGTTTTTTGGGGATAAGCTTTTACTACTTGCCGATAAACATCATAATTAGTAGGTAGGGTCTGCTGAGAATTACCCACCCCATAGGTCAGTTTGTACTTTACATCTTTGATCAATTCAGGTTTTCCTGCCTCTTCTTGAGGTCTTTTACGTTGTTCAACTTCATCAACACTTGGTCGCGGCGGTACAGTAGGCCACCATAGCCCTTTGTCATCTGGGCCAACAACTGCTCCTGGTGGTTTTACTCCATTCCGATTCAACATTGAAGTATTCGCAAAGATTTCAATGCGTGGCTGTGGTTGGCTAGTTAGATCATTGGCATATTTGACTTGCCAGGTGTAACTGGTGAGTGCTGTAGTTTCATACTGTTCAGCAGTAGTAGTGCTACAACTAGTTAGTGTCAGTGCCGTTAGTGCAGTTATTATTAAGGGTAAAAATCTCATTTGCATCATCAATCGTAAATATCTTTCACCAATCACTCTTGAAGAGGGAGTGTGCCATCATTCCTGCCAAGGTGAAGGAATCGCTGTTGTTGAAAGTACTTCCCTTGCTTCCAGCCTAATCGCTGTTTGCTCACAGTTGGGGCATTTTACCTTTGTGAAAATCACTGAAGGTCGTCCTTTGTACTCGCCCATTACGGGATCTCCGGTGTACTCGCTGATTATCCCCTGCTTGCAGTGATAGCACTCGAATATCACACGCCCTACCTCCGAGTTGCAATCCAGGAATTGCATGTGCTGACAGGGTTCTGGCGGTAATTCTTCTTCTTCTTCGCTCTTTGTCAATTGACCATGTTGCTTGGGCTGTTGCGGTAATTTGGATTTTCTCTTGTCAGCAGAGGTACGTTTGGCTTTACTTTTCTCTAAATGTTGCGGTTTTTCAGCAGCGTTTGTCTTAGACCTTACAAGAGGTATCACCTCTGCTTGGGCTGGCTGCTCAACTGACGGCAGATCATCACTGGGAGTCATGTCAGGCTGATAGGTTGGCTGCTGTTTCTCTACTGGTTTATAAGCAACAAGGTCAAGCTTTGGGCTTTGGTCGTTGGGTTTTGGCTTTTGTTTAGGTAGCTTGGGCGATTGCTCTTTTGATTTCATCAGAAAATTTTATGTGGACTTTGGGAAATAAGTTTATTTTAAGCGCCAATTTATTTCACTAAATCGCTCCTCATGGCCAGAATGAAAGTATAGTTAGCTTTTTAGGTAACAAGCAATTTGGAACATTAGTTTTTCATTACTTTGGTGTAAAACTTGTGAAAATCTTTGCGGTCTACTTAAATTGTCATAGAATCAGTTCATTCTGTAACTAATATATATATGTTTTTTCATCAAAAATCGCATAGTACTAAGAAAATATGATTATCGCAGTTACTAATCAAAAGGGAGGAGTAGCCAAGACAACCTCTACTATTGCACTAAGTGGATTGCTGGCAGAAAGTTCCTCCTGCCTTGTAGTTGACTTTGATCCCCAAGGCAATTTAACCACAGGTCTAGGAATCAAGATTCAGCCAGGGCAGATGACTGCTTATGAAGTACTTACAGATCGTAAACAGAGCGCATCTGAAACTATTATTGACACCGAGTATGGAATCAAGCTGATTCCGGCTGACATATCTCTAGCATCTGGAGAAAAGCAAATTTTGACCTCGGCAGATAATAGCCGAATCCTGAGAAAGAAATTGAATCCTTTACGGCAAGAATTTGCTCATATCCTCATTGATTGTCCACCTAGCTTAGGGATGTTGACTCTAAATGCACTAATGGCAGCAGATGCAGTCTTGATCCCCGTTCAATGTCAGTTCTTTGCTTTGGAAGGCTTACGACAATTATTGGAAACTATTGAAAGTCTTCGTGATGAAGACACTCACCCCAATTTGCAAATTTTAGGAGTCTTGCCTACAATGGCAGACCGTACACTCACGACCCAAGATGCTCTCAAAACTCTTAAAACTAAACTCCCTGGGGTCAAAATTTTTGAACCAGTTCCGAAGTCTGTTCAGTTTCCAGAGTCTAACTTGGCGCGTCAACCAATTCATCGGTATACCACAGAAAGAAAATTGATTGAACCTTATCAAGAAATCGCCAGAGAAATGGCAGAACAGGAGTAATATGGCGAAGCGGCGCTTGTCAATGGCAGATGAAATGGAATTTCCGAATAAAACCAAACAATTCCTGGACTTAGTAGGAGTTACCAAGAATCCTCAACTTTCGGAAAACGAATCTATTGAACAATCTTTATTAATAACTCAAATTCACCTAGCGGCTCATCAGCCTCGGCGTTATTTTTCAACTCAAGCAATGGAAAGCCTAGTTGCTTCTATCCGTGAACATGGCATCTTGCAGCCACTGCTTGTCCGACCGTTAGAATCCGGTAATTATGAATTGATCGCTGGTGAACGTCGCTACCGTGCTGCTCAAACTCTTGGAATGGAGCAAGTTCCGGTTATTATCCGCCATCTCAATGACCAAGATGCTTTCCAAGTCGCCCTCCTCGAAAATTTGCAACGGGAAGATTTAAATCCGGTTGAGGAAACTGAAGCTATTTTGCAACTGCTATCTATCCGCTTGGAATGCTCTCAAGGAGAAGTTATTTCCCTACTCAATCATATTGCTAACCTCCAAAAGCAAAAAACAGAAACTACGAACAACGTTGTTCGTAACCAATGGGAAATGGTAGAAAAGATATTTTCAGTAATAGGTAGGGTGACTCCAGACAGTTTTCGTAGTCATCGCCTACCTTTACTAAATTTACCTAAAGATGTTCTAGAAATTTTGCGCCAAGGACAACTAGAATATACCAAAGCCCGCATCATCGCTCAATTGAAAGACGAAGATCAGCGACATCAACTTCTAGTGAAAACTATTGAAAAAAATCTTTCAGTTAGAGATATCAAAAGTTACATTCAATCAGTTCAACCTCCTAAGTCTTCTCAGCCGAATATCCTGCCTAATCGGATGAAGGAAGCCTATCAGCGAATTAAGCAAGCTAAAGTCTGGGAAGATCCTAATAAAGCAAAAGTTTTAGAGAAGTTGTTAGGGCAAATTGAAGCTTTATTAGAGTAAAATCTACGGTTTTTTACAACATATTTCACTCTTACCAACCTTTGAGGCGTAGCTTGCATAGCTTGCGCTCGTAGTCATCGTATAGCGAAGCAGCATTTTTGACTTTCTCATCTAATATTACTGTAATCTCAAAAAAATATAGTATTTATGTACTACATTCATCTGAATTCCAGTATTATAATGATGTGCGGCATCTGATCATAAGCAATGTCCACTCCTCCTAATCTTTCTCCTCAACAAATAAACGCCTTTCCTCAACACGAAACAATCACCGGAGTCGTAGAACGTTTAACTTTTTACTCTGCTGAATCGGGTTACACAGTGGCAAGACTGACCCGCCCCCGTAGCACCAAACTCACAACAATTGTCGTAGCTTTGCTAATATTCAGCCAGGGCAAACTCTACAACTAACTGGTTTCTGGCGTGACCATCCGCAGTTTGGGCCACAATTCCAAGTCATCAATTACCAAGAAACCAAACCAGCCACTCTCACTGGAATTGAGAAATACCTTGGCAGTGGGCTGATTAAAGGTGTAGGTCCAGTAACAGCCAAGCGTATCGTCGCTCACTTCGGTTTAGAAACGCTCGACATTATCGAAAACCAGATTGAACGACTGATTGAAGTCCAGGGCATCGCTAAAAAGCGGATCACTCTCATCAAAAACGCTTGGTCAACTCAAAAAGCCATCAAAGAAGTGATGGTATTTCTCCAGGGGCATGGTGTTTCTACTACTTATGCTGTGAAGATTTACAAGCAATATAAGGATGAGGCGATCGCTACAGTAACCCATAATCCCTACCAGCTAGCAGCCGACATCTACGGTATTGGCTTTCTGACTGCTGACAAGATTGCGAGAAATATCGGAATTGCGCCTGACTCAGAATTTCGTTACCGTGCGGGAATTATCCATTGTCTAAGTGTTGCCGCCGAAGATGGTCACTGTTACCTGCCACAAAGCGAACTGATTGAGTCGGTAATCAAACTGCTGACTACCGAATCTCATCAGCCCACAGAAGAAGCGGTTGCGATGATTATTAAAGATATGGCTCTAACAGATGACCTGATTAGAGAGCGGGATGAAGAGAAAACACTACTTTGCTACAAGCCAACTTACTTCCATACGGAACAGAATTTAGCTCAACTGATACGCCAACGCTTGGAAAATCCTGTTGGCACTGACATTGAGCGTGTGCGTGATTGGATTGAGCGCTTTACAGCCAGCCGTAAAATCCAGCTTTCACAACAGCAACGCCAAGCTGTAGAAACAGCAGCCTACTCCAAAATCATGATTTTGACTGGTGGTCCTGGGGTTGGAAAGACCTTCACAACTCACACGATTGTCAGCCTGTGGAAAGCAATGGGTAAATCCATAGCCCTAGCTGCACCCACTGGACGCGCGGCTCAACGTTTGGGTGAAATGACTGGGCTGGAAGCTAAAACTATTCATCGCTTGTTAGAATTTGACCCGCGCTCAAGGGGTTTCAAGCGTGATAGCGAAAATCCTTTGCCCCACACGGCAATTATCGCTGACGAAGCTTCGATGCTTGATTTGTTTCTGGCGTACTCCTTGCTTAAAGCAGTATTGGCTGGCGCTCTACTATTGTTGGTGGGTGACATTGACCAGTTACCATCTGTGGGTCCAGGTCAAATACTAGCTGATTTGATTAATTCTGGTTGCGTGCCAGTAGTGCGATTAACTCAGGTATTCCGCCAAGCTCAAACAAGTGCAATTATCACTGCTGCTCACCAAATCAACCGGGGACAGTATCCCACAATTGAGCCTATATCTGATAATCCCATGTCCGACTGTATTTGGCACGGCGGCGGACATCAGCCTGAACATGGAGTGCAAGCAATCTGCGAGTTGATTACAGACTTGCTCCCTCGCTTAGGTTTTAATCCTGCCACTGATGTCCAAGTGCTTTGCCCGATGACACGGGGAATAATCGGGACTCGTAACCTGAACACAGTATTGCAGCAGTTGATCAACCCACCCAGCCCCAACAAGGTGGAGATTAACAGAGGTGGAAATTTATTACGCGAGGGGGATCGCATCATCCAGCTAACCAATGACTACAACCGTGAAGTTTTCAACGGCGACCTGGGGATTATTCAAAGCATTGATACTGTAGAGCAGGAAGTTACAGTACTGTATGGTGAGCGGACTGTAGTTTACGATTACGCTGACCTGAATGAAATTGCCCTTGCCTGGAGCATTTCTATTCATAAAAGCCAGGGGTCAGAATATCCGGTGGTGATTTTGCCAATCTATATGCAGCACTATATGATGTTGACCCGGAACCTGTTTTACACTGGTATAACTCGTGCCAAGAAGTTAGCGATCGTGGTTGGCGCAAAAAAAGCGATCTCTCTGGCGGTGCGCTCTACTGATGACCAACAGAGGTACACAAGGTTAAAGCAGAGGTTACTTCAGGCAGGACTGAATTGATATGCCTTGGCTATTAAATAATTCGTAATTCGTAACTAAGTTTTGTGATGGGGATTTAGACCCCGACCCAAAACTTGCGCGATTTTGAACAGCGGAATTTAAACCCACGGTAATCGGTTAAAAATAGAAAATTTTAATGAGCTATTTGATTTATACTTTTAAATCCCCTGGTTTAAAAAAGTCGAAAAGTTTGTATGTCCAGCCTGAGTTCCGACATGGTTCGCATCTATTTGCAAGAAATTGGTCAGTATCCTTTATTAAGGCCAGAGGAAGAAATCGCTTATGGTAGACAGGTACAAGAAATGATTGTCATTGAGCAATCTAAAAATGAACTCACTCAACAGCTAGACCGCGAACCAACAATGACAGAATTAGCCAACGCTGTTGAAAAAACCGAAGCACAAGTCCGAGCAGCACTAC
>NZ_JADEXT010000103.1:0-7048 GCF_015206985.1 Nostoc sp. LEGE 12447 | reverse complement strand
AAACAGAAGGTTTGGGTTTAGCCTGGATGCTGGAGAGAATCAAAAGCCGAACATCAGGACAGAACTTACATGATTTGTTAAAGGCTGTTCATCTATCAGGTTCAGCGTTAAAACCGAGATACTTTAACACCTTGGCTCGGAGTAAGAATGCTGAGTTTAAAGCTGAGGAAGTGGCACAAATTGTTGAAGTAGCGGAGTTATCTCGGAAAGAATATTGGAATAAAGTATCTATTTGGCTGAGTATGAATATTCCTGTTGATATTCAGCAAGTAATCATTGGTGGGGGAACATCGGAATATTTAGTTGCTGAGTTGAAAAACTTATTTACTTATACCGAGATTTCATGGGCGGCAGAATTAGAAGAGGATGTGCGTTTGGCTTTTAACCTGCCAATAAAAAAAGATGCGTTGTGCTTACGTTTCACGGATGTATACGGATTATTCCGTTATCAAAACGCTACATCAGCTATTTCAAACCATCGTGTGTCCTAGCAATTTGCTCATTTTAAAGGAATATTAGCAATGTTTTCAGATGTTGAGTTTCGCTTACGAAGTAGAGTTAAGACTGATAGCCCAGAAGCAATGCTGTTTAAGTATTTAAACTCCAGAAATACTCTTTATCCTGCGAAGGATATGGTGATAATTGCTATTAGCAGCTATTGGCTTCCTTTAGCCTATCAAGCCCAAGAGCAACCCGTAGATTTAGAACCACACATTCGTGCTTGTCTTTACCGCCTTCAACTTCACTCTTCATATCTGATGGGACTGCTGGGAGAAATCCCGTCTCAGGCAGCCACGATGATTGCAGTAGACAGAAATTCACTTTCATCACTTTCCCTTCCATCCAATATTCCCCCAACAGAACCATCTAAGATTCCCCCAACAGAACTATCTAAGATTCCCCCAACAGAAGAAAGACAGTTAAAAGTTGACTGGTTAAATCCTTTTTCAACTTTATCTAAATAGGAATTCATAATTATGTATCAACCACAAGAACTTTTTAACAACCTCTCACCATCCGAAATTAGCCGGACTTTACGCTTGAGTGGGATACCTGAAAAAGAGTCATATACCGAGAATGATGCAGACAGGTTTCGTGAATGTCGCACTTTAATTGAGCAGGGTGGAACTGACGAGGACGTGATGGCCCTATTATCACCAGTCGTTGACGTTGTGCTGTCAGAAACTCCGGATAATTCTTTAGCTGAAATCAAGAATGGGCGGAAAAAGTCCGGTAAAAAAGGGACTAAACCATTAGACATAACTGAATTGCTAAGTCTTGCTCGTGAACAAGGTTTTAAACTTACCCTGACTAAAGCTTTAAACATTTTCGCTGATTGCGGACTAAAAGAACAAGATGAATATACTTCAGAGGAATCCGAGCGTTTTCTCACTGCCTGTAACTTGCGACATCAGGGAAAAACAGAAATTGAGATTCCAGCAAACTTTGGAGCAGGTGTTTTGGATGCAGCAGATATCGAACTAAGCCTTGAAGAAACTGAACGACTCATACAAGATTCTGGCGATTTA
Source organism: Nostoc sp. LEGE 12447 (assembly GCF_015206985.1). NCBI lineage: Bacteria > Bacillati > Cyanobacteriota > Cyanophyceae > Nostocales > Nostocaceae > Nostoc > Nostoc sp. LEGE 12447. The sequence continues at coordinate 5,519 of NZ_JADEXT010000103.1, read as the reverse complement.
CTTTTTGGGGAAATGCTGCGAGAGAAAGCTGGACAACACGCTGCCATTGCTCCAGGTTTGTACTTGAAATATTTAGCACAAGAACTAGCTTCAGAAACTTCTCAACAGAATTGGCGTTCCTTACTTGAAATGATTAAAGCTCGTGCGGTGGGAAAGCCTCAACCCCAATTTACTTTGAAGGTGCAAACCCTACAGCTACAGCAGCCCTTGAACAGTTTGCCGCCGAACTCAGAGAATGGTTCGACTTCCGACTAGAACAGGAACGACAAACTATTGAGATTCAGGCACTAAAAGCCTCTGATGCCAAAGCTACCCGATTAGCTGCCCACAAACTCGAAAACCTGCAAGCTTGGATTGAAGCCCAGGAGTCACGAAAAAAACTCCGCAAACAACGCTCTGAACAATGCAAATCTAACCTATTTTGGTTTGGTCAGTGGATTGGTTCGGGTCGCTCTGGGATTTTCTTTTTCATCTGTGGCGTTTTGATTTCTACAACTGCTACAGCTGTGGCAATCATTAATCTACCAACTTTCTTGTCTTGTCCTGATCGCAAAAGTCCCTGTTATCTGGTATACCAAATGCGATTCAACAACAAAAGTGTAATTCTTCCGGGACAAGCAAAGGATATTGTTGCTGAGTATGAACGTAATAAGACCAAATCTAAACGACGCAAGTAATTAAGTTTTTGGGAAAGAGAAACTGTCTGTTTTGGTTTTCCCTATCTTTGGAACAGCATCAATAGTTTGATATAGGGATGAAGTTATGAACGACCTAAAAGAAATTAAACTTTGGGACGATTGGGATGATATCAATTTATCAACTCCAGAACGTCGCATTGAGCGCTTAGAAATTCTGCTGTGCCAAAAAGTACACAAAGGCGAGGACATATCTGAATGTCTGCAAGTTTTAGAGTATTTGAAAAATCGCACAACTCAGCAAAAGTTAGAGTCTGTTTTCTTTAAGCAAGTTCAGTCTAAAATGACTTTCAACTTGTGGCAAATAATTGGTCAGGCTACCTTAATCTTTTTAGTCGCTATTCCTTTCTGTTTTGCGACGTATAAAATAGCTACTTCATCAATATCTAATAATTCTTCGTCGGAATTATCTCTTAGCAAACAATTATTAAAAAACACCCTACCACACAGTAAAAAACATCATAGATAAACACAGTGACAGTGCGGTATATTTATTTACTGCACTGCGATTACTGGCTATGATACTCCATCAGCAATCTCTAAAATCTTTCAAGTCAACGAAGTAAAAAGGCAGTTTTTGAAGAAGAATTCAGAAGTCAGAATTCAGGAGTCAGAATCAAAACGCTCGTGACGCTCGATAGCGCAGCGTTAGCGACGCAGGAGCGTCTGACTCGCTTGCCGCCGGCGCTATCCACCAGTCGCACAGAATACCCAACTGAATTCTGGCGACTGACGCATGTATTCTGTTTCAATAAATATTTACTTTCATGCCAAGGTGAGGCGATCGCTTTCTTTCACATATTCAGGTCAAATCACTGCATTTGATGGATAAAAACTTTCTTGACAGCGTAACTCACCTACTTTAATAAGAGGTGTTTTTATCAAAAGGCAAGCTCTCTTCCGGCTCAAAGTTCCGCAAGTCCTGTTCCATTTGGCGGCGGCGTTGAGCGTAGGTTCTGCTGTCTTCAATCCTTTCTTTCATCCGTTCTTCACCAAAGTTAATACCCTGTTCTGCATGTTTAGCAGACACTTTGTTGTAATTATCAACTTCTATTTTCTTGCGCCACTCAAGCTGTTCTAGCGCACTTTCACTGATGCCAATTTTACGAGCGTATTCTACATATTCAGGTCTAAGCGAACCGTCAGGGTTAAACTCCCTTTTTTCTTGTTCACTGAAGAAATCGTAGGCTGTGTAGATTGGCCACGGTTCTGGATCAGTCTCATCCAAGTGTTTCCACTCGTCGTATCTCGCTTTTACTCTACGAGCGTAGTCATCGACTGCTTCTGGATGTGCGCCAAGAGATAATTTTTGTTGTCTTACTTCACCTTTTAAAGTTCCATCTGCATTGAATTCTTTCTTATGCATATTTATCCAACGCTTAATTCTCGACATACAAACCTCTCAAAATATTAACTAATTTTTATTAACTTCTGAAAACCATGACTCTGGAAATTAAACATTTTGATCCCAGGCTCAATCAATGGATTTATACAGATGAGCGCCAAACTATTTTAACTGAAAATCTCAGTAATACTTTACTGGAATTTTACTTTCCTGATAAAAAATTCTCCTTTGGACATTCAGATGAATACAGTACAGACAAAGAGTTAAAAAATCATCCAGATGGACACATTTTACTATTATCTTCAAAAACTCGCTTACTTTATGGAGGAAAAGAATGCTTAGAAACGATTCAAAAAATTTGTCCAGATAGTAAAGACCGAGGTGCTTATGGTTCCATCTTCCTTGGTGCTTGTAAAAATGCGATTTACGAAAAGCTAAACATTCTGGTAGTAGATGATTCTACTGAAAAGGCTGGTGAAAATGGAGGGATATTATCAAATGATTTGGCATATAAACTAGTCGGTGACTGTTATGGGCAGATTTCAACACAACTCTATGACAAAGTAACCTTAAGAGAATCCCAAGCAGATAAAAGCTATCGTGTAATTCAGCATCGATTTGGTTGGGTGGATGGAGTTGGAGACGATACTACTAAATATCGTTTTGGCAAAGGAACACTCCGACCATACAACTTAGATGAAATAGAATATGCAGATCCCAAGAGCAAACCAAAAATAGACATAATTCTCCCCGTAAGCAGTTTTAAAGGAACAGACAAGGATAGACCCGAAGGGCCTACTAAACCGCAGATTAAGCCAGGATTATATCAGCAAAATATTTGGTTAGCTGAAAAAGGGCAATCTCAACAAGGTCAGATGTCTATCTCCCAACTGCTGGCATCTTTCCCCCAAGGAATTAAAGATTTTGCCGAGTCACTAGAGGTACAAGCTCAAAGACTAACTTCTATCCAAGATGATCCGAGAATTGTTGCTGCTTACTATTGTGAAAGATACGAAAAACGTAAAGAATCATTAAGCCAAAATAAATTAAAAGCATCAAAAACTATTAATCAAGAAACAGATGTCAAAAACTTAGGGACAAATGATGATTTAGATACAGATGATGAATTGGATGACGAGACTACTAAAGATGACTTGTTCATGTACAAACTCATTAAAGCCGATTTGCTTGGGCATCAACAGCTTTTAGAAACAGAGAAAGTAAAGCAGGAGTTGAGCCGTTTTGTTCAAAGTGAGTGGCGAGATATTGCCATTGGGAAAACTTTGACTTTTGATCGGGGGATGATTATTCCATCCAAAGACTTAAAAAACGGTGAAATCTGCGTTCCCTGGTTTGACGAGCAAGAAAAAATTCTTAATTATCGTTCTCCTTTCCTTAATTCCAATGGGTTATGTGTTTCTAATAACAAATATGTTGAGGATCGACTGGGGCCAGACGGTAAAGACATCAAAGGTGTAATTGTAGTTAATGACGAAGACCACAAGCGCATACAGCAAAGAATTGCACAGCTAGAAGTGCAAGGGATTGATGTTGATTTTATCGACCCAGCCGAAACCGAATCAGAACGGCAAGCGCGTGATTTCGACGGTGACTGTATTGGCGTAGCACTTGCACTTCAATATCCAAACTTCACAGCCGAAGCCGAGTACAGAAACCAGCCTGAAAATGCTTATCGTCCTACTGTTAAAGAAAAGAAACAATCATTTTATTCTTCAAATGGAAGCCAGCCTCCATTTGAAGAAATAGCTATCCACATGAGCGATAGCATCAGCGTGGGCATAATCAACAATCAAGTGACAGCACTAGAGGCATTAGAATCGGAAATTGAGGTACTTAAAACTTACGGAACTATCGAACAAGAATCAACTTATTTAGACCAAGTTTCTAGCCATTATCAAAGTTTATTTGAACAGGAATATGGCGAGAAGCCCAAACCAATTAGAGCAGAGTACAAACCCTTCATGCAATCTGTTGTAGCTTTAGCAGAGAATCCTAACAGAACTCCAGAGATTATTCAGCAGGCAATGGATGTTAACCGCCTGATGTACCGGGAAATGATTGGTGAGGGATGTTATCAAAACCAAATAGCGGTTGATTTATTCAAAAGTGCTAAAAAACCGGAGATGGATAAAATCCGGGAAAACAGCCGCTACTTGTATCGTGATGTTAATTATATTAAAGATAAAAAGTCGCGTTCAGTTTATTTAAACACGGGGATAACACCAAAGGGCTACTCACCAGTAGAATTATTGATTAGCCAAACTAATAAATATTTCCAAGAATCACAGTTAGAATCGCGTCCCATAGTCCAGTTTAAAGACTTATTCAAAGGAGTAGAATTTACACCACAGCAGAAATTTGCAGCGATCGCCGCAAAGTACGAGTTCGATCTGAAATTCAACGTTGCGGTTCGTGTCTCAAGGCGACGAGAAACAGAGTCTGGCCCTAGCGCAATTATTCAAACGAATTCAGGAACGCAACTCGAAATTACCAACCTCACCCGCTACGGGCATCCCCTAATCTGGAAAGCCCAGACACTTAATATTCGCTTAGATGAGATTAAATTCAGAAACAGTGAACGCCCCCATAAATTATTAGCAGTTGCACAGATAGATGACGAGGTTGGGTCAGATGGAAAACCCGCTTACCGCAACCTGGGGACAGTTAGCCAACAATCTGTGACTGACCACAACCTCAAGGCGGGGATAACCACACAAGGAGCTAAACTCTTAGAACTAAAACCAGAACTTACCAGAAGCCAAACTAAACTACTCTTTGCCAAGGCTTATGAAGCGGCAGAAGCATTTTATGCGAAAATCCCAGAGTTAGAAAAACTTGCATCCGCCGCCGCCGCTTGGAACATCTGTGCATCCCGCCAGGATGAACTCGAAGTTGCAAGAAAAGAAAACGCAAACCCCCAAGCGATCGCTAAAAAAGTCTCTAATTTTGCCTTCGCTGCTTTCCCCAATGAGATTATCTCCCGCTTGGAGAAACTGCAATTTAGCGAACCGAAGTTAGTCACACTTTTGAATGAAGCAAATCAATTTTTGGGCAGAAAGTGGAACCCAGACGAAAAACACCCCATAGAAATCAGAGCTAGCCACCACCCACCGGGACATGAACGCTACGTTTCCAGATTGTTATTCGTACAGGATGCTGACGGCGAATATAAGGAATTCGCCATGCTCGAAACCAGGGCTGGAATGTTACCAATTGGCACAAAGGCGCAAGCTAATTTCATTGGGGTAGAACCTGCTACCGCCAAAGCAACTATTGGGCTACCAGGAAACGAACCGGTTGAAATTACTATCCGTGAACTCAAGAACTTCTCTTAGGGACTTCCAGAAAATAAACTATTCCATCACCAATAATGATAATCATTTTAGAGGGGAATGAAGGGGCTGCCGTCGGCAGCCCCTTCATTCCCCTTTTGTAGTAATTTAAATAATGACGCTTGT
>NZ_JADEXT010000069.1:0-22816 GCF_015206985.1 Nostoc sp. LEGE 12447 | reverse complement strand
GGCTTTTGTGTACATATTGCTGCCAAAATTGCATCTCACACACTACGTTTGTTGCTTCGCCGACATTTTGGCATTAATGTTCTCACTTTCCAGTCTCAACCTCTTTAATTCACATTAGGCGTAAGTTACTCTTTTGGATTAGCTCGTAGACATCGTTTCTGTCTGGCTGTTCATTTGGCTGTCAGCGTTGCTGCTGTTTACGCTCTAGCAACTCCAAGGAAACATAAACGTTCATTTCAAAACCTTGTTCTGTTGCTTTGCGTCTAAGTTTTGTAGCCTCCTGATGACTTTCTAGCATTGTGGCACAAACTTCACACCAGTAAATGCTTTGAGATTTAAAAGCTGTAGTGGTGACGGTCATTTATTGGCAAACTAATCCTCTAGCGGGAATGACTTTATCACTTTCTTGTGTATGGTTAACTGTCGTTGCTGTAGTATTTAGAATTTGGCAATTAAATGGCTCGGAGCAATTGTATCCTTTAAAATTAACACCTGTGGAGAAATAAATATCCAAAATTCACCAAGACAAGAAAGCAAGGAAAAATATCAATTGACTTTTGAGTACCGCATTCAACATATATAAAAAACGGTAGAGAGATTAAGAATCTACCGTTTTTTATATATGTTGAATTTGAGACTTAATTAAATGAAAGTAGCACTCTTCTAGCGTTGTCAATACTTCCTCGCCTATAACTGGTTCTAGAGTTTTTTTAGAAGGAAAGGTAAAAGTATTACCATTGTGAATGACTTGTCGTATCTCTTCACATATTGGGTATTTACCTACCCCACTCAACTTTACCCAAGCTTTAGATCCGGTGAGTGCAACTCCCTAGCTGGTTACGAAGGCTTATACTGCTGGCAGAGAATTTGACCCTTAAAAACTTTTCAAACACCCTCTAAGCAGTAACTAATACCTTTAATTCCTCAGTTTTTAATCTTGGCCCATAGGATGTAACAATCTTAGAAGCTGCGGCCGATGCCAATTTTCCGGCTTCTTCATAGCTCATACCTTGGGTAATTCCATAGAGGAAAGCTCCTGCATACATATCTCCTGCTCCCACTGTATCTACAGCTTTTACTTGAGGTGCTGTGATTTCGATTAATTTCTGACCATCAAATACTACTGAACCCTTGGCACCACGAGTAATGGCAAATTTCTTACTCAGGGTTTTTAGTTTGTCTACAGCTACTTGAAAATCTTCTGTATCTGCTAGTTCTAATGCTTCAGTTTCATTAGCAAAAATCAAGTCTAAACCAGTCCCAATAATATCTAATAAACCATCTTTAAAAAATTTCACCATATTGTAATCAGATAGGGACATGGTGGTTTTTACTCCCGCTTTTTCAGCTATTTCTCTAGCCTTTATAGCTGCTTCTTTTCCTGTGGGAGAAGTTACTAAATATCCTTCGATATATACATATTCTGAATCAGCAATTGCTGATGATACTAATTCTTGTGTAGAAAATTTTTCAGTAATTCCCAAAAATGTATTCATGGTGCGATCTGCATCGGGAGTTACTAACACTAAACATTTACCTGTAATTCCTGATTGGCGGTCGCCATTTTTTAAGTTGGTATCTACCTGAGAACTGAGTAAATCTTTGATGTAAAAGTCTCCAAATTCATCATTAGCCACTTTGCAGGAATAAAAAGCTTTTCCTCCTAGTTGACTAATTGCCACCATTGTGTTCGCTGCTGACCCTCCACAACTCTTATGGCAATGAAGATTTTTGAGATTTTCCAAAATATGATTTTGACTATCTTCATCTATGAGTGTCATTACACCTTTATCAATCTTTAACTCTTGTAGTAACTCTGGAGATACTTCGTATTCTATATCTACTAAGGCATTACCGACACCATAAACATCATATTTCTTGCCCATTGTTTATCTCCGAGAATAATTTCTGTCTGACTCGAACAGAACTGATAATAACAGATAGATAACAGATAAGAGTTACTTGTCGATAATTTCGTAGACCCGCATTTTTTCAGTGTCTTTGGGCTATAGCAGTTTGATCTGTGCAAAGAAAATTATCTCCGAAAGCGGGTTGTTTATTTTCAAGCAGGACTTCTCGGTTCAGAGGTAATCACTCCTCAGAATCATTTATCGGTGTTTCAATGCTTGTTACCGCAGATAAACGCTACAATAATGCGGCAATTTCAGCAGATAATTATGGTCATGTTGGATAAAAAAATAAATCTATATGCATAGACGAGCGCCCTTATATTTGTTTTTAGGAGTATTAACGAGTTCTAGCTGTTTGATCTTGAGTGTAGCAGCCCAAGTCCCATCTAATTCGCAGCAGTCCTCGACTCGGAGTGAAGCTGAAACTGCTAGTTGGTTTGAAGCCCATCGCGCCCAGCCAGCCGCTTTACGAGCATTTGTACAACGAATGCCGAAGGGTGGAGATATCCACAGTCATCTAAGCGGGGCTGTGTACGCAGAACACTATCTGGAGTGGGCTGCCACCGATGGGTATTGTGTGAATCCAAAGGCGGGGGCTTTAGTTGAACCATTAGCTTGCAGTCAGGACAGTAGCTATTTTCTCGCCTCAGAATTGTTAAATCGAACATCTGTTTATGATTCCCTAATAAATCGTTGGTCTACTCGTAACCTCCAATTTGCTGGAAAATCAGGACACGACCAATTTTTTGAGGCTTTTAGTGGTTTTGGGTCAATATCAGATTCTATGAGCCGTCGGGATGATATGGTCGCGTCAGTAGCAAATCGGGCAGCTTCGCAGCATATTACCTATCTAGAGTTAATGCTTACCGTTCAGGGTAGTGAGGTTCGACAGCTAGGGCGTGAAGTTGGTTGGAATAAAGATTTTGCTCTGATGCACCGTCAATTGCTCAAACGAGGATTAAGCAAATTAGTGACACTCGGCAACCAGCAATTTGCACAGTTGGAGCGCGAAGTTTCGAAAACACTCAGTTGCGGCACTCCATCGGCACAACCTGGATGTGCAGTGACAGTGCGCTATTTGCAGCAAACGACAAGAACAAAGTCGCCCGTTGAAGTGTTTGCTCAGTTAGCTTATGCCTTTGCACTAGATTCATCAGATTCGCGGGTAGTTGGCATCAATCTCGTCGCCCCAGAAGATAACCCGATTGCACTGCGTGACTACACGCTGCAAATGCAAATGCTGCAATTTTTAAAACGCCAATATCCCAATGTCAAGGTCACGCTCCATGCTGGAGAGTTAACTCTGGGGTTGGTTCCAACCGAGTATTTACGTTTCCATATTCGGCAAGCTGTAGAAGTGGCACAGGCATCTCGCATTGGACATGGTGTGGATATTCTTTTTGAGGAGCGTCCCTTCGAGTTGATGGAGCAAATGCGGCGACTCGGCGTGTTGGTTGAAATCTGCCTGACCAGTAATGAGGTTATTTTAAATGTTCAGGGAGATCAGCATCCTTTTAGGGAGTATTGGAAGGCTGGAGTACCAATGACCCTTGCTTCCGATGATGAAGGCATTTCCCGCATCGATTTAAGTCATGAGTATCTATTAGCGGCAACAAGATATAGGCTGGGATATAAAGACCTTAAGCGACTGGTTCGCAACAGCTTAGAATATAGTTTCGCTCCGGGAAATAGTCTCTGGGAGTCGCCTGAGTTTAAGGCAATGGTTTCAGCTTGTGCAAGCGATACCCCTGGTGAAACCTCTGTTTCTCAAGGGTGCAGTGCTTTTTTGCACAAGAGCGATCGCGCACGGACTCAATGGCAGCTAGAGTCGGAATTTGCTCGGTTTGAGTCATTGCAAAACTGGCTTTGATTGACTTTCATGAAAATGTAGAACAACGAACGATTTGCAATCACCTACGGCGGGGATACTGTTGGCGAAAGTGTTACAAACACATAAACAAAAGTGTTACAACTAAAAGCTGCAACGGCAGATTGAAGGTTTGAGCTTACATAATACTTTCACATACAAGCATGTATTACATTTGCCAACGGTATCCGGCGGGCGGGTACGCCATCACTAGCTGTTGAGCCACCCAAAGAGAACGCCCAAGAATGTCTACGATTGATGGGCATGGCTTTGAAGAATCTTGCCAACGCTATGAACAATACCTAAGCGCTCAAAGCTGCGGCAATCATTCTGGGAAGTGAACCGACACCAATTGCGATCGCATAAGTAAGTCGGCGGAAAAATTTATAGCTATGTAACGAAAAGTTAAGGAGAATTGTTCGAGTAAAATTTAACACGTTCTATAGTATAGTTTCCTCGCTCTCCTCTAGCTTGAATACCATTTATTACTCCATAGGCAAGGTCTAATTCATCGTCAAACACTTGTCCTGATAATTCATTTTTTTTGAGGTGCTGCCACTCCAATTCAATTGGATTCATTTCGGAGCAATATTTGGGTAGAAAGAAGATATACAATCCCATCTTTTCCCACTTAGACCATAACTGCTGTACCTCTCTGCACCGATGTATTGGGCCGTTGTCTTGCACTATTACTTTGATGCGCCCAGATTTTTCGGCTTGAAGTGCTTCTTCCTCCATCATCTGGATATAAGATTTTCTGTCAACGCCACCAATAACCAAACCGTAAATAAAGCTAATAAAAGGTTGAAGAAACCCAATAATACTTAATCTCCTACCACGGCGTTTGGTTTGTTCTAGCCGTTTTTGCTCACCTCTAAAGTAATAGCTATAACCCGGCTCACTCCATGCACAAAACCCTGATTCATCCAAAAATTTTAAATCTATTTCTCCACTGGCAGCAGCTAATTCCAGCATTTCTAGGACTGAAGAGTTTCTGCGCTCGTACTACTGGGTCTTGTTTTCCTTTATGACTCTTCCTTGCTCGTTTCCAAATGACCCCCTTTTTTTAAGTACCCGTCTTAATCTGTCGGGACTCATTTTAATGGAGCGATCGCGTTCTAATTTCTCGGTGAGTTGGCGACTGTTGTAGGTGCGTGGCTCTTTTTTAAGGCATTCTTCTAAAAATATGATGTCAACTTCACTCAACTTTGGTTTTACCCCTCGACCGGTTAATTCCCAAAGACCTTCCACTCCCAACTTCTGCCATTTATGTAAGACTTCTCTAACTGTTTGTGGAGTCCAATTAAAATGATCTGCTATTTTTTCTACGTACCAACCATGTGCATTCAATCTGATGACTTCTGCTCTGTCTTTTACTTTCTGTGGCACATCCGCAGTTCTAAGTTTTAGCAGGCTGCGGTCTTGCTCACGAGTGAGGAATACCCTTAAACGAGCGCCCATATACAAGTGACCTTAGTAGATATATCCTACGTGTTTACTTATCTTCACATAGTTTCGTTTTTTTATGCCGACTTACTTAATAGCTTTAATTATTTAGGCAGATGTTACGATATTTTTATGAGAAATTTTAATAGTAAATGTAGTTCCAACTCCTACTTGACTTTCTAAATAGATTTCTCCTTTGTGTCGTTCTACACACTTTTTAACAACCGCTAAACCTAGTCCCGTACCAACAATATTATTCACATTTTGACCTCGATAAAAAGGCTCGTAAATTTGTTCTTGTTCTGTTGTTGGAATACCTATTCCTTGGTCTATTACTTGAAAAAATACAGCCTCTGCTTTTGAGTTTAAAACCAAGTATATCTTACTTTTAGGAGATGAGTACTTAATAGCATTTAAAAGTAAGTTACTGAGGATGGAATACAGCAGTTTTTCATCTAGATTAGCTCGAAAACACTGCCCATGATTTCTAAACTCTATTAAATGTGGTGTTGTACCAAAAATTTGTAAATCTTCTACCAAATTTAAGCAGAAATTTTCTAGATTAATTAATTGAGGCTTGTAATCCAACTTCCCCGCTTCTGATCTTGTTAAGGTCAATATATCTGTCAGCAGGTGATTCATTAATTTGGCTGAAGACTGAATCCGATAAAGATTTTTTAACTGCTTCTCATCTACCAATTTCTCAAGAATCTCTTGCAATAATTGAGATGATAGCAAAATGATGCTTAAAGGTGTACGAAATTCATGAGAAATCATCGAAAACAAGCGGATTTTTAATTCTCCTAATTCTTTTTGCTGCGCTAGTGAAAATTCTAAAGACTCAATTTTTTCGCGTTTTATCCATTGCCGAACAAGAATAATACATAAGCTAAAAATTACTGCGAAACTTAAAATAGTTCCTACTATTTCCATTAAGATTCTCAAGTGAATGCTGTTCTCAGATTCTTCTAGAGAACTTTGTAAATAACGTTGTTCTTCAGCTTCAATATTTGCTATTATACGTAAGATGTCTTGTCGAAGCTTAACACTACGAGCAGTAATATTAGTTTGTTCTTCTAATGCTGTTTTATCTTTTTGATAAAGTTCTATCGATTGTTTCAAAAGAGCTAATCTTTCATTAACCAACGAGTTCATCTGTGTAAATTTTTGTTGCTGGCTCAAACTAGGATGTATTTGTTCTTTTAACAGCTTGAGTTGAGATTGTATATTTATTCTTTCATTTTGATAACGCTTTAAATCTTGTTCACTTCCCAAAAATATGTATCCTCGTCGTGCTGATTCTGCCGATGTCATTGCCGCAGAAAAATTTGTCAAAGTATTGAGGGTCTGATAAGTATTCTGCACCTTATTAGCACCCTGTTTGATTTCAATTGTATTCTTAAAAGAAGCGAAAGTAACTATTCCCATAAGCAATAAAGTTAAAGCAAAACCTCCAGCTATCCATTTCCGTTGGGGAAACCATTTGATAAATTGCCACATCATAAAGTTAAGATATTCTCTAAAAAAGAAAAAGATTGAATATTATAATCTGAGCATCCGTGATAAATTTAAACTAATACTTACCTACTGCTAAACAAAGGAATAAATTATGCGAATTCTTGTAGTTGAAGATGATATTCAACTGGCAGAGGTACTTACAGAAGCTTTAATTAGACGGCAGTATGTAGTAGATGTTGCTAAAGATGGAGAAGCAGCTTGGAATTCAGCAGAATTATTTAAGTACGACTTGGTGGTATTGGATGTAACTTTACCAAGGCTAGATGGCATCCGATTTTGTCAAAGGTTGCGTACTGCTAGCACGACTAATCCAGTATATCAAAACACTAGCGCCCCAGTGCTGATGTTGACAGCTCGTGATACTGTAGCTGATAAAATTGCTGGTTTAGACGCAGGAGCAGATGATTATGTTGCTAAACCATTTGATTTAGAAGAGTTAATGGCTCGTGTACGTGCCTTACTCAGACGTGGTAGCTCCGCAAGCACAATGAATTTATCTTGGGAGAAGTTACACCTAAATCTCAGTACTTATGAGGCTACTTATGATTCTTATCCATTGACATTAACACTAAAAGAGTATGCCATTTTAGAATTGCTGGTTGCTAATGGCAGACGTGTACTGAGTCGTTCTAGCATTATTGAGCAGGTTTGGGCAGTAGATGATTCTCCAGTAGAGGAGACTGTTCGCTCTCATATTAGATGTCTTCGACAAAAGCTCAGAGCTTTAGGTGCGCCAGAAAATTTTATTGAAACAGTTCATGGATTAGGCTATCGTCTCAAGCAGAAATAATCTTTCTCCAAAAATATAACAATTATCATATAGGACTCGGATTTGATTTCTGAAAACATACTCAAACTGAAAAACCTGTTTTTTAAGGGTTTTATCTGAAATCTTATTCAAAAATCAGATATGAGTCCTATAGTATTTTCTAATACTTTTTGAACTTATACAAACATAAGAATACATTAATATTTCGTAATTTATTACATAAATTTATTGTGCTTTTTTGCCTACACAAAATCTACACAAATTCTGCACAGTAATTATATACATAGGTTATACCTTTATTATTTGTACATAGAAAAAAAGCGAAAATACTAATCAATGGGTAGGGAAAAGAGTAGTAGGATAAAATTGCGAGATTCATATAGTGGATGGTTAATTGAATTAATTCCGTTGTCTGAAGGTTACGTATTTAAGTGTTGGACACCAGATGAGCAAATAGGGATTAGCAATAATCATGCTTATCCTAGATTGTATCAGGCTCTCAAAGCGGCTAGGAAAAGGGTAAAACTAGAATCTGCAAGTTTAACCATCATTGACTTCCTGAATGAATATTATAAAAATTGTAATCTTAGCCCTCAAGAACATAAATATCTAATAAATTCAATTTTTGACTTTACTACCTCAACAAGTAAACCTAAAACTTGAAAGTTTTAAATTTAGCAAACAAAACTTTTGGTTATTATTGCGATTTCTAAAGTGAGATTAGGCTATTGAATATTTAAGCAATTATACAGGATGCATAAGACTACACTTTTTTCATTAAATGGAGTCAAAACTTTTCATGAATATTAACAGCAAAAGCTATGCTCGTGGCAGTGGTAGATTTTATATAGTGGATTGGATCTCTCATTATCTGGATTTCAACTATATCTATCAAGCTTAAATCAACTGTATTAATATATAGCCCCAGGTTTTAGCTTGTGGGCTGAAACTTATTGAAAATCGAACCATTCTTTGATTCCTTTGACTGACCAAGGCGTTTCATCCACATGAATGTTAGGTTGTGTCTGTTTTACCCAATTACTTAACTCACTAACGCTCGGTTCAATCGCTTGTTGGATTCGTTCATTAGTTGCGACTAACGTTCCTAACCCAATTTCAACTTGCCCTAATTCCCACAACATTTCTTGCTGTTTTTCATAAGGCATGTGTGCATAATTGTTTACCCATCCTAAGAACGCCTGTAATTTACAGCTATTTTCAGGTAATTGAACCACAAACTAAGTTAGACTGAAGAAATAATATTGTATGAATAGATGCCAGTATCTTACTCAAAGGATTTGCGTGAGCGTGTGATTAGAGCGTGGAAAGCCAAAGAAGGCTCTCAACGCCAGTTGGCGCAAAGATTTAAGGTCAGCTTGTCATTTGTAAGAAATCTACTATCTCAGTATCGAACAAATGGACAAATCGAGGCAAAACGACGTGGAGGATATCAAAAGCCAACGATTCAAAACGAGCATCTAGGCTTTATCCAGTCTTTAGTTGAGGAAAAAAATGATTTGCTACTCAGAGAATTATGCGACCGCTATGCAGAACGCACAGGGATTAGTGTAAGTATTAGTACAATGCATCGTGCGGTAGAAAAATTAGGCTTACGTGTAAAAAAAAGTCTTTATGCCAGCGAGCAAGATACCCCAAGAGTACAAGAATTAAGACATGACTATCGGCGAACTTTAGACAAAATTGATGTCAGAAATCTGATATTCGTCGATGAAGCTGGATTGAATTTATCGATGTCACGCTTGTTCGCTAGAGCAGTGAATGGCGAACGAGCAGTTGATAGTATACCTGGAAGTAAGGGTGGAAACGTTTCTTTGATTGGTGCTTTAAACCTTGATGGGCTGGTTGCAGCCATGACTGTACCAGGAAGTACAAATACTGATGTATTCCTCACTTATCTAACTGAGATATTAATACCTCAGTTATGGAAAGGGGCAATCGTGGTCATGGATAATCTCCGGGTTCATCACGCCGAACGTGTCAGAGTGGCAATCGAGTCAGTCGGTGCAAAAATCAAGTTTTTGCCCCCTTATTCTCCTGATTTATCCCCTATAGAACTTTGTTGGTCGAAACTAAAGCAATTTCTCCGTTCCTGCGAAGCACGTACACTGGAATCACGATGGCCTTGCAATGGCGCTTGCTGTCAATTACATTACCGAAGATGATGCTCTCGGTTGGTTTAATCACTGTGGTCTATTTACCTGAAAATTGCTGTAATGAATCTTGGGGTGTGCCAAATTTGGTTGAAACGGCAGCTCATCGTAACTACGTGTTGGCAATGTATCACCTAACTAAAACTCTCGATCCGAGTCGCCCAGTAATTGGTAACGACGGTTGGGAAAGTACTGATACCGACATCCTTGCTATTCACGACTATGAACGCCAGCCTGAGCGATTAGCCCATCGTTACAGACCGGATATTCAGATATCGGATCTATTTGAGCGTAGCCGTCCTGGAGGACGTATCCTCACCTTGGATAACTATCCTCATCAGGGACAACCAGTGATGTTGACCGAGTTTGGTGGTATTGCTTATGCCCCTCTTGACCAACCTAACGCAGATCAAGCTTGGGGATATGAAAACTGCTCGAATATCTCCGAATTACAAATGAAATACGCTGCTCTGCTTGAAACCGTTAATAACATTGAGCTATTTAGCGGATTCTGTTACACACAATTAACGGATACCTTTCAAGAAGCTAACGGTTTATTGTATGGCGATCGCACTCCGAAATTTCCTATTGAGGCGATCCGCGCTGCAACCCTCTCAGGACAAGGATTATGTACTCCCACAAGCTGTTAAAGCCCGACGGACGCAAACTCAAGTTATACAGTCACTACCCAATTACTAGTCAGTTAGAAGCCCCTAGCCCTAGTAATGAGCCAGTGCAAGCTAATCCCCACCTGCGCTGGCACCCCTTGCGGGGGGAATGGGTAGCTTATGCTAGTCACCGTCAAGGGCGAACATTCATGCCGCCCCCAGAATATAATCCCCTCGCACCTACCACCAACCCTGAGTTCCCAACGGAACTACCCCAAGGTAAGTATGACGTGGCAGTGTTTGATAATCGCTTTCCCTCAATAAGTCCGACAGCCAACAATTCACCTGATACCATCGTGGAAACGTTACCAGCTAATGGAGCCTGTGAGGTAGTGGTTTTTACTCAAGATGCTCGCGCCTCCTTGAGTTCCTTAGAGTTGGATCATTTAGATTTGTTGTTGGAAGTGTGGGGCGATCGCACCCGCGAACTAGGACTAAATCCCCAAATTCAGTATGTGTTGCCTTTTGAAAATAAAGGTGTAGAGGTAGGTGTAACATTGCACCATCCCCACGGGCAAATTTACGCCTATCCTTTTATACCGCTTGTTCCGGTGCGGATGCTGTCAATGCAGCAGGAGTATTATGAAAAACATCGGCGGGTTTTACTGCAAGACTTGATTCAGAAGGAAATTGCAGACAATCAACGGATTATTTATCAAGATGAGTATGCGATCGCATTTGTCCCAGTATGCGCTCGTTACCCCTTTGAAATTTGGATTGCACCAAAAGAGCCAGTTAGCACTTTTATGGATCTTACCCCACAACAACGTTGGGGACTTGCCAAAGCCTTAAAAACTGTCACTCTCAAGTATGATGGCTTGTGGAATCGCCCGTTTCCTTACTTGATGGCTTGGTTCCAAGCACCAACTGACGGTTTAGCCCATCCCGAAGCGCATTTACACGCCGAGTTTTTTCCACCATATCGAACAAGCGAAAGGCTGAAATATCTGGCAGGAACGGAACTCGCAGCCGGGATGTTTGCCAATGATGCTTTACCGGAGGAGAAAGCGAAGGAACTACAAAATGTCTAGTTTGGGGCAGTTAGTGGCAGGTGTAGCTCACGAAATCAATAACCCCGTGAATTTTATCTATGGTAATTTAACCCCTGCCAATGAGTACACCCAAGATTTACTTGAACTGCTGCGGTATCCCGGAAAATATTCAAAAGCAACTGTTTGACCCCTTTTTTACCACAAAACCTGTCGGGAAAGGCACAGGCTTAGGCTTATCTATTAGTTACCAAATAATTACTCAAAAACATCAGGGAACATTAGAATGTATTTCCTCTCCTAATAAAGGTACAGAATTTATAATTACAATTCCCCTAATCCCTGTTTTGTCACTTTCGGAAAAAAATAATCAAAGCGAAACTCTGAAACTTTGATTTGATAAAGTTTTGAGCTTTTCTTTTCTAACAGAAACTAAAATTTATAGCCAAAAACTGAAAAATAAAGCTTTCAAAGGCTTTCAGGCATTGGCTTCTCCAATTGGAGTGATGTTTGCTGAGATATTTTTAATTAACAATCACCAGATAATGCTTTCTATAAGAAAATGATAACCTCTCACTATTTTAATGTCCCAAAGCTGAAATTAATATAGCCCTTAATTATACCACAAAATATTTATGCAAGAGTTCTTAGATATCCACCTTTGGTATTGTCGCTAATCGAGAAATGTCACGCATTGGGTTATCCTGTGATGTGCGTTCCCCCTTCGGGTTGCCGTAGGCATCGCATCCCCTGCGGGTATTACCGGGTATCTCTGCATGGCGAGGATTTGGGCGATTGGTCAGAACTTGGGGTGCTGGTGGTTCTTTCGGGGTTACAGCAGGAATTCTATCGGGGGCGGTTGCTGCCGGGGTTGGCGGCGGTGGGGTCAGGCTGAGGGTGGAGTGTCTTTTGGGGGCGAGGGGTGGGCGGTTGAGTTTGATCCACAACAGTTCAAGCTTCGTCTTGCATACTAATTAGCTTGGCGTAATAACTATCCTGGGCAATTAGCTCGTTATGGCTGCCAGCTTCCACGATACGCCCTTGCTCAAGTACGTATATCCTATCTACATAACGTGTCGCCAACAAACGGTGAGAAACTAATACTGTAGTAAGTCCATTCCTGATCGCTCGCAATTGCGATAGAACTAAAGCCTCAGTTTTAGTATCTAATGCAGAAAAACAATCGTCTAACAGCAAGATGGGGGTCTGGCGAATCAGCCCACGAGCTAGGCTGGTTCTTTGTTTCTGTCCACCTGATAAAGTTACCCCACGCTCGCCAATCAATGTGGATAAACCTGCACTAAATTTATTAATTGTTGCTTCAAGCTGTGCATATCGAGCAGCCTGCCAAATAGATTCGGGTGGTCGATCTGGCTTATCGAATGAAATATTTTCTGAAATTGGTGCTGCAAATAAGAAAGCATCTTGGGGTACAAATGACAGATTCTGACGCAAGTGATTCAGTGGAACGTCTTTTAAATCTTGCCCATCCAATTTGATTTGTCCGCTATTAGGGTCCAATTGCCTGGCCAGCAGTCGCAACAAGGTAGATTTGCCAGAGCCTACACGACCGATGATGGCAATCATTTCGCCAGGGCTGATACTCAGGGATATCTGTTCTAGAACCAGACGCGATGCCAGCCCAGCACTAACTGGGTAACTATACAATAGATTTTCAACTGCAATTTCGCCATTGATCGGCTGGGCTGATAAGCCTGTTGGAACATCTTCAATCTCTGGCTTTTCATCCATAATCTCAAATACTCTGGTTGCAGCAGTAATGGCATTGAGCAAAGCATACATAACAAAACTGCTTTCCTTGATCACCCCCAAAATCATTGCCAAATAAAAGATGAAAGCTGTCAGCGTGCCGACACTGATTTGCCCAGCTAAGACTTGCTTACCACCCACACCAACAACAATTAAGGTCATCAGACCACTACCCAGAACAATGGAGGCAGTGAGAATAGCGTTCAAATTGATCAACTTTTGATGAGCTAGCGCATAAGAATTTGACACGCCTGTAAAATGGTTAATCTCACGCTCTTCCTGGGCATGAGACTGAATGGTACGAATACCCTTGAGGTTTTGCTGTACTGTTTCTGTCAACTTACCAAAACCCGCTTGTACCGCTGCCGATGCCAACAAAATACGCCCAGCTAAATACCAGCCGTTAACAACTATTACTACTAGCAAAGGAAGGAGCAACAATGTCAACTGGAGCGATTGTTGTAACATAAAAATTGGGGCAATCAACGTCACAGCAATAAGGCTCACTAATCGATGCACACCAGATCGGAAAAAGCGACGAATGGATTCCATGTCATTAGTCGCTCGTGCAATCAAGTCACCTAAATGATAGTTTGCATAGAAGCCACGACCAAGCCTTTGTAAGTGTGCATAGAATGCTTGCCGTAAATCATAAGATATGTAAATTGAAATTAGTGCATTTTTGCGACGACCAAAGTGCAAGATAGCAAAGCGCACAACTGTCAAGCCAAGGATCACCAGAGTCGGTAATAAAATATTTTTATCCTGTTTTGAAATCAAATCGATACCGACTTTCAAATAGATAGGAATGACAGCTTCAACAATATGAACACTCAGAAGAGCTATTACTGCTATTAACCACTGAAAACGATAAGGTTGGAAGTAGTAAAAAATTCGCTGCAACACAGTTAAAGTATGTAAATTTGATTTCATTTTCTTATCAGTTGAATTTGGCTGTATAGAGAAATATTTCTATTAGATAAAAGCAATTATTTTATCAAATTACTCAATAACAGCAATTTATATTAATAAGACTTACAGCCTGTAATTCCCAATCAAATAATAAAGTTAATACAGTTGGCAAATCAGCTTAGTTAAGATTCATTTTTTGTACAAACGTATTTCTGAAAAATTGCCTCAATATTTAGACATCCTGAGTTAGGCGGGATGATGTGTTTTCACGTCTACGTTTGTACAATTGCGCTTCATAAAGGGTTTTATAAAAACCATTACGAAGCATTAATTCCTTGTGGTTTCCTACCTCCACTAGTTGACCATGATTTAAAACCACAATGCGGTCTGCTCGGCGAATAGTTTGTAATCTGTGGGCAATGGTGATAGAAGTTCTGTTGGCTGTTACTTTCACCAAAGCTGCTTGTATAGCAGCTTCAGTTTCCGGATCAATACTAGCAGTGGCTTCATCCAGAATCAGAATTTCAGGATTTAAGGCAATGACACGAGTAAACGCTAATAACTGGCGTTGTCCTTGCGATAGATTTTGGCCACGGTCTTCCAATACCGTATCAAAGCCTAGTGGCAAGGCTTCAATGAAATCTAGGGTCTGTATCAGTTCAGCGGCTTTTCGAGCATCTTCCCGCGTAATAGTTGGATTACCCAAGGCGATGTTGTCATAGACAGTACCAGGGAAAAGATGAAAGTCTTGAAAGATAATACCTACACGCTTGCGGATCTGTGCAGGATCTATCTGCATGATGTCGATGCCATCTATGAATAAGCTATTTTCAGGCACATCGTAGAAACGACAGATGAGCCGCGTCAATGTTGTCTTGCCAGAACCAGTGGGCCCGACGATGGCGATGTTTTCTCCTGGTGCTACAGAAAGACTGAAGTGACGAATAACTGTTTCGCCGTTTTCATAACAAAAATTCAGATCGCGAAACTCAATTCGACCTTGCAAACCTTCAGGTAAGGGTACAGGTTGCAACGGCACGGACAAAGATTCGTTCCAGTCCAACAACCCAAATATGCGATCGCTTGCTGCCGCCGCTCGAAACACCGCATTTGCTTGATCCCCCAAAGCCACAATCGGACGGAACAACATATCGCTAAATTGCAAGAACAACACGACCGATCCCAGGGTAGTAGTCTGGTTCAGTACGTGTTGCCCACCTAACCAAAAGATACTAGCGATCGCTAAATAGGATATGTTGTCGATGATCGGATTGTATACAGTCTCTGCCATGATAGCCTTAGTCTCGGCTACTTTATTGGCTTGGTTAATAGCAGAGTACTGTTGAAAGCTCAGTGCTTCTCGCCCGGACATTTGCACAATTTCAATTCCCGATAAGTGTTCGTGCAAATGCTCGTTGAGACGCGATAAGGTGGCACGGATGACCTGATAGATCGAACTAGAATAACGTCTAAAAATTACGATTACACCCGCCACAAACAACATCAAAGGTGATAGTTTTACGGTAAGCATCGCATCCAAAGATAACATTACGCTTACAGCAACAACCAATGGAATTAATTCTCCAGCCAACGCACCGACACCAGTCAAAAGTTCGGACAAACTCTCGATATCGTTAGCGATCCGGGTCAATACCTGCCCGACCATAACCCGATCGTAAAAAGCAGATGGCAAATGCTCGACATGGGCAAACAAATCGCGGCGCAAGTCACTCAAACCCAACAGTGCCGCATAAGACAGCTGAGAGCGGAAGGCATACCCAAAGCCAGACCACAGCAGTACCCACAGTAAACCAACAAGGGCGGCAGCAATTATTTGTTCAGTGTTTAATGTAGTTGCTAACCATTGGATTAATGCCGTTTGTCCATAATCTGGTAGATCAGTCCGGTAATTATGCATCAAGATCCCGTCCACTACCACCCGGCTTACTACAACTGGTATCAAAACGGCAGATGTAGCCGAAAGCATTGCAAACAGCAGAGCTAACGCAATGCGCCAGCGATACGGAGCCATCCAGTGCCGCAGTCGCCAGACATTGCTGACAAAGGAGTTACGCTTATTGATTGATACTTCAAAGGGGTCAAGCCGACCAAAAATGTTAGAGGTCTTTGATGATGTCATAGTTTGATCCCCCAGGACGAATGGCATTAACAAGTTAGATCAGTCTTGTATATAGATTTGTGACTGCTTTACAGGTTGCTTTTAGTTGTGGCAAAGTTAGTTTTTCGCTAGGTCATGTAATCATTGCTTTTTTGATATATTTGCTACTAGAGCAATCTGTAAATTTCCGGTCTTCTTGATTCAAGATTAAGCTGATATTTTACTTCTTCTATTTCCAACTGCTTGTTTTAGTTACTGGAACCACTTTGAACAAAATACTGTTAATCGGTCAAGTTATCGTATTTAATGAAGTTTAATAGTCTCATGAACCAGAGTAAAAAGCAAGCAGAAAAATATATAGCAATTCTTGCTATGAGAATGATTAGTTAATTCTTGGCTTATGCTTTGTGTCGGGCGTAAATCAACGGGATGGTTTATCAAGGTAGTGTGATCATAGCGATGCTATGCAAATAGCATGATTACGATGGCAGATATAGAGATCCGAACTTTTGAACTTACTGATGAGTCTGCCGTCATTGCCTTATGGATACGGTGTGGTTTAACTCGACCCTGGAATGATCCCAAAAGGGACATTGAGCGAAAGCTTTGTGTACAACCCCATCTTTTTCTTGTAGGTACAACTGGGCAGAAGCTTATAGCAACAGTTATGGCAGGGTATGAGGGGCATCGAGGTTGGATAAATTACCTTGCAGTTGCCCCACAATATCAGCGTCAAGGAATTGGAAGGTTGATGATTTTAGAAGCCGAACAACTTCTTGTGGAAGCAGGTTGTCCGAAAATTAATTTGCTAGTGCGGACTACAAATAGCGAAGTTATTAGATTTTATGAACGTTTGGGATATGTTGTTGACGATGTTATCAGCTTGGGCAAACGTCTTGAATCCGATGAGTCATGATCTGAATTGCGATGCTATTCATGCATAGTCTGTAATTGTGCGATCCTGTTCCGCACTTTCTATCACTCTGGAAAAAGAAATATGATAGACTCTAGAAGGTTTGAAAAATTTTTCATATCAATGATTATTCAAGCCATAGCAAGGATAAGTGATGAACTTTAAAAATGCATCATCTACAGACTTTTGCGCCCGTCAACTTAAAGCTTTAGCAGATACGACACGTCTATCTGTTGTGAAAATTCTCATGGAAGGCCCGAAACACGTCGGAGAACTGAATGCTGTCTTGAAGCTAGAGCAGAGTTTGTTATCGCACCATTTGAAAATTTTGCGGGAAGCAGGTTTTGTGGAGGCGACACGAGATGGCAAGGCAGTACTTTATCATTTTGTACCGACGATTCGACAGGTCAACACTGGTAAAGCAATTGATTTAGGCTGTTGTCTGCTCTGTTTTGAATAAAAATTTAGACGCAATTTTTCGATGAAACAACTCAAAACCCTAGCATTTATTAATGTCGGTTTCACAATTTGCTTGGGACTACTATCTTGTACGCAATCTTCAAAAACAGCTACTCAACCAACCAATCAATTACAGGGAAAGTTAGTTTTAACAGGCTCTAGTACAGTAGCACCGTTGGCAGCAGAAATTGGTAAGCGATTTGAATCAGAGCATCCTGATGTACGAGTGGATGTGCAAACAGGAGGTTCATCTCGCGGTATTGCTGATGCGCGTACAGGCGTTGCCAATATTGGGATGGCATCTCGTAGCCTCAAAGAGGAGGAGAAAGACTTACAAGCTTTTGCTATTGCCCGCGATGGAATTGGCATTATTTTGCATAAAGAAAATTTTATAAAATCCCTCTCAAATCAACAAGTTATCGATATTTACACTGGTAAGATTAACAACTGGCAACAAGTTAGTGGCAAAAATGCACCGATTACAGTTGTCAACAAAGCTGAGGGACGTTCTACGCTCGAATTGTTTCTTGGCTACTTCAAACTCAAGAATAGCGATATCAAATCATCAGTTGTGATTGGGGACAATCAGCAAGGCATTAAGACAGTAGCAGGTAATCCTAACGCCATTGGATATGTATCTATTGGTACTGCTGAATTTAGTATCAACAACGGCGATCCGATTAAGTTATTGCCTTTGAATGGAGTCGCAGCTACCACAGAAAATGTCCGAAATGGGAAGTTTCCACTTTCCCGTCCCCTGAATTTGGTTACTAAAACTCAACCGGCAGGGTTAGAGGGAGCATTTATTGAGTTTGCACAGTCGCCGCAAGTCCATGAAATTGTTAAAAAGCAAGATTTTGTCCCCGTCTCAAAGTGATATCGTTCTCCTGTGGATATTACGATTATTAGCTCTCATCACAAGTATTATTGTTGTCTTAATTACCGGATTCTTATTACTCGAAGCATTGCCGATACTGCGACAGGTAGGATGGTTGCGTTTTCTCAGTGATCGCTCTTGGCATCCAGCTGAAGGATTATATAACCTGATGCCGATGCTGTGGGGAAGTCTGTTGGTGACACTAGGTTCTGTACTGTTGGCTGCACCTTTAGGGATTGGCTCGGCAATATTTTGTCAGTATTATGCTCCTCCTTTGGTTGGCGGATTTTATCGGCAGTTAATTGAGTTACTGGCAGGTATTCCTTCTGTAGTTTACGGGTTCTGGGGTTTGGTCGTCCTCGTGCCACTGATTGGTAAATTCCAACCACCAGGAGCAAGCCTCCTAGCGGGAATCGCTATTTTGACATTAATGATTTTGCCAATGATCACCTTAACAGCACAAGCCAGTTTTTCTGAAGTCCCGACTGAGTATTTACAGGGTGCAGCCGCTTTAGGAATTTCTCGCTGGGCAACAATCAGAAGCGTTGTTTTAACGGCTGCTAAGTCTGGTATATTTACTGGTTTGATTTTAGGAACGGGACGGGCTATTGGCGAAACAATGGCAGTTTTGATGGTTTGTGGCAATGTCGTCCAAATACCCACAAGCTTATTTGACCCCCTTCGCACCCTCACTGCCAATATTGCTTTAGAAATGGCTTATGCCACAGGAAATCACCGTTCAGCACTGTTTGTCAGTGGCTTGTTGCTGATGGTGGCGATCGTCGCTTTAGTAGGCGTTGCCGAAGTTATAAGCAGGAAAAACATTTATGGCTAAAAAATCGCTTCCACTACCTACTCTTGTCCTTTGGGCGATCGCTTTATTTGTCAGTGCCATTTTCTGCTGGATTTTAGGCGATATCGTGTGGCACGGTGTAGGGCACATTTCCTGGGAATTTTTGACAACTGAACCTCGAAATGCGGGACGCGAAGGAGGAATTGCCCCGATTCTGATTTCTACTTGTCTGATATTGGGGGTTTGTATGGCGGTTTCTCTCCCCCTTGGTGTTGGTACTGCCGTACTGTTAGCCGAGTTTACAGCCACTGAAAGTGTCTTTGGGCGTTTAGTGCGTCGCAGTTTGGATGTGTTGGCGGGAGTCCCATCTATTGTTTTTGGCTTGTTTGGTAACGCATTTTTCTCGATTCAGTTGGGATTAGGCTTTTCGATTTTGTCCGGTGGGTTGACTTTGGCTTGTATGGTGTTGCCAATTCTGATTCGTTCCACAGAAGCAGGATTTCGGAGTGTTCCGGCTGATTATCGATTAGGGGCTGCGGCTTTAGGATTATCACGCACTACCACATTAGGCAAATTGCTATTACCAGTAGCGACACCTGGATTAGTTGTGGGTCTGGTTCTGGGAATTGGCAGAGCGATCGCTGAGACAGCCGCACTGATTTTTACCAGTGGTTATGTAGATCGAATGCCAGAGTCATTACTTGATTCTGGGCGATCGCTATCGATTCACATTTTCGATTTATCAATGAATGTAGCTGGCGGGGATGCTAACGCCTACGCCTCTGCCTTGGTGTTGTTGATTTTATTGTTGCTGGTAAATGGTATCGCAACGTGGACAGCCCAATTTTGGTTAGGTAGAAGGATTACATCTTCATGAACAAATCGCAACTTAGACAAAATTCTCGGTTATCTCTGCCTTCAATGCAAACCGAGCAACTGAGTTTATATTATGGCAAAAAAGCTGCTTTTACAGACGTAACCATGCCGATCGCAGCAGGTAAGATTACTGCACTGGTGGGGCCTTCTGGTTGTGGCAAAACCAGTTTTTTGAGTTGTCTCAATCGCTTGACTGATTTAATACCTCATACCAAAGTTGTAGGAAGCATTCGTTTAGATGGTTTAGAAATTCTTAATAATCGGATAGATGCGATCGCCCTACGTCGGCGTGTGGGTACCATCTTTCAAAAGCCTAATCCTTTCCCCTTCTCAATCTGGAAGAATCTGGCATTTCCACTACAAGAACACGGGATCAAAAACCGCGAAAAACTTGATTGGCTGATTGAAACCACACTTCAAGATGTCGGACTGTGGAACGAAGTCAAGGATCGACTCCATACCTCTGCCTTATCTCTGTCTGGTGGACAAAAGCAGCGTTTGTGTATTGCTCGTGCTTTAGTCCTGCAACCAGAAGTTTTATTATTTGATGAACCCTGTAGCGCCCTCGATCCGATTTCTAGCGGGGTAGTTGAGGATTTAATTGCCAGTTTGCGAGGACGTTACACAGTGATAATTGTCACTCACAACCTCGCTCAAGCTAGACGCATTGGCGATTACGCTGCCCTGTTTTGGGTACAAGCAGAAATGGGAAGATTAATCGAGTATGGTACAGTCGAACAGATTTTTACCGCACCACAGAACGATTTAACGGCTGGTTATGTGAATGGTATTCGCGGGTAGTCTTCACATCCACACTGGTAAATATTGTTTCCTACACCCGACACCCAACCCCCCACACCCAGACCTAGCGATAATTTCACGTTTACAAGCGTGCCATTAGTTAGTTGACCATTAATTTAACTCTAGTGTCACTCAGGCGCAATGAGTTTGAGGTGATTACCCCAAAGTTAGAATAACTTCAGGCTGTTGCTGATGGCTCCTCACCAATTCCCAGTTCCTTCTTACTATGCTTTAACTGTTTCCAAAGTCCCTTAATTTGCTGATAAGCATCTTCTGGGTCAAGCTTACCATTGCTTTCTAAACTGGTGATCATGCCAACTTTTTGAGCAAATTCTTGCAAGTTAGCATTAAACACTAAGTTTTCTGGTTTAACTTGTCCGTAGTAGCGACCACGAGGGTCAAGGAATTTATTTTTGTCTTCCTCATGAGACTGGTTCATGGCTTCACCTCCCTACTAATAAGTTTTCATCAATAATGAATGTCAATCCAGTTGCAACTATCTCCTTAGCAAAATGGCTGCTTGGAAATATAGTTAGTGATTGCTGGAATTATGAGCCTTTTTTTAGTATGACTCATAGTCCAAAATCATCAAATGTAGAGTGGAAGAATTTCAGCCATTTAGCTTCTTGGCTGCCAGATGGTCTTGCCATGAAGCTAAAAATAGCCCCAGAATCGAATCTCATTCAGATTGCTGAAGCGTTAGAAAATCAACTATCCCAATTACAACAGGAATTGGGAGATAATTCAGACACACAATTGCAATCGTTGATGAGCTTGTGAAATGCTTTCGACCGTAACTGAAATTCGCGGCATAACAGCTGCGGTCAGAGGTTGCTAAAAAGTCCAACTCAACACGAGTGGCTTTCTTAAATCCGCTGCACTGCAATTGTTAGACATCAGAAATGAACAAACTAACACTTTTACTATCATCAGATAGTTTAATCATTCGCTCAAAGCTTAGTCCTAGTTTTTTGAGCAGCTTTGCTGAACCATAATTGTCCGGTGTAGTGATAGCGACAATACGAGTTAAGCCGAAGGTTCTTCTCCCATACATGATGACAGCAGAAGCAGATTCATAGGCGTATCCTTTTCCCCGGAACTTAGGAAGAAAGGCAAACCCAACATCCACATCCTCCAAGGAATCTCTTTTTATCAAACCGCAAATTCCAATCGAGACGCTCTTCCCCTTTAGCTCAACCAAATACAATCCGAAACCGAGACGCTCATACATAGCAACCAGATTCTTCAAAATATATTCACGAGCATCATCAAGAGTTCTCACACCTTTATCACCAATAAAGCGCAACCACAAAGGGTCATTCAATATCTCAAGAATGAACTCGCTATCTTCAACTGTCAACCGACGAAGAACTAAACGCTCTGTTTCAAGAACTTTCATAGTCGAACACCAAGTTATTGATGTCTAACTATTTATTATGCTGATGAAATTGGGCTGATTGTTCCTATTGCTTCCTGGGTACTGCATGAAACTTGTTGTCAACTTACACTAAATTTGATTTACAACAGCTTTCAAACGCTTTAAGCGCTGATTTTGTTCTGACCACTTTTTGCAAGCATCTTTAACAATTTTTATCTCTGAGGGTGATAAATGCTCATCCCCTTGTCCAGAAGCTATAATTTTAGCTGCTATAACCGCTTTTTCATACTCCACACCGTACTTAACCAGTTCTGTGCAAAATATTTTTTCTCTTTCTTCTATTGATGTAAAGTAATTACTTGGCATTGTTCAACAGATAATATAAGTCTTATTTTGAAACTACATCAACTAAAATAAGTTTCCGTTTAAAATCCTACGAATTCTATAAATTTATAAGTTACGCCTAATGTGAATTAGGAAAAAAGGCGGGAGAAGTAAGAAGATGAAAGTTACCAGCTTTTCAACTCAGACTTCCCCCATGACTAGCATAGACTTTGGAACGTTAATCACAACAATCTTT
>NZ_JADEXT010000009.1:0-225934 GCF_015206985.1 Nostoc sp. LEGE 12447 | reverse complement strand
TCTATAAATTCTTGTAATTCTGCGATCGCCATTTCTAGACGCTGGGTTATCATTGTTCGTTATTAGACAGATATTTTTACCCGTATTATCTCGCAGTCCTTTTCAGAAATCAAATATGATTCCTATACTTGTCTGAATGTTATTTTCTAATAGATTTTGGTAGTTAATATGATAGTTCCCAGAATTCAAGTCAAGTTAACTCTTCAAATGCGAATTAAATAATGATTAGCCTCGCTAATCTTTAGCACCACGCAATGACTATAAACTTTCTCTGACAGTGCGTATAGTCCGTTTATTTACGTAATAGTCTAAGTCTAGTTATGCTAAATAACTGGCGAATTTACTTACTTGCGTCAGTCTAAGAACCACAAATACAGATTTC
The DNA here is from genome assembly GCF_015206985.1 of Nostoc sp. LEGE 12447. Taxonomy (NCBI): domain Bacteria; kingdom Bacillati; phylum Cyanobacteriota; class Cyanophyceae; order Nostocales; family Nostocaceae; genus Nostoc; species Nostoc sp. LEGE 12447. Next base: position 225,552 of record NZ_JADEXT010000009.1, on the reverse strand, counting down.
TACTGAAGTGAACGATCATCAGTAAATACGCATTGCGATTTTTCAAATTTGGGTAAAATACATCAGGCTTGGTTATTTATTAATAGCGTTGTCAAAATCTTGACAAAAGTACCCGGTGTAAAATAACTGAGGTAACAGGTTACAACAACGAAAAAGCAAAAATCATGAATAGCAATATTAAGAAACTCACAGGTAAAGTTGCCCTCATTACAGGTGGTTCACGGGGTATTGGTGCTGCGATCGCTAAACGTCTGGCTGAAGACGGCGCAGACATTGCCATCAGTTATGCCACCTCATCCGAAACGGCCGCGATCGTTGTCCGGGAACTCGAAGAAAAAGGCGTTAGTGCCGCCGCCTTCAAAGCCGACCAAGCCGATCCTCTCCAGGTTGGGAATTTGGTTAAGATGGTCGCTGAACGCTTTGGTCGTCTCGATATTCTCGTGAACAACGCTGGCGTATTTGTCCTTGGTATAGTTGGCGATCCTGCAAGCGATATTGCATCCTTAGAACGGCAGTTTGCGATCAATGTGGGTGGCGTAGTGGCTGCCGTCCGCGCTGCTGCACCACTCATGACTGAAGGTGGACGGATCATCTCCATCGGCTCCTGTGTTGGAACCCATTCGCTTTGGGCAGGAATCTCCGATTATTCAGCAACTAAATCTGCGATCGCTGGCTACACGCGCGGATGGGCACGTGACCTGGGGTCGAGGGCGATTACAGTTAACGTTATACAGCCAGGCCCAATTGAAACTGATATGAACCCATCTGATAGTGATTTTGCGGTAATCCAAAAAGCAGCCACAGCGCTCAACCGCTACGGTAAGCCAGAGGAAGTTGCAGCTGCGGTCGCTTTTCTCGCCAGTCCTGACGCAGCTTTCATCACCGGTGCAACACTTGATGTTGATGGCGGGATGAATGCTTAGATATCTTAACCAATTAGGTGCAACAGTCTGCTGTGGCTTTATTAAATAGTCGTATTACCAAAGTCCGTGTTTGATTGAGTCGGGGTCTTAAACCCAAAACCCGTTTGCTTAAAACTTATCCCAACCACTCAGGATTTTTGGCTGTACCATCAAATTGGCTAGTGGTTTTAAACAGTTCATACTGACCTTTAAGAGCAGCTTGGCGAGTCCGATTCAGTAATGCTTTAACTTGTTCTTGGCTCATGGGTGTAAAAGTACGTACTGCCTCGAAAGCCTGGTTTAAGATGGGCATACTTTCAATGCCTGTAATCACCGTTGAAGTTGGCAGATTCATCGCGTAATGCAGACATTCGATAGGCTTGACCACATTGCTTTTGAGAATGTTTTGGTCGCCCATTGATTTCATCCCCAGTACAGCAATTCCCTCCTGAACCAGTCTGGGTAAAACTTGCCTCTCAAAACTGCGGAAATGGGCATCCATAACATTTAACGGCATCTGCACTGCATCAAAACGGAAGTTGTTTTGATTGGCAACTTCCAACATTCTCAGGTGTACTAAAGGGTCTTTGTGTCCAGTAAAGCCTATGTAGCGAATCTTGCCAGCTTTTTGTGCTTCCACAACTGCTTCCATCGCACCACCAGGGGCAAAAATCCGGTCTGGGTCTTCCATACGAATGACTTCATGATGCTGCAATAAATCAATGCGGTCTGTTTGCAAACGTTTTAAAGATTCATCAATTTGTTTAGTAGCGGCCGCCTTTGTGCGACCGTCAATTTTAGTCATCAGAAAAGCTTTTTGACGATAACCATTTTGCAGAGCTTTACCCATGCGAATTTCGCTACCTCCGTTATGGTAATCCCAGCAATTGTCCATAAAATTAATCCCGCGATCGAGGGCAGTACGGATCAGATTAATACCCTCTTGCTCATCTTTTGGTCTACCAATATGATGACCACCTAGACCAATTACAGATACTTGTTCTCCAGTGCGTCCTAGTTGCCTGTAGAGCATTTCACCTTTTTTTATCTGGAGTGGGGTAGGCTGATTTTGTGCTAAAACCTGTTTAGTGAAACCTTGTAAAGCAAATACTCCAGCTCCACCTAAACCAGAAGCAGAAACTAGCTTCAGTAAATCTCGTCTGTTAATATCCACAAATTAATCCTTTTGCCACAGTATGAGAACTTGCCCTGATAGCTAGCTTTGCATGGGAGCAAAATTCGCTGCTTCTAACTGTTGAAGGAGAAAAGCAGTGAGGTAGAGATAGATTTTTGATAAACAGAGGGTAAGAGAAAAGAATATCCCATCGCTGTGTAAGTAAAGGAAAAATTGGAGACATAGGAAGCAGAAGAAGAATCTAATAGTCGTCTTCCTGATGTTGTTTCAGTAGTTAAAATGTCAACTCCAACACAGTGCCTTAGTCCGAAAGTGTTATTAGAGAATTGTTTCTAAATCTTGGCAAGTATCATTTGTAGTGCTAAATATTCCTTGCAAAATTTCGAAACATTTAGCGTGTGGCTCAAAAATTGAGAAATTCCAGAAAATTTCTTTAGAAAAATCAAAATTTCAAACTTGATTGCGATAATAAGTTTAGATAAAGGCAATAGGGAACAGGGCAGGAGTTGGAAGGGGACTGTTAACCCGTCCAACACAATCGTCCCATTGGGACGGGGCTTTTGACCCGATGAAAGGTCGAGGTAACAAGATCCGCATCTAACCAAAAATCTTCACTGTTGTCCGTTGCCTGTTCCCTGTTCCTTTGACCGAAAGTTAGTAACTCAAACCTGTTTATCCTCAAGTGTTAAATTTCCCAGTACTACACATGAGTAGAGCCAATGACTGCTTTATCACCAGATCATTCAATCAGTTCATCAAGTACTCATACTTTAGATATAGCTAGGCAAGAGTATCAATATAACTACAACCATATTCCATCTATTGCGATGGTGGATCAGCTTTCTATTACGGAAGAGTTCACCACTAACTGGTATTTTTTATTAGCCCAGCAGTTACGAGTTCTTTTTATCAATACCTTGATTGTCAACAGAGGCAATCAAGATTCTAAATCGATTCGTGATGATGTCGAAAGATTTATTTTAGAAGCCTTGCTCAAGGGAGCAGTACCAGCCCGAATCAGCATTCTGGCAAGAATCCTGCAAATTATCCCTCAGCTTTTGCTCAAAGAGATATCTAAGGATTTTAGAGAACTCGACGATCTTTTTCATTCTATTCTGAAAGAAAACGGACTTGCGATCCTCAGAGATGCTCTAAATAGGATAATTACCCTTTTATATGAAGGACAGCCTACAGGACATGCAACCAGTCTCAAGGACTACGAAAATTTGTTTCCGGTGATTAGTCTACCAGCCATCGCTAAAACTTATCAGGAAGATGAAGTATTTGCCTACATGAGAGTTGCTGGCTACAATCCCGTCACGATTGAGCGAGTAACTACTCTAAGCGATCGCTTCCCAGTCACAGACGAACATTATCAAGCAGTGATGGGAAATGACGATTCATTAGCAGCAGCCGGGCTTGAAGGAAGACTCTACTTAGCTGACTATAAAATTTTAGATGGTGCGATCAACGGTACATTCCCACACGAGCAAAAATATCTCTATGCTCCCCTAGCACTGTTTGCCTTACCCAAAGGCTCAGACCCCACCCGTCTATTGCGTCCGATAGCCATTCAATGCGGTCAAACCCCAGACCCAGATTATCCAATTGTTACCCCTAACTCCGGTAAATACTCTTGGCTTTTTGCCAAAACAGTAGTCCAAATAGCAGATGCTAACTACCACGAAGCTGTTACTCACCTAGCAAGAACTCATCTTTTGATTGGTGTTTTTGCGATCGCAACTGCTCGACAATTGCCACTCACCCATCCCCTGAGAATCCTGCTGCGCCCGCATTTTGATAGCACCTTAGCAATTAACGATGCCGCCCAACGGATTCTCATTGCTCCAGGCGGTGGTGTCGATAGATTACTCTCATCATCAATCGATAACTCTCGCGTTTTAGCAGTGCTAGGGTTGCAAAGCTATAGTTTTAACAGCGCCATCTTACCTAAGCAATTCCAACAGCGCGGTGTAGACGATCCCAATATCTTGCCTATTTATCCTTACCGGGATGATGCCCTACTAGTCTGGAATGCCATTCATCAATGGGTTTCAGACTACCTGAACCTTTACTACACCACGGATGAAGACATTCAAAAAGACAGAGCATTGCAAGCGTGGGCAGCTGAAATCTCAGCTTACGATGGTGGTCGTCTCCCCGATTTTGGCGAAGGTGGGGGCATCAAAACGCTAAATTACCTGATTGATGCCACTACACTGATTATTTTTACTGCCAGTGCCCAACATGCAGCCGTTAACTTTCCGCAAAAAGATTTGATGGGCTACGCCGCAGCTATACCAATGGCAGGTTATTTACCAGCCTCAACTCTTAAAAGAGAAGTTACTGAACAAGACTACCTTAATTTGCTCCCCCCTTTAGATCAGGCACAACGGCAATACAACTTACTCAGCTTATTAGGGTCTGTATACTACAACAAGCTGGGCGAGTATGAGCAAGGATACTTCACAGACGAGAAAGTAAAACCATTGTTACAGGCATTCCAAAGTCATCTTCAGCAGGTAGAAGATACCATCAAGCAACGTAATTTGCACCGTCCACCCTATGAGTATCTACTTCCTTCTAAAATTCCTCAAAGCATCAATATCTGAATTAGGGACAAATAACTAACGACAAATGACCAATGACAAATGACCAATAATAAATGACCAATAATAAATGACCAATGACAAATGACCAATGACAAATGACTCAAAATAAATATTATGACACTTAAAGATAAAGTTCTCAAAGGTCACGATCGCCAGCTTTGGCTTGCACCTATACTAGCCAAAGTAGGTTATGACACTGCGATCGGCAAGTTTCTGCGTTTGATTTTCTATTATACAGATGCCTCAATCATACTCAAAGCGTGGCGGGACTTTCTCTACATCCGTAAGGACAATATTGGAGACAAGTATTTTGCGGTAGACCAAGCAATTATGCATTCCTCTCACTCGCAGGTGAGGGAACTAATGCAAACCCAACCCCAACTGCGAGGAAATGATTTAGGCATCATCAGAATATTAGCTCCTAACTACCTGCTTGATAATCCTCTGAGCTTGGGAACGAACGGTAACGAACACACAGGACTACGTACTGTAATCTTACAAGCCTTACCAGAACCGTCTCAAAAGATAGACTTCTTAGGGAATCTAGTTGAGCAAAGCTTGTTAGAAGCTGCTAAACAAGGCAAATTACACATCGGTAACGATTTACCAAAGATCATGCTATCAGTTTTGCATCAACTGGTTTTTCAGATATCTTTATCTGAGGAAGAAATTACAGCATCCGATAGTTACATTAAAGGTTTGGCTCTCGCATCCTTGCCTAATTTTATTAACAAGTATCTGCTGGCAATATTAACAGCACCAAAAATTCGGCATCGTCAATATTTAACCAAGCGATATAAACAATCAGCTTTATGGGCATCTTACTTTGAAACAGGCGCTCAGTATCAGTTGAACGAACACCAAATCGCTAATACCCTTTTCGATATGATTCATATCGCTGGTACTGCCGGCACGAGTGCGCTTTTAGGATCAGTTATTGGCGTTCTCTGCTTGGATAATGCCCTCAGAAATGATGTAGTGTCAGAAGTGAATGCAGTCTGGAATGGTAAGAAAACTTTAGACCCAGATGCTCTAGAACAGTTAACACTTCTCAATCAAGTGATTTTAGAAACGGCTCGTCTCTATCCACCTGTGCGGTTTGTTAGCCAACTCACCACTGAAGGGGGTGAAGTTGAGATTGGAGAACAAAAATGTCCATTCCAAAAAGGTACTCGTTTGCTTGGCTCTATTCTTACAGCTAATCGGGATGCCAACAGATACCAAAATCCAGATGATTTTGACCTTACACGGAATTTTTCAGATATTTTATCTTGGAACGGTGAAGAGCATGAGCGAGCCTGTCCTGGTAAATCCTTATCAATTGGCTTTATCAAGATTTTCTGTTTACATCTGTTCCAGAACTATCAATGGGACTCAATTACAGAAGTCAAGTGGGATTTTGAAAAAGTGACTGCCGTTACTCCTAATAATTTAGTGCTACAAGGTTTTGCTCAACGACTGTAAGTAATAAAATTAAGAGCCGGAAGTTTTGAATTAGAGGATGTTTGTAAGTGCTTTTTGGGTGTATATTCATTACGAATTAAAAATTAGTATGACCGAATTAATTGAAGAGAAGCAACTAGATAATATTGCAACCTGGATGATTCCAATTAAAGAAACAAACTTACCATCTATCCTTAAGGGTGTATTTTTTATGGATGGGAATCCTCTGCCAGATACTTGCATTACTATGTACAATTTGGAATGGAATATGCAGAGTAGAACTTTGGTTTTACCAACCTTTGCTCCATTACAGTGGACTTTTCATAACTCGATTGCGGGTTGGATATTACTACGTTTAATTCAATGGTTTAAAGTAATTTACAAAATTCAATTTGAAGATGAAACGTTGCAACAAGCTCAAGTCATCCCTGTTTTGCTGGGAATACCAATTTCAACATTGATTGTAAGTTGTACAATGTCCCAAGACAAAAATTCTCTTAATGGAGATATTTGGTACAGAAATAACATTTGGTTCGGCGGACTTTCTAGGGCTGGTGAGTATACTCTCCGTAAGGTTGTTGATCAAGATGGTTGTTATACTCCTGCTTTTAACGATATGCTTTCTAGGGTGAAAAATGAGTGTTTAGTGATTGCACACCACTCAAATTGACATGGTTTGTCCTTTTGGGTAGCAAGTTTACCCGTTTCCTAGTCAATACTCTTTTAGAAAAGCAGTCAAGACTAAAAATGACTACTCATGTAATAAAAAGTATAAGCCTCTAATTCGTTATTTTGATTCAGCAATCCCAAATTAGTTAAAGGCTTACTTCAAGAGATTAAACAAGAAGGCAGGATTTGCTTATAGATAATTCATATAAATATTTAGTGAATTCATTATCTAAGCAGGCTGCTCTAACACCAACAAAAAGCGATTACGATATACTGAGTCTTAATTGTAAAAGGAAATAGACCTGATGAACTATTGTGATAATCAAAATCTGCCAGACAATCAACCGTATAAAATTTACGAATTTAAAAAAATTAATCAGGAAAAAATCCCTGGCTATTTAGTAGTCAGTACTGCCAAACTGAACGTTGAGACAGAAGAACATAATTCTAATAGATATTTATCATTAGTTGCTAATAAAAAGCTTTTTAATATCAATGATGGACAAGCTGAACCTTCAACCCAAGACATGATTGAGAAAATTGCTAAAACTTTGGAATCAAGCCCCGAACCAGAAATTATTATAAATATTCATGGATATAGTTCTACACCATCGGATACAGAGACAGGCTGCAAAAAGATTTATGAATACATTAATACGGCTATTCAGCAACCAAATAAGTATATTTTTATCGGATATAGATGGCCATCGGAAAATCCTGTAAAAACGGATGAGTCTGGTTCTTTTGGGCAAAAGCTAATCAACGCACTTTCTTCTCTACCAATTTTATTAGCTATCAATTTAGCTCTGGGACTAACAATTAGTATATGGTCTGCTATAGCTCTATTGTTCCTAAATATTTTGAGTAATAGCGCTGTCCACTTTTTCACAGCGATGTTAATTTTATCTGGCATTGTATCTGTAATTATTTTTACATTAATTATTCTTAGACTATCTACTTATTTCCGTGATACTTATAGAGCGACTAATTACGGAGTTACAGATTTAGTTGAATTGATTAGACAGCTTGATTATACGGTAAAACTACCTCGAAATAAACGGATTAAGTTATCTTTTATTAGTCATAGCATGGGATGTTTTGTAGTTACAGATGTAATTCGTATTCTCTCTGATGTTTTTGATGTAAAATCTATTAATAAAAAACCGGATTCGGATATTGGCAATGTATTTCGATTAGGCAGACTTGTACTAGTTGCACCTGATATACCTGTAGAAAGTATCTTGCCAGGACGTGCTAATTTCCTTCGTTCTTCTTTACGTCGCTGCGAAGAAGCTTATATATTTTGTAATGAGGGAGACTTAGCGTTACGATTTACCTCTACTGCCGCAAATTATTTTAGTTTCCCAGCGCGAACTCGTATTAGTGGATATAGGCTTGGGAATATAACAGTTAAGCATTTCAACAATAAAAATGATTTAGTGGGTCACACACCCAGATATGGAGTTGTTAATTTGCACAAGCAAGACTATGGCAAAGGTTACAGACTTGACAACCCTTATAAATATTTAGAAATTCGTTCTTCTAGTAGCGAACATAGAAAACTTGAAGAGATAACTAAAATGTCAGAAGAGTCGGTACAACCCGCAGATTTATTTACATATTTTGACTGTACAGATTATAAAGATGACCGGATAGATCAGATCGGAATTGTTAGTTCTGCCATCCAAAAGCCTGCGATAAATTTTGGGAATTACATTCTCCTAACCTTGGCATTTATTCGGAAATCTATTAACAATAGAGATCCTCAAGGTATTGATACCCACACAGGCTATTTTGGAGGTGGTTTTAGTCAGAAAGCCATTTACGAATTAGCTTTTTTAGGATTTCAAGGATTTTTAGAATCTTTGTCAATTGGAGGAGACGAGCTTGAGCAAATTAGCGTTTTTTCTCAAAGATGCCAAGAAAAGCAAATTCAAGTGATTCTTGCGCCGCAAATTTATCAACAAAAAACTCAACGTTAGACAAGAGATTCCGAAATCATTGGTAATACAGGCTGGACAAACGTGACATCCTCAGTATTCAATCGATAGTACCTAACCCTCCGATCATCCTCCAGCGATCGCCACGACTCAGTGGACAGTCCGAGTTGAGTCAATACTTTTCGGGTTTTGGGGGAAAGGGGAAAGGGAAAGGGTTTAAATTGCCCTTTCCCCATTGCGCTTTAACCTTTCACCAGACCAAAAGAGAGATTATTGGGTTTTACCGAAAAGTATTGCGAGTTGAGTGAGATACTGTCCCAAAATCCACAAAGGAGATTCATCAAGTGAGATGGTCAGTTTGGGAATTCCCTTAACGTAAGATGCATTGCGCTTGGAGAATTCCGCCAAAATCTGAATCATCGCCTCGTCGCCTTTAATCTCAACCTCAACCATTAGATCGATCAATATGGCTCTCAGTCCCAGTCGATGACACATAAAACCAATATTAATTCTTTTGCCATCAGCCCAGATGGGCAGAACCTGCTTAGTACTTGCGGTTTGGACAAAACTATTAAAAGTGTGGGACTGGCTTAAAGACAACATAACTAGCTCATTGGGCTAGACTGAAGAAAGTTATGAGGACGCAAATATGACTGACAAAAATCGTTCTCAATGGGACTTAGGCAGGTTTCTCGAAACCCTGACTTACTTTGAGGTAATTCCTTTCCTTAACTGGCTACAGCAGTTAATCCAAGGCCATCCAAAGGATAATCAAGATAGACCCAATGGAGGGAGAAACGTGGGTGTAATACTTGTAGCGGGTGCAACAGGTGGTGTAGGTAAACGAGTGGTGCAGCGATCGCTCCAACAGGGTTATAAAGTTCGCGCCCTAGTTCGAGACATTGACAAAGCACGGTCGATTCTAGGTAATGATATAGACTTAGTAGTTGCAGATATCACAAAACCAGAAACTTTAACTCCTTTAGTTATGGCTGATATCCAAGCTGTAGTTTGCTGCACAGCAGTGCGCGTGCAACCAGTTGAGGGAGACACAGCCGATAGAGCCAAATATTATCAAGGTGTGAAATTTTACCAGCCAGAAATTGTTGGCGACACCCCAGAAAATGTAGAATATCAAGGTGTCAAAAACTTAGTCCAAGCGGCTGCAAAATATTTACCCCAAGCAAACGAAAAACCGATATTTGATTTCACCAAGCCATCAGCAGAATTAAAAGATAACTGGGGGGCGTTGGATGATGTTGTCATGGGTGGCGTGAGTGCCAGTAATATTCAATTAGTAGAAAATACAGCTTTATTTGCAGGTAATGTCTCCACCGCTAACTCTGGTGGATTTGCATCTGTTAGAACTAAGAATTTTGATCCCCCCTTCAACTTATCCGGTTATGAAGGTGTGAAATTGCACGTCAAAGGTGATGGACAACGTTATAAAATCTTCCTACGAACAGATACAAAATGGGATGGCATTGGCTACAGCTATTCTTTTGACACAGTAGCTAATACTTGGATAGATGTTCACATACCCTTTGCAGATTTGATTCCCGTCTTTCGGGCAAAAGTTGTCAAAGATGCGCCGCCTATTGAGCAGACTAGAATTTGTTCATTCCAATTAATGTTGAGCAAATTTGAATATGATGGGGCTTTGAATCCCAAATTTTCCCCTGGTGGTTTTACTTTTCAATTGGAATCAATTAAGGCTTACGGCGGTACAACTTTACCACAATTTGTCCTAGTCAGTTCAGCAGGCGTAACTCGTCCCGGTCGCCCTGGCATTAATTTAGATGAAGAACCGCCAGCAGTGAAATTAAATGACCAATTAGGAGGAATTCTAACTTGGAAGTTGAAGGGAGAAGATAGTTTAAGAGAAAGCGGAATTCCTTATACGATTATTAGACCTTGTGCTTTAACTGAGGAACCAGGGGGTAAGGAATTAATATTCGAGCAAGGCGATAATATTAAGGGCAAAATCAGCCGTGAAGATGTGGCAGAACTTTGTGTGCAAGCGCTAAAAATAGCACCAGCTTGTAATATCACCTTTGAGGTAAAACAGACAGACAATACTGTTAACTCTATCGATTGGCAGAGGCTATTTTCTAACTTAGTAAAGGATAAATAAGTGAATTGACTACAGACTTATACTCCAATACGCTTGGGTTAAGAGAAATAGTAGCGACTGTCTTAAAAGTCAAGCGATCGCTAACAAAAAATAGCGACTGGGAAGATTGACGCAATAGGGGAACTCTGCGCTAGATTCAGCGGTGCCTGGTATGGGCAAAAAGACTTGTGCCTCTTGGTTAAGATGCAATACTTTTCGGTTAAACCCAATAATCTTTCTTTTGGTCTGGGGAAAGGTTAAAGGGCAATGGGGAAAGGAAAATTCAAACCCTTTCCCTTTCCCCCTTAACCGAAAAGTATTGGGTTAAGATGGTCGCATCGCCGCTGAACCTTCCCCAGTTGCTGGATTTCGCTTGTAGGCAAAAAGAGAACTTTCAGTGTTTAAAGTTTTGACCCCGGCGACTGTTCGAGTTCTGTAATGGAGATTTTTGTAGTGCCACATACTACAAAGCGGTCTATTATGACCTAGGTTGGGACGGTCTACTACTCTTTCTAAGATACAAGGTTGGGTTTCGTTCCTCAAATGCCACTTGCTACCCCTATGGGAACGCTAAGAGCGTAGCTTGCTTCCCCGTAGGGGTACAAGTCGGGAAACCGCAACCCAAACCTACGCAGTTTAAGATTTTTGGCACTAACTGAACTCTATTGTGCTATGACTACTCTTTACAAAACTGGGTACTGGGTATTACGAAAACAGTCTCTAGTCCCCAACTAAATGGTTATGAATATCAAACGTCGGGAATTTATTACAACCTGTGGACTAGCTACCTTAGCCACCCAGATACCAGCATTTACTGCTGAAGGTAAGCCATCTCCAAACATCATCCGCAAGCCGTCACGCCTACAAGTGGGAGATACTGTAGGATTAATCGCCCCTGCGGGTATTGTTGACGCTAAAGATATCGAAGCAGCACAGCAATCACTTTCCCAATTAGGGTTAAAAGTCAAGTTGGGGAAGCATATTTTAGACCGTTACGGCTATTTAGCGGGTAAAGATATCGATCGCGCCCAGGATGTAAACTTGATGTTTAGCGATCGCACCATCAAAGCAATTATCCCTATGCGTGGAGGTTGGGGCTGTAATCGCATTTTACCCCTACTCAACTATTCACTAATCCGCTCCTATCCGAAAATTATCATTGGTTACAGCGATATTACAACGCTGTTGTTGGCAATTAACGCCCGTAGTAAAATGATTACTTTTCATGGGCCAGTTGCCACATCTACCTGGAATCAATTTACAGTCGATTACTTCAAACGCATCCTTTTTAATGGTGAAGCAGTGACTATGGAAAATCTCAAGCCTAGCGAAGTGCGGGTGGAGACAATAGCACCAGGAAAGGCGAGAGGTAAACTCATCGGTGGAAACTTATCAGTGCTATCAGCGATGATAGGTTCACCTTATCTACCTTCTTGGAACAAAAGCATCCTATTTGTGGAAGAAGTTGGCGAGGATGTTTACCGGATAGATAGAATGCTGACGCAGTTAAAAACTGCTGGGATACTTAATCAAATTGCTGGCTTTATCTTTGGGCAATGCACTAAATGTAGTCTTGGGGATGAACCATCATTTACATTAATGCAAGTATTGCAACAACACCTACTTCCTTTAGGTATTCCTGCTTGGTACGGTTCAATGATTGGTCATATTAAAGATAAATTTACCTTGCCAATCGGTGTGGAAGTGGAAATAGATGCTGAACTTGGGATAATACGAATGTTAGAGTCGGCTGTCAGTCTGGTTTAAGCATCAGCTGTACCACACTGACTTTGATTAAAATTTTGATAGATAGTATGAATTTCTCCTCGCTATGTTACGACTAACAGAAGTAAAGCTCCCGCTTGATCATCCTGAAGATGAGATCAAGTCTGCCATCCTCAAAAAGCTGCAAATCACGGACGAAGAATTGATCAGCTATTCCATCTTCAAGCGTAGCTATGATGCCCGTAAGAAAGGAGAGATCGCTCTTGTTTATATTCTGGATGTAGAAACAACTCAAGAAACTCATCTACTCAAGCGCCTGAAAAAAAATCCTCATGTAATGGTTACGCCAGACATGAGTTATCGCCCAGTGGCAAAAGCACCGAGCAATTTGGCGATTCGCCCCATTGTGATTGGTACTGGGCCTTGTGGATTATTTGCAGGTTTGATGCTGGCACAAATGGGTTTCCGTCCCATCATTTTAGAACGTGGCAAAAAAGTTCGCGATCGCACTGCTGATACCTTTGGCTTTTGGAAGAAAAAATCAGACTTTAACCCCGAATCTAATGCCCAGTTTGGCGAAGGTGGAGCGGGTACATTTTCCGATGGCAAACTCTACAGTCAAGTTAAAGATCCTCAGCATTATGGGCGTAAAGTATTAACCGAACTCGTCAACGCCGGAGCCTCACCAGAAATTCTCTATATCAACAAACCACATATCGGCACCTTCAAACTGGTGGGAATCGTCCAAAGTATGCGTGCCAAAATCGAATCCCTCGGCGGCGAAATTCGCTTTGAAAGTCGGGTGGAAGATATCAACATCGAAAATGGACAAGTGCGGGGAGTCACCCTTGCCAGTGGGGAATATATCGCCAGCGATTATGTAGTTCTGGCAGTGGGGCACAGCGCCCGCGATACCTTCCAAATGCTATACGATCGCGGAGTTTACATCGAGCCTAAACCTTTTTCCATTGGCTTTCGGGTGGAACATCCCCAGTCTCTCATCGACCAATGTCGTTTCGGCCCTCAAGCTGGTCATAAGATTTTAGGTGCTGCCGATTATAAACTGGTTCACCACTGTCAAAATGGTCGTTCCGTTTATAGTTTTTGTATGTGTCCAGGAGGCTTGGTGGTTGCAGCTGCATCAGAACCGGGGCGACTTGTCACCAACGGGATGAGCCAATACTCTCGCAATGAGCGTAATGCCAACAGTGCGATCGTTGTGGGCATCACCCCCGAAGATTATCCGGGGAATGCTTTGGCGGGAATTGACTTTCAACGACGTTTAGAAGAACAGGCTTTTAAATTGGGTGGTGGAACTTATGAAGCTCCGGGGCAGTTGGTAGGTGACTTTCTCAACAATCGTCCCTCTACAGCATTCGGCACGGTCAAACCGTCTTATACACCTGGAGTACATTTAGGTGATTTGAGCCAGAGTTTACCAGATTATGCGATCGCCGCCATCCGCGAAGCACTTCCTGCTTTTGACAAACAAATTAAAGGATTTGCAATGGATGATGCCGTATTGACTGGTGTGGAAACCCGCACTTCATCACCGATTCGGATTAAACGCAAAGAAGATTATCAGAGTTTAAATACAGTCGGTCTTTATCCGGCTGGGGAGGGAGCGGGATACGCAGGGGGAATTCTCTCGGCTGGTATCGATGGGATTAAGGTGGCAGAGGCGGTGGCTTTAAGTATTTTGAGGAATTGCGATCGCAAGTCTTGAGGCGGCAGCCTTCAGATTAGGCATTCCCAGGCTTCGACTGAGAACGAAATCATACTGGATGCGATCGCAATGGGAAATTTAGCCGAACGTTAAAGCTGGTTCTTCACAGAAGTTAAATAGAGCTGACTCACTTTCTGATTCATCTTCAAAGACAGCAGAGATATACCATTCACAGGGCGAATCATTTGTATATTCAGCCCAAGCAATTGTTACTGTTTCACCCGATGGAATCCCTGAATCACTCAAGGTAAATGAAGCCCAATCTTCATCATCGACAGATACCCACAACTCTGTAATTGCCTGTTCGGTGTCATTGGTAACGGTAAACGTGAATTGATCTGACATAAATAGCCCCTTAGCTATAAATAAATTGCAGGTTGTCAGTCACCGATTATACTGCCACCTTTTTGTAAACGTTTCATCATAACTGCCAGAATATCCACTAATAAATGGTTTCAAGCTTTTCTTGGCTAAATTTAAATTTGTTAAAGAGTATTAAAAATATCACCGATGAGTCTATGGAGATAGTTAAGGCAAAAGATGCGATGAATCGCCGTCTCTACAAAAGACCGATTATTGTAGAGACGGCGATTTATCACGTCTTTGGATCTAACAGAAGTAGTTGAGAGCGATCGCCTTAATACAACTCATATTTCATTAACTGACAAGGCAACGCTCCGTTATACACCGCAATTCGCTTGGATGATTTCAGCCCAATGGATTGAGACAGTTCCTTGTTGCCACTCAACACAAACGCAGTCCAGCCTTTGAAGCGTTGTTTCAGCACATCGCCCAAAAGTTTGTAAAATGCCCCTAAATCAATATCTCGCCCCAACCGTTCGCCATAAGGTGGATTGCAGAATAAAATCCCACTGTCTGCGGGGGCGACAACATCGGCAAGCTCCATTTGAGAAAACCATACATGATTATCAACGCCACAGTTTTGGGCATTGTTAATCGCTTGCTCAATTATATTTTCATCGCGATCGCTTCCCCAAATCGGTGCGGGAAGGATATCCAGTTGGCTGTCCTTAGCTTCTTGGAGCAGCTTTTCTAAAAGGGACAGATCAAAATCGAGCCAATTTTCAAATCCAAAGGACTCACGAAACAGCCCTGGTGCTATGTTCAGTGCTTTTAAGCTAGCTTCCAAGGGTAAAGTGCCAGATCCACAGAGAGGATCGTAGAACATTTGGTTTGGCTGCCAGCCCGAAAGTTGAATGAGGGCAGCAGCCAGAGATTCCTTAAGAGGTGCTGCTCCAACCGCAGGGCGATAGCCTCGGCGGTGTAGACTATTTCCAGAACTATCGAGTTTGACGGTACAAAAGTCGCGCTCAATGTGAACATTAATCCGCACATCTGGTTGATGAAGTTCTACATTTGAACGCTCACCCAGCTTTTCCTGCTGCTGATCGACGATCGCATTTTTGACCTGTAGAGATGTGAAGTGGCTGTGGTTGAGGTGCTGGTTTTTGCCCGTGACATTCACAGCTAGCGTCATGTCTGGCGTTAAATAGTTTACCCAATCGATAGTCTGGATACCACGATAGAGATCATCGGCATTTTGGCAAGGAAACTCATCGATATCCACCAAGATTCGGAACGGTAGCCTAGCCCAGAGGTTGACGCGATAAAGCAAAGTGCGATCGCCCTCAAAGGCTACACCGCAAAATCCTGGCTCCACAGAATGGGCACCCAGTTGCTCTAACTCCTGAGCCGCCAGGGTTTCTAATCCGCGAGCAACTGTTGCAAAATAATTCATAATTCGTAATTCGTAATTAAAGGCTACTGAGACGCTCAGATCCCCGACTTCTTGAAGAAGTCGGGGATCTTTTTGTTTTGAAACTCAGATTAATTTAGAAATTTCTAAAATCAATCATTGTCTGACGATAAGCATCTGGTAAACCTGTATCAAAACAGTTACCTTTAACAATATATCCTGTCATTCCCTCTTCCTGACGCAATCTTTCCAGACAGGATGTTAACTGAAATTCGCCTCGTTCTTGAAAATTTTGCTTGATGTGTTCTGCTAGAAAGTCAAAAATTTTCGGTGTAAGTAAATACAATCCAAATATACCTAAAAACTCATTTTCTGACATTCCCTCTACATACAGATGCTGTTGTGCATACTCAATGGTTGGTTTTTCATAGAGTTGTGTAACTGATAAAATCGAGTTTAACTCTTGCCAAACTCCTGTAACACAACCAGCTTTATGAATAATTTCTGCTGGCATTTTAGTTAAACCAACAACGCTTTGATTAACTTGTTCGTAAGTATCTAAAACTTGACTAGCACAAGATTTTTCAATATCAGATGTATAAATGTGGTCGCCCAACATTAACATAAATGGCTCATCTTTTACCCAATCTTTAGCACAAAATACCGCATGACCATAGCCTAATTGTTCTTCTTGCAATAAAAACGTAATTTTGCTACCTAAATCTTCGAGATATCGGCTATATTCTTTATTTTGCGGTGAAAGTTTATCTAAAAGTTCTTTTTTAGGTGGGTTTTTCAATAAATCTTCAAATACTTCTTGATCGTCTGGCTGTACCACGATCCCGACTTCTGTAATTCCAGCACTAATTGCTTCTTCAATAATTGCGAGAATGACAGGTTTTGCCCTCCCATCTCGATCAATAATCGGGAAAAGCTCTTTTTTCACAACCTTAGTTGCTGGAAACAACCGAGTCCCAAAACCAGCTACCGGAATTACAGCTTTTCTAACTTGATTTTTCTGCATAAACCTCCCCTCCCCTCTTCTCTCTGCGAACTCAGCGCGGCAGTCGCTCATGGGGAAACCCCCTTGGCGCTAGCCTCGGCGCTAGCCTCTCCCTTTGGGAGAAGATCGCGCTGCCTTGCCTCTGCGGTTCGTCATCCCAACTTCTCAAACAACTGTGCCAACACCACATTAGAAAACAAAAACCCTTGGGGATCAATCAAACGCAACCTTCCCTCTGTAACTTCCACCCAACCTTTATCAAAATACCCTTGCAAACACCTGCAAACTTCCTCCACCTTCTCTTCGCCAAACGCCTCCGCCAACGCCGCCAAACTCAAACCCTCCGCCAAACGCAACCCCAACATTAACGTTTCTAACAATACTTCCTTTGGAGGGGTAACATCACAATCAATTACACCGCCAGCTTGTACCCACTGATAATACTCCCTAGTCTTACGCGGACGAGTGAAGCGTTTCCCCTCAACATAACTCGCTGCACCCATACCAAAGCCGTAATAAGGGCGGTTTTCCCAATAAACTCGATTATGCTGACACTGATGCTTAGGTTGGGCATAATTAGAAATTTCATAATGCTCATAACCTGCACCAGTCAAAACCTGCTGCGCCATCTGGTACATTTTGACTGTGGCTTCATCCGTAGGCAAAGGAGGATCACCAGGTTTGTAGTAACGACCAAAGGCTGTACCTGGTTCGATGGTAAGATCGTATATGGAAATGTGAGTGGGTAAAAGTTCTACCGCTTTAGTTAGAGAATCCTGCCATTGATCCAAAGACTGATGCGGCAACCCAGAAATTAAGTCTAAGCTAAATTCGGGAATCTCGACTTGGTGGATTAACTCCACAGCTGCGAAAATATCTTCAACTGAGTGCGATCGCCCCGCCCTTTGCAATAATTCTTTTTGAAAGGCTTGTACACCCAAACTTACCCGGTTCACACCTGCACTGCGATAGCCTGCTATATGTGCTAAATCAAAGGTACCTGGGTCAATTTCCATAGAAATCTCTGCCCCAGATGCAATACCAAAATGCTTCTCCAATTCTCCCACTATCCGTTGTAGCTGTTCTGTTGATAGCAGCGAAGGAGTACCACCACCGAAGAAAATTGTCTTTAGGGGTTGGTCAAAGGCTGGTGTAATGGCAATTTCTTGACATAGTACCTCAACATATTGGGAGATAGTACCAGATGTTTCGCCCCGCAAGCGATCGCCCACAACAGACACCGGGAAATCACAATAAAAGCATCGCCGTCTGCAAAAGGGTATATGCACATAAGCAGAACTCGCAATTCCAGAAACACTAAATTTTTGACTCATTTTGAGAAAAGTTTTAAGTTAAGCCAACTGCGAATTAGAGACAATGAAAATAAGCAGTTTATTTACAAATTTTTGTCGTTTTACAAAGAAACAATGAAAAATATTAAGATAAAAGCCTTTAGTTATAATAATTGCAGATATTGTCAGCCTAAACCCTTAGTCTAAGTCAATATTGATCAGTTTATCTTACCGATGAAATAAAAAATACTTAAGTTTCTCGGTGAACACAGTTGCAGGAAAACAACATAACCATGCTTGACGCAATTATCATTTTCTCATTTATCCTGGCAGCTTCGGGAATAGGGTTCTACAGCATTGAACTACTACCCAATGGCACTCTCGATCAGGTAACGAATCTAGAAGCTTTACGCTTAGTTGTTGCCGTCTTTGCCGCTATTATTGGTGGTGCGATCGGGTTGAGTTTCCAGACGACATATCGCCGTCTAGAATCACAAGTCAAAGAAATGCCTCTGGAAGTGATCTTAACTCGTGCCATTGGCTTAGTAATCGGCTTATTGCTAGCTAACCTCATGTTAGCCCCACTATTCTTACTACCCATCCCCGCGGATTTTGGATTTATTAAGCCACTTGTGGCAGTTGTCGGTAGTATTATCCTCTCCGTCACTGGCATGAATTTGGCAGACACCCACGGGCGAGGTTTATTGCGGTTCATTAATCCCAACACCGTCGAATCGATGGTTGTGGAAGGAACGCTAAAACCAGCTAATACGAAAGTTTTAGACACCAGTTGCATTATCGATGGTCGCATTGAAGCGTTATTAGAAACGGGGTTTCTGGAAGGACAAATTCTCGTACCGCAATTTGTCTTGCAAGAACTCCAACAAGTAGCGGATGCTAGCAAAGACCAAAAACGGGTGCGGGGAAGGAGAGGACTAGAAATTCTCAACCGCATTAAGGAAGAATATCCCGATCGCATTTTGATTAATGCAGTTGACTACGAAGATATTCCCACAGTCGATGCCAAGTTGGTGCGCTTTGCCCAAGAAATTAGCGGCACACTGCTAACCAACGACTACAACTTGTCTAAAGTCGCCAGCGTTCAAAAAGTACCTGTTTTGAATGTGAATGATTTAGTGAATGCTGTCCGTCCCAGTTATTTACCTGGCGATAACCTTGATTTGAAAATTCTCAAGGAAGGCAAAGAACCCAGTCAAGGTATTGGCTATCTAGATGACGGCACAATGGTAGTCGTTGAAGAAGGCAGCAATTATGTGGGTGGTGAACTGCGAGTAGTAGTTACTAGTGCTTTGCAAACCACCGCAGGAAGAATGATTTTTGCCAAACCCCAAGCATCAGCATTGGCGTGAGGAAATGTCCGGTGCAATTAAATATAAATTGTGCAATCGGTGCAGTCAACCTGCACCGATTATTTATTTTTAATTATCAGATTTGCTTACCTGCAAATACTGTAACTGCTCAATTGATAACCCTGTCAATCTTGCTATCTGTTCTAATGACATACCAGTATTAAAAAGATTACTTGCCACTTCAAGTAAAGCTTCGGCTTTCCCTTCTTATAAAATATCTTGATAAATCACTGACTCGCGCATAATGTCTGACCTCAAAACTCGTCTAATAACCTCTTTATCTAATACTAAAATAGCCGTGGAAGCAGCAATATTACTTTGAGTTTTGGATTCTGTAATACTGTTAATTTCACGCGCCACTTCATTTAGTATAACTTCTGGCTCAATAGTATTACTCAACACTGCCAAAGATAAAAATCCAGGTGTTCTCAAAATACTTCGGTTGGTTGTTCCCAAAGTCTGATAACTGCAAATTCATGGCGTGTTCCAGCAATTGTAAATGTATTTTGTTGCACCAAATCCGAATTTGTCTGCTTCATACCAATTCTGTATAAAGATGCGCCAAATTATATAAGGAACGAACCGCAAAGGGCGCAAAGGACACAAAGGAAGAAAGAAAATTTGGCGCAGCCTCACAAAGAAATGGTATCAGGTAAATTACAACTTGATGCATTGATTTGTTGGGAAAACGGCGATACACTCGCAATCGATAGTCAATCATCCGAAAAGGAATTTCAGCATCGAACTGGGTTTGAAATTTCAAATGTAAGATGTTTTGCTCGAACTTTAGCAAAATTAAAGCATCAGCACGAATGGGTTCTGGAGATAATTATTTTGGGCTTAGTTCAGTTAAAGTAATCGGTTCTCCTAATAACCAAGCAGCGAAGTCGCTAGAGAAAATTTCAGCTAAGAATTTACAGATATTATCAAACATTTGAGAATTTTACCAAACAGATGGCTCATTTGCTATTTATCTAAAATTCTTTAATCAAAAAATTTATATTTTCTAATTTTCATAAATTTCTAACGGTAAATTATCTGGATCTTTAAAAAAAGTGAATTTCTTACCTGTGATTTCGTCAATTCTGATATTCTCTGTTCCTACACCTTGGGAGTTTAAGTAAAAAACAGTTTCCTCAATATTATCAACTTTAAAAGCAAGATGTCTTAACCCACAAGCCTCTGGTTTACTAGATCGTTCTGGAGGATTTGGGAAAGAGAATAGTTCGATTTGAGTATTTTCTGCAACTTTTAAATCTAATTTATAAGAATTTCTTTCAGTGCGAAAAGTCTCTTGAATAATCGAAAAGCCTAAAACTTCTACATAAAAATTTTTTGAGCGATCATAGTCAGAACAAATAATCGCTACATGATGAATGCCAGTGGTTTTCATAAAAGTTAGGAATTATTTAGAGGGCTATTCCTGTAAAACAGTCTTTGATACAATCCTAGTTTTCTTGAGGTCTGCTTCGGAAAGTTCTTCTCCAGCTTGCAAGCGAGTGGCGGAACTTTGTAACACTGTCGCCGCCCCTTTATCTCCGATTTGTAAAGCGGTTTTAGCTGCTGTTTGCAACATCGTGGCTGCACCAGTGCGATCGCCTTGTTGCAATTTCGCCTCAGCTAACTGGGTTTGGCAATACTTTGCTTTACTTGAGGTCAGGAATTACCTGAATCAGTCCAGTCTGGAAAGCTTTGTCGTAGGAGATGACAAGTAAGCTTTCGAGTTCAGCTTGAGCCATGATCATACGATCAAAGGGATCTCGGTGGGCGATCGGTAGGCTTCCTGCTCTGAGCGCATGGGCTGTGGTGATAGCAAGTTCGATAAATTTAGCCTGATGCAATATCTGTGAATATTGCTCAACAAGTTGTTTGGCTTCTGGTAGTTTACCCATATGGTATTTGGTGGCAATTTCCCAAGCAGAAGCACTGCTGACAATAATCCGATGATCTGGGTTGCGAATGATGTCTCGGCAGTCAGTGTGGAGTTTTGGATCGTCAAAGAGCCACCACAGCAGGATATGGGTGTCGATGAGATAGCTCATTCCCATTGCTGAAGTTCATCTTCTGGCAGTGGTTCAAAGAAAGCATCACCAAGTTGTCCTTTCAATAAACCAGGGGTGCGGAGTTGTGTATGTTCTTGACTTAAACCTAGCCGAAAGTAGTGAATTAAGTCATAAAGTTCTACTAGTTTGTCTTCAGGGATGTCTTGCAATTCTTGGACAATCTTCTGGATCAGCATAAGTCAAACTCTTTGGTGGTTGTTAATCAATAAGTTAGGAATATGCGACTACTTTGTTCCTCAATTGAGGAATAAAATATTTTTTCTCGCTTTGCGCTTTGACGC
Organism: Nostoc sp. LEGE 12447; assembly: GCF_015206985.1. NCBI lineage: Bacteria > Bacillati > Cyanobacteriota > Cyanophyceae > Nostocales > Nostocaceae > Nostoc > Nostoc sp. LEGE 12447. The sequence goes on along the minus strand of NZ_JADEXT010000009.1, from coordinate 203,561 downwards.
GAAACTTTTATACCGTTAATCAGCAACGCTGGATTTTTACTATTCTTGTAAAACAGTCTTTGATGCAATCCTAGTTTTCTTGAGGTCTGCTTCCGAAAGTTCTTCACCAGCTTGCAGGCGAGTGGCGGAACTTTGCAACACTGTTGCTGCACCTTTATCTCCAATTTGCAAAGCGGTTTTAGCTGCTGTTTGTAGCATCGTGGCTGCACCAGTGCGATCGCCTTGTAGCAATTTCGCCTCAGCTAACTGGGTTTGGCGATACTTCGCTAATGCCAAAATAGACTGCTGTACCTGGGGATTAGAATCTGGTTGATATGCCCGCACCACATCTGCATACACTGGCACCAGGGGCGAAAGTAAGCCTTCTTGGTTAACTAACGGATCATCATAACGGATTTGCAGATGCCCGATCGCTTGTTTTCCCTCTGGTAATTGTCCCAGATAAATATTCGCCAAAACTACCCGTTCTACATCCTGCATCAAATCTCCCAAACGTACAGCAAAGCTACCATCAGCTTCTCGTTCCACTGGTAACTCGATTGTGTCAGGGGCAACTTGGGCAATGGGCTTCAATTCTGCTAATCGGACATTTGGCACTAAAGATAACAGCAAGTAGGCATTTGTTAGCCCAATTGACTGAATCCGGCCAAATAGTCGGCTAAATTGCTCCACAGCTTGTTCAGGATGTTCAATATGAGCTAGAGTACCACCACCGACATCGGCAATTTTTTCTAGCAAATCTTGATTCCAGCTATTGCCAAATCCGAAAGTGTTGATAGTTAGGTTCAGTTTGGCAGCTTTTTGTGCCAATTTGAGACAGCGCTTATTGTCATCTCGCCCAATATCCCACTTCCAAATCCGCAAACTGCTTTCACCATGCCCATCCGTCAGCAGAAACGCCTGGGAAACAGCGCCTCTTGTGCCCTTCATCAGTTCTGTAATTCCCAGTTCCAAACCCTCAGCGATCGCAGTGCCGCCGCTAGCGCTGAGTTTGCTTTTGATTTGAGATTTGATGCTTTCGGGGTCTTCGATCGCTTGGTTGGGGATAATGACTTCCGCAGAACCGGAAAAAGCCACAACTGAAATGCGATCGCCAATTTTCAACCGATCTATTAATCCTTCCACTGCCTGAATCACCGTTTTGATCGGTTGTCCATGCATAGAACCACTTCTATCCAGAATCAGGCAGAGGTTAAGGGGCAGATTTTGGTCAAACTCACCAGCGATAGCCGAAATCGTCATTGCTAGTTGACGTTGGCTACTTGTTTGAGCCACATCAACATTATTGTCATTTAACGCCGAGAGCAATTTAACTTTCATTGAGGAGGGGTATCTTGCAAAACTGTTTTGGAGACAATTCTGGTTTTCTTGCGATCGCTTTCAGATAAATCTCCACCAGATTGTAGCTGTGTGGCAGAAGTTTGCAACACCGTTGCTGCCCCAGTATCTCCCATTTGCAGTGCAGTTTTAGCAGCCGTTTGTAGCATTGTCGCTGCACCACTGCGATCGCCCTGTTGCAATTTCGTTTCGGCTAGCTGGGTTTGGCGATATTTAGCTAATGCCAAAATAGACTGTTGCACTTGGGGATTCGGATCTGCTTGGTAGTTTTTCACTACATGGGCATAAACTGCGATATTTGGTGTAACTAAACCTACCTTGTTGGCGGCTGGATCGTCGTAGCGGACTTGCACATTAGCGATCGCTTGTTCACCTGCTGGCAATTGTCCCAAATAAATATTAGCTAAGATTATCCGTTCTGCATCTTTCATTAAATCTCCCAACCGCACAGCGAAGCGTCCATCAGCTTCTTGTTGCAGTGGTAACTCAATTGTGTCTGGGGAAACTTGAGCTATGGGTTTAAGTTCCGCTAACCGGACATGGGGCATCAGAGACAATAACAGATAAGCATTAGTCAATCCCACTGTTTGAATGCGGCTAAACAGGCGATTAAACTCATCCACTGCCTCTTCCGGCTTTTGAATGTAAGATAAAGTCCCTAAACCAGCATCAGCAATTTTTTCTAAAACATCTTGGTTCCAGTTGTCACCAAAGCCCAGAGTGTTCAAAGTCAAACTATAGCTAGCAGCTAATTGGGCAAATTTCAAACAGCGATTATTATCACCATGTTCATTTTCCCCATCGGTTAATAAGAAGGCTTGGGAAACAGTATCTTTCTTTCCCTTCGCCAACTCCTCAATCCCTAAGCGCAATCCTTCATCAATGGCAGTTCCACCATCGGCGGCTAGGCGGTTAATTTGATTTTTGATTTTTTCTGGATCTTCGACACTTTGGCTAGGTACTAAGACTTTGGCACGATGATCGAAAACTACAACACTGAGGCGATCGCCAGGATTAAGTCTATCTACCAGACGATTCGCTGCTTTTTTCACCGTTTCTAGCGATCGCCCATTCATAGAACCACTGTGATCCAGAATTAAACATAAATTTAAGGGCACATGGCGGTCTTGAGTCTCTGCGATCGCCGAAATCGAAATTCCCAACTGACGTTGACTATTCGGCTGATTCGCGTCCAAATTACCATCATTCAAGGCAGGCTGCAAGCTAACCTTCATAACTTAAAGTCCCTATTCAGGATATACATATTAATAAATAACTTCAAAGCACCACTTTAGCTCTACGGAAAACCTATCCAACACAAATACATGAATATAATCAGAATATCTTAGAAGCCAAACATTGGCAGATGCAAAGCCACCTTCAGCATTAGGGAGAAATCCGCACCTTGAGGGAAGCGTGCATCGCGCTAGGATGTATTACAGTTAACGGCATAGTTTCAGGCGATCAGTTGCTATGGACATTTCCCCAATCAAAGCTGTTCAAGCCCCATATTACGGCGATAGCTCTTACCGGACACCACCGCCAGATTTACCTTCCCTCTTATTGAAGGAGCGAATTGTCTATATTGGGATGCCACTGGTGCCTGCTGTCACGGAATTAATCGTGGCTGAGTTGCTGTTTTTGCAATCCGATGACCCAGAAAAGCCCATTAAAATCTATATCAACTCCACCGGTACATCTGGTTACAGTGGCGAACCCATTGGCTTTGAAACCGAAGCCTTCGCCATCTATGACACCATGAGATATATCAAGCCTCCTATCCATACCATCTGCGTCGGTTCCGCGATGGGTATGTCAGCCATGCTTCTCAGTGCTGGGACAAAAGGTTGCCGCGCTAGTTTGCCTCACTCTTCGATTATCCTGCATCAGCCTAAGAGCTACGCCCAAGGTCAAGCAACGGATATTCAAATTCGGGCAAGGGAAGTATTGGTAAATAAAGGGGCATTAGTTGATATCTTACATCAGACCACTGGGCAGGCCCGAGAAAAAATTACTAAAGACATGGATAGGTTGTTATATCTGACACCTTACGAAGCGAAGGAATACGGTCTAATTGACCGAGTTTTTGAGAAAGAAGAACTCGCAAATCCCCCCCTCCCAGCCAGTGTCCTTTAATTTGTCTTTTGTCATTCGTCCTTTGTTAATAACCAAAAATTATTAATGACCAATGACCAATGACTAATGACTAATGACTAATGACTAATGACTAATGACTAATTAAAAACGGAGTAAATTATGCCTATAGGCGTTCCTAAAGTCCCTTACCGGATGCCCGGAGGACAATATACAGATTGGATTAGCATCTACGATCGCCTTTACCGGGAACGGATTATATTCTTGGGACGAGATATTGATGATGAAATTGCCAATCAAATAATTGCTGTAATGCTGTATCTGGACTCAGACGATCCAGGTAAAGATATTTATTTATACATCAATTCCCCAGGTGGAATGGTTACATCTGGCATGGCTATTTTTGACACCATGCAACATATAAAATCAGATGTAGTGACTATTTGCGTTGGTTTAGCTGCTTCAATGGGGTCTTTCCTGTTGGCTGCTGGCACCAAAGGTAAACGCCTAGCATTGCCTCATTCACGGATTATGATTCACCAACCTTCAGGTGGAACCCGTGGACAAGCAACCGACATCGAAATTGAAGCTAGAGAGATTCTGCGGATTCGTCACCAGCTTAATGGCATTTATGCCGATAAAACCGGTCAGACCATAGCAAAAATTGAAAAAGATATGGATCGTGACTTTTTCATGTCTGCTGAAGAGGCTAAAGAATACGGTTTAATTGACCGTGTGATTGAAGAACGAACCTCTATAGTAGCAGGCGAGTAAGGGAAGCAGGGGGCAGGGAGAAGGGGGAGCAGGGGAGGCAGGGGAAGAAGAACTATTTATTGATTCTTGAGCCATTCCCCATTCCCCATTCCCCATTCCCAAAACAAACTGTCAACATTGAACTTTAAAATAGAAAATTAGCCTTTATCATTAATAGTCCAGGCTTAAAGCTGAATACTGACAGATAATAGCCGATAGCTAAATAATTCGATAGCTCATAGCTCAAGATGGATCTTGGAGATTGCTACCGTTTGCTAGGTTTAAGATCGGGAGCTTCTTTTGCTGATATCAAAGCGTCTTATCGACGATTGGCGCAGCAATATCATCCCGATATCAACCCAGATGACAACAAAGCCAAAGATAAGTTTATTGCCTTGACAGAGGCTTACAAACTCCTGCTGACGGTAGTACTGCCAGAGGAAACTGCTGCACATTCAACTCAGGTGTCAACTGGGCGTGATGCTGCTAAGACAACGCAGCGCCAGAAAACACCAGTCACAACAGTGGTAAACCAGCAACCAGGGAAACCAAAGCCGCCTAATCTGTTGGAAATAGAAGAACGGCTGAAGTGGAAGACTTATGAACAATTGCAGCGATTTTTGCAAGAGAAACGATTTCCGCAAGCGATCGCACTGGTGGAAGCTTTAGCAGATCGTTTGTCAACAGATGCAGAAGTTCGCCAATGGCAAGCGATCGCTTATCAAATTTGGGGACGGGCGCTAATTTCTGAAAACCAATTGCTCAAAGCCAGAATTTATCTCAAAAAAGCTTTGAAAACAGACCCCCATAATAAAAGTCTCTGGTATGAAGTGCAACGCGATTTCCAACGCTTAGAACAAATTTTTTAAAGATTTACAAAATTTATTGAAAATCAAAATCTAGTTACCAAATTCTAACAACAGGGGCAATTCATAAATTGCCCTTATCTGTAATTAAAATTTTTCGGCTATTGTTTGCATAATTCCTAAATTACTCGACGCGGAAAAAGCAGCAACCCGTCCGGTTAAACTGATAAGGAAGAAAATAGCAGATTAGGCAGTGAATAACATAGTGCGGTTAGTTTTGACAGCAATATTGCTGATGCTAGTTACAGCTTGTGGCAGTATTGGATTGCTACCGACTAGCGAGTTAGTGCAAAAAGCGATCGCACTTGGGCTAGAGCAAACTCAACAAAAACTTAGCCAACAGTTGGATCTAGATTTTCAAGGATTTGAAATCAAGCGGCTATCAATTACCCAAGAACAACCCCTAACGATTGAAAATTTACCAGCTTTCCACGTTCGGGGAACCTACGACTTGATTCTCAAGCTACCAAAACGGCGCTTGACGCAACCACAACAACCCTTTGATGTTTACTTGCAAATTCAGCAAGAAGGTAAAACTTGGCGATCGCTAATTCCAGAAAAGGGTAGTAAAAATACTCAACCAATTTGGCGTAGTTATCTCATCCAATAGCGATCGGCAAAGGATTGAATGCCTCACTCTTTTCCTAAATTACAGGTTAAATTTTGTGTATCCTGTACCGTCATCTTCTGCAAGAATTATAAAATCGAAGGATTCAACTAAGAAGTTGTTTTAAAAGTAATTGTCTGTGCTTTTAAGTACTTCTAGATCCCCCCTAACCCCCCTTAAAAAAGGAGGGAACCGGAATTAAAGTCCCCTTTTTTAAGGGGGATTTAGGGGGATCTGAACTTTTGATACCGATAAGGGGACTTTTAAAACATCCTCTAAGGCTTGAATCTTGTTGAATCATCTACTTGAAACTCTACAAAGCAGTACTGCATTATTTCTCTCTTCTTTGTTTCTAAGTAGTGGTTCATTTTATTTATTGTATATGTGCAACTCGAAAAACCATCACAATCATCTCCGTTGCGACTTTCCAAGAAAAAGGTAGCAAAGAGACTCAACCTAATTAGCGTAGCTACATCACTCAAAAACTAGTGTGTGCAAATAGAAAAACCATCACAAGCATTTCCGTATAACTACTGCGATATCGTCATGATCGAGATGATGGTTTCACCGGAGACAGGGTAAGATGTATATTAACTTTTTCATTAGTTCCATCGCTGGAATTGTGGTTGTGGTACTAGCGGCTTTTGGCTTACTGCAATGGTTGCACATCCCTGCTGGTAACTTTCTTGATTGGGTAATTGGTGGTGCAAGTTTTTGGTGGCTGTTAGTAATTGTTACCGTACCGTGGAATGTGCATTTTCAAGCTAAAGAAGTCTTAGCAGAAGCAGCACAATCAACTGAAAAAGGAATTCCAGTCGATCAGAAACAAGTGAAGTATGTCACATTGTTGGCGAAGCGATCGCTTTGGGTTGCCATTGCTTTACACTTATTCTCAGCCGTTGGTCTTTATACCCTTGCTGCCACTGGTATTAGTACAGTGGGATATATAAGCTCTGGTGCAGCTTTGTTATTAACGATTCTGCGTCCAGCTATTCGAGCTTATGAGTATTTATATGCGCGGTTAGCAATGATTCGCCAAGAATGGAAGTATCCACGCGAAGATATTTTTGAACTGCGCGATCGCTTCTCGATATTGGAACAAAAAATCCAGTTATTGGAAGATCAACTCAACCCAGAACAATCTTATTCATTACCCGCAACTCAACAACGCTTTGCCGAAGAGACTCGCAGAGATTTAGCTCGGATTGCAGCTAATTTTGAGGAATTACGGGCGACAAATCAAACTGAACATGAGCGTTTGGCAAGAGAAGCACGAACTGCGATCGCGCAACTTTCCACCGACGGGCAATTTCTCGATCATGTCCGCGAAATTATTCGATTTTTTAAAACCGCTTAATTATTACTTTCATAGCTAACCAAATTTTAAATTTTGGAGCGTGCTATATAAAAATATTCATCATCCAAAATTTAAGGGTTAATGAGGCTTTACAAACAGCAAGAGAAGTTTGACATAACAAAAATGTTACTTATTTAGTATATAAAGATACTATGTTTTTCTAGAGCAAGGAAGAAAACCAAATATGTTATAACTTTGTACGGATGATGTTTGGTGAAGCTCACATAACTTCAGGAGTACTTACGGTGAATCAGATACAACTGACTTTAACTATTGGTTATCTGTTAATGACATGTTATTTTTTAATCAATTGGTTAATATTTGCTCTACGTCATCCTGCTTCCACTCCAGAAGATAAATTTTTGTCAGTTGTGATCTTTTTGGTAACAACTATCTTTTGGCCCCTGATGATTCCGATGTCTTGTTTAGAAATAGTTCAAAAAAAGCAAATAGATTTTAATAAAATGATTCCTGTTCTCTTAGCAATATTTATATTTAGTATTTCATATTATTTGATTGAATAATTCATAATTTCTGATCACAAATTGCATAGATATAAAGAGAAGCCGGAGGATTGACTTGTGACCCTCCGGCTTCTTTATGCAATACATTACTTTAACTTCTCAGGCAGTCTACTTATTAAATTGAAAATTTCCTAACGTCGTCTGCTGCCAAAACCACTAGAGCGGCGGGGTGCTGTACTACGTCCACTACCAAAACCACTGCCAGAATTGCGTCTAGTAGTGCTGGAATTACCAGATGGTCGCAACGTACTACCACCAAAACCAGAACCAGAAGGACGGTTATTACCTGTAGTGCTACGTGGTGTATTGCGTATATTCGTATTTCCAGGATATGACCTTCTAATCGTCCCTGTATTGCGGAATGCAGTCCGATTTGTCACGGCTGCGGGTGGTGCATTATAGCGACTTTGGTAGTTTTGAACTGCTTGGCCATAGCTTCCACCATATCCACCGAAGCCACTTAATCCTTGACCTGATTGATAGACAGGGGGTACATAATACTGTGGTCTAAACAACATACTACCAATTGCCTGTCCCGCCAAGCTACCAGCCACAGACCCAGCAAAGGGTGTCCAGAAGCTATTTTCTCGACGGACTACAACCGTCTCTTGTTGTCCTGTTTGGGGATTGGTTTTATTTTCGGTAACGTTGTGGACGTAATCTATTTTAAAGTCTTCCGTTAGATATAAAATCGGTTGTCCTTTTTCTACCTTCAGATAAGTCTTCTTACCTTGCTTGATTTCATCATCAGTTAACCGTGCCATTTGCAAATTTTCGGTTGCAAAGGTTGGGGGATTATTGTTAAGTAAAAACAAGCTGTATTCACCAGTTGCATCGTCATAAGTAGCTTGTTGTATTTTATACTCTCCATCACTCAGCTTTGTGTTAGTAGAGGTTTGGCTAACGTTCTTAGCGGGAGGAGTAGTTTCGTTTCCCCCACCACAAGCGACAGTTGTGACACACAAACTCAGAGCTAAAAAAACGGCTGTAAATTTACGTACTATGGTCATGATCATTGGATTATTGTCCTATCTCTGAGCTTAACAATTTCTCGATGTGAGTAGTAAGTACGGACTACCCAACATATTATAAAGGAATCAATTCTGGGTAATATTGCAACAGTTGATCGCTAGTGAGTTCATCGCCTAACTGTGCTGGGGAAAAATGCACCTGGATTGCCTTTAATCTATGTTTATAGTGCAGATTTATCAATGCTTTCAATCCTTCCTTGAGCGCCTGAACGTTAGAAAGATCGGTTTCTAACTCTGGTACTTCTCCTTCATAAGCTACTGTAATCATTACAATGACGTTGCGAGTTACAGGTATAGATAAAGGTTCATTCAATCCATCAGAACTGTAATCTGGTTCACTGAGATATCTTTCGGCAGAGTCAGTAAATAATTCATTAACATAATCTCCTGCCTCGCCTTCACTCCAAAATACGTCGCCTTCGTTGGCAGCAGAAAGCCAATATTCATCGTATTGTAGAAGAGTTTGGCTAATTTCTACCAATCCTTCTCCTAAAACTTCTAAGTCGCCATCGGCATCGATCGCATCTCGCCCAGCGCTATTTAATACTCCCAAAATTGGCGCTACTTCGCCTCCCCCCAAGTGCAGAAATAGGCGAAAGACTACATAGCGAGTGCGACCGATCATTTTATTAAAAAGATTGCTCATTTTTCCTCCAAAATTTTGTCATTAGTCATTAGTCATTTGTCTAATAATTAATTCCCATTCCCCATTCCCCATATTTAATGACTAATATAGTGAAATCCTTTGACGAAATCTATAATCATACTTGACGAAGGTAAGATGTGTTTTGTCGGTTCATTAGATATATCATCATAAGTTGAAGCATTAAGAGCAGAGCGATTAATAAATCTTTTCCCAAAGTTGGGATGGTCATGGACAATCAATGTGTGGGCGCTAGAATTCGTTAAAACTATTTGAGTTGGGGCTTTACAAAAATTTAACTTTGTGGCTACTTCAATATTTTTTTTCGTCTGTTTAATTGTTGTCGCCTGACTCATGGCTTGCTCTAGAAGAATATTTAATTGTTTCACAATTAGAGGCGATTTTGGCAATTTTAAATCTTGATTTGCAACAATTTCATTGTTAATCATTTCCACGACACTGGAAATATTATTTTGAGTAGATGCCGCATCTAGAAAGGGAAGAATCACAATGTAAGCAGTGGAAAATAATGCTTCATCGCTATCTACATAAAATGTGAAAACAGTTCGACGACGACCACTTTCGATGCTTGGGGGTTGTCTTAGTACACGATATTCCTGAGCAATTTGATAGTAAGCGCCTGCGATCGCAAAATTGGCTTCGTGTTCTAAGGCTGCATCAACAATAATGCGGATTGTCGGCGGTGTTTCGTTAAAAAAGTCTCGTGAGTCTTCGGAATGGAACTTTTGGATAATGGAGCGATCGCCGGCTGGACTAAGGTCGACCCATTCACAAATCATACCTTCGGTTTTTAAACCAAACCTGGAAGTGGCGTAAAGCTTGGCCCCAGTTAATGTTGCTCCGGTTAAGTCAGCACCAATCCATTCCGCCCTAATTAATTTTGCCTGAGTTAAATCGGCGTGGATAAAGATTGTATTCGTTAAATTCGCATTGGTTAAATCTGCGCCAATTAAGGTAGCCCCGCTCAATTTTGCACCGCTCAAGTCTGCCCACCGGAGGTTCGCCCCACTCAAATCTGCCCAACGGAGGTTCGCCCCACTCAAATCTGCTCCGCTCAAGTTAGCATGGCTAAGATTCGCTTGTCTGAGTTCAGTATCTCGCAAATTTGCACCACTGAGATCGCAACGACTGAGGTCACTGGCATTTAAGTTAGCCATCTCTAAATTTGCTCCCGTCATGGAAGCCCCTCTCAAGACACTCTCACTTAAGTTAGCGTGGCGGAGATTCGCTTGGCGCAGTGTCGCCTCTCGTAAATCAGCACTGGTGAGGTCAGCCTCCGACAGGTCAGCGCGACTGAGGTCAGCGCGAATTAACTCAGCGCGAATCAATAAGGCTCCTTTAAGTTGAGCGCGGCTGAGATCGGCTCGAATCAAATTAGCGACGTTGAGACTAGCGTTATTTAAGATAGCGTTGGATAGATTCACGCCACTGAGTCTGGCTACATTCAGCTTGGCATTGCTCAAGTTAGCTTCGCTCAGATTCGCGCCACTGAGGTTAACTATACTCAAATTAGCATCGCTAAGATTCACGCCACTGAGTTTGACCCCACTCAGATTAGCTTCCGCAAGGTCAATACCACTAAAGTTTAAGACTCCTGCTGCGTACTTTTCTAGTAATTCCTCTACAGTCATCGATGCTACCCCTTGGATGCCAACTTTAATAGTTGGTAAAGTCATAAAAACGGAATGTCAAAATTAAAAATGAATATTGGGATTTTAGGGTTGGGATTGATCGGCGGATCTTTAGGTTTTGATTTGCGATCGCAAGGACATCATATCTTAGGAGTCAGTCGCCGTGAATCTACCTGTCAAAAGGCAGTTGCTATCGGCAGTGTTGATGAAGCATCAGTTGATCTGAGTCTGTTAGCAGCCGCAGAGGTTGTATTTATTTGTACACCTCTAGCGCTTATTGTGCCCCAATTGGAGCAAATGATCGCTCATTTGTCTACAGCTACCATTGTGACTGACGTGGGTTCAGCAAAAGCACAGATAGTCAAAGCGATTTCTCCCCTTTGGGATAATTTTATCGGCGGTCATCCAATGGCGGGAAGAACAGATAGTGGCATAGAAGCTGCACAACGGAATTTATTTGTTGATAAACCTTATGTATTAACACCGATAGCTACAACACCAACTAATGCAATTACGGTTGTAGAAGAAATTGTGCGATCGCTAGGAGCTAATATCTACTATTGTCAACCAGAGCAACATGACCGCGCTGTTAGTTGGATTTCCCATTTACCTGTAATGGTCAGTTCCTCATTGATTGCTGCTTGTTTGAGTGAAACTGACCCCGATGTTTTGGAATTAGCTCAAAAGTTAGCTAGTTCCGGTTTTCGAGATACTAGCCGTGTGGGTGGTGGGAATCCAGAGTTGGGCGTGATGATGGCGCGGTATAATCGTCAAGCATTGCTGCGATCGCTGCAACAGTATCGTCACAATCTTGATGAATTAACTAATTTAATTGAGCAAGAAAATTGGACAGTTTTAGAGCAAAAGTTGAAATCAACAGGTAAGGCACGACCTGATTTTGTTGATTAGGATTCAGGGATCAGGAGTCAGAATGGGCTAAACCTTAGCTATCCGCTAACAGAATTAATTCTGAGCGAAAAAGCAGATAAATAAATTAGTTTAAGACCCCTACTAAATATATATATTTAGTGGTCATAGAAAAACCTGGAAAGTTTTTTCTTGATTCTGGCTCCTGAATTCTTCTGCAAGAATGTTTTTTGATGTAGTTGATAAAGTTAGGTAGCTACTTTCTTTTCTAAATCAATAAACATAGTTATTTAATAATTTTAACAATAAAACTTTTAAAAAAATGCTAATTAACAGTTTAACAGTCACCAAACCGATGTACTATACAGATAAATTTACAAAAATCAACAATGGTAGAACGTCCAATCAAAAAATCGGAACGTCAGTCCCAAGCAAATACTGACAACAATTCCGAAAATAAGGATTCTATAACTCCTATTGAATCCAACCCCAAAAGCTCAAAACCGAGCCGTAACCGCTCGTCTGACAAAGGGAAAAAAGCATCTTACGGAGATGAAAACAGGCAGCAGGGGAATCCTGCCCTAGCGCGTGGCCCAAAACCCGTTAAACCTCCAGTCGCCAAAGTCCAAACAGAAGAACTTGAAACCGAATCGGAAACTATCTCTGAGGAGTCTCAAGACTAACATTACTCCTGCGTGTGATGTGGGAGGCTTTAACTCGTCGTTATAAATATATGAAGACAGGATTTCTGCCTCCGCAGGCAGTAATTATGCCCCCCATCACCATTGGGTTATTTTTATATTCAAATGCTTTTACTAATCAATTTCTGTAACTAGCCATTGCCACTCAGTGACTACAGTTTTGGATATGTTGAGAACCAATTGCTGTCCACTAGAGAGAGGTACATATAGTTTGAGCGCATCAGTTGTTGGCAACTTCGTTAAGATATCAGTTAAGTTATATTCCCCCACATTGGGGACGGGTGCAGTTAAAGCATAAGCATCCGATGCACTGAGTAATTTTCCGGCTACTGTCTCAATCAATAATGGTTGGGGGTGAGCAATTTCAACGACACCCGGAAAAGCAACTAAGCGTAAGCGTAAATCTTTTACTGCACTGGTGTAATTCTGTTTGAACAGCAGTACTTGCCAAGCATATCCTTTTTCATCTTTGATAGATACTTGTGAGTGATAGCGTAAGATACCGGGAGAATCATGATGTTGACGCAACAGTGCTTGCGCTGACTCCACACCCCATCCACATCCAGTTAATGTTAAAAACACTATTAAGGCACAACGCCAAAAATATTGTTGAAATTTTCGCTTCATCTAACATATTTTACAGCACCAATGCCCAATGCCCACTTTCTCTGAGCGTATCGCTAAAGCGAAAGCTCCGCTAACGCGTAGCGTTTCGCAGAGAATCGATTTGTGACAATTCCCCAATTGCTGTAAATGCAAGCCCAAGAAGAAAGTGCAGTAACGGCAGTATCACCTGTAGTCACAAATCATGAACATCCAGACCATTAGTTTAATCATCAGTGACAAACTAATCTATTGGGCAACAATGGCATTGCATCAGTCTGCATTAACAACATTGCAGCAATCTAAGAGGATGTTTGAAAAGTCCTCTTGTCAGTATCAAAAGTTCTAGATCCTCCTAAATCCCTCGATAGATTGGGGAACTTTGATTCCGGTTCCCCCTTTTTTAAGGGGGGTTAGGGGGGATCTCAAAGTGCCTAAAGTCACAGCAAAATGCTTTTCAAACAACCTCTAAAATCGAGTTTCATACTCAACTTGGAATTGATTTTCATCTCCCAAATTAGTTGAGCCTCGCATCAAAATTTCGTCGTTGAGTCGATAAAGGACGTTATAACGGAAAGACTCATCGCTAGAAAGAGGGCGTGATAATGAAGCAGAGAAATTTCTATTAATATTAAACACACCTTCTGCTGATAAATTCAGAACTGAAGCTGTCTTTGTTTCATTACTAGTAGTAGGGGTAGGAAATATCCGAAATTCGCTGAAGCCAACAGCCTGTCCGATCGCAGTGATAGTTCCTTGCAAACCACCTAAAATGGTAGAACTAGCGAAATTAGTCAGCCCTTGCCCTGCATCTGCTTGACCGAAAGAACCAAGAATCGAACCACCCAGTAAAGCAACTATTTCTCCCCGACTACGGCTAGGTTCACTCGTCAGTTCCAGATTGTCGCCCAATTCACTCGCTGGCCCATCCACTCTTGCTTGAACGCGAACGGTACGTAAAGTACCGAAGTTAGTCGCAGAAACATCGCTGATTTCAGCAGACAATGGGGATTCCAAAATTCTATTGTTTATTGCTGATGCTTCCGGTACGATCGCAGTCAGGCGGACATCCAAAGTAGGGTCAAGTCCTTGGCTGGGAGTAAACCGCGCAGTTTGTTCGTAGCCTCGCGCCAAAGCAAATTCAGTGGAAAATAAGCTCAGTCGTCCTCCTGTCAAACGAATCAATCCTTCAGGAAGTGGCTTGGCTAATGTACCATTAATGGTCAAGTCGCCTTTTGCCTCAAAGTTCAGTATGGGCTGACTTAATGCGGCTCCTCCTGGTACAAAGCTTAGTAGGGGCTCAGTGGTAACACGAACATTGTCATCTAGACTCAACCTTAAATCTGCAAACTCTACAGGTAAATTGGGTGGAGTTGCTGCGGCATTAGCATTATTATCTGGTTTAGTAACTGCGCTACCGCTACTCTCTGGTGTAGTCACTGCGCTAGCGCTACTTTGGGCTGTAGGTATAGCATTAGCGTTAACCTGTTCTCTATTTAAATTTATGACGTTACTGTTAGCTTCTGTTGTAGCGGCTGGTTTTGCTTTAGCAGTATTTCCAATAATCACCTGACCATCACTCAGGTTAATGTCTCCACCAATTACAGGTTTTAGGGCTGTTCCGCGAATTACAACATCGCCGCCGACACCGCCTTCATACAGTCCTGCAAGCTTAAAGTTGAGTTTGTCTGCTATTGATATTGTCAAAGGATTCGCTGCGCCTGGCTGAGGATCAACAATTGGCAGGATGCCTGATGCAGTGATTTGCCCTTTATTGTAAGTAGCTTGAATGTTTTCAACGCTGACCGTATTGCCATTAAATTGCGCTGTCCCTGTCAAATTTGTTAGGGGTTCAGATAAAGCTTGAGCGCGAACAGTTGCATTGTTAACTGTGGCGTTTCCATTGATAATTGGCTCGTTTAAAGTACCCTGAACATTTAAGTCTACTTTTCCTTGACCGTCTACCCAAGTTACTTGATTATTGGTAAACAGATTTAACAGTGCCAATCCTTCATTGTTCACATCGGCGTTGATGCTGATTTGATTGCTATCTGGTTGCACTGCGGCAAATGGTAACGGCGCAGGTACGCTACCTGTAACTGTAACTGGTTGTGTTCCTGTCACTAATAAGGTACTGTCGAAATTCAAACGAGCTTTGTTGTAGTCAAAGTTCACCAGTCCTGTTTGTACAGGTTGCTGGTTGAGAGTTGCATTCGCCAGTGTTATTTCCCCTTGCACTCTGGGATCTTGTAAACTACCTCCTAATGTGGCATCAGCATTTACATTACCAGTGATATCTATGGGATATCTTTCTATAAAAGGTTGTAAAAGTGATAAAGGTAGACTTGCTACATTCAATTTTCCAGATAGCTGCTCAGTTCCTAATTGTCCCGAAAAAGCCACTAATCCTTGATTTATCCCAACACTCAAGGGCGAAAGTGTGACGATTCCATTAGCAAAATTGCCTTGAGCAACGACTTGATTAATGGAATATTCACCCCATTTCCAGTTAGCACCTTGGAAATTAAAGCCGACATTCAATCCAGATTTTAATGAGCCATTAGCTGTAATTCCTCCGCTCAAAGCACCTGTTAATTCTGCAAGGGTGGGTAAAGATAAGTCTCTTTTTGCCTCTACTTGCTGTTGTTTTGCTATGGATGCCGCAATATTAGAGAAATATGCTAACTGTGTTTTCAAATCTGCATTAGGCAAACTGATCGGCTTGGTATTAAGTACTTCTGCTCCAGCCAAGGTTGGAGGCTGCAATCCGGTGCCAAGGTCTTGAAAGTCGAAGATATTGAATGCTTGTAAAAGTCTCTCAATTCTGGCTTGGTCTAAGTTAGCTTGGAATTGAAATTGTGGGTCATTCCCTGTTTTCACATTTCCACTTAAAGCGATGTTGCTATCTCCAATCCGCAATAGACCATTAGCCAAGCTAGCAGTACCATCAGCATAATTGATACTGCCGCGAAATTCGTCTGCTGCAACTCTGGCAACACGAGGCCCTGCGATCGCAACGTCTCCCACAACTGCATAATTATTAAGATTGACAACTAAATTTCCTGATAATTGCCCCCCTAAAGGTTTCAACTGATTGTTAGGTAAAAAGCCCCCAATCAAAGCTATGGGAAACTGTTGCGCGTTGATGAGCAAGTTATCTCCCTCAGTTCTACCTGTAGTAACTGCCTCATCCCGCTTGACTAAAAATGAAGTTGGACGATAATCTGCACCCAAGTTAAGCGCTATCCTGTCTTGCTTCCCAGCTAATCGCAGACTTGCCCCCTGTCCTCCCTGAAAATTCACGTTTCCAGTTAAAAGCGGGTCAAATGCCAAGTTACTAACCTGAAAATTCCGTAACCGAATGTTGCCGTTAGCTTGCGGTACATCTGGAGTACCTGTAACTCTTCCATTAAAATCAAGTACCCCTGCTAACGCTACGTCTCCAGGAACTTGAAAGCCTGTATTTTTTAAGTTGAAATTCTGTGCGAGTACATTTAAATCAAATCCCGCAATTTGGGGTGAGCCTGTTGGTGGAGACTGAATTGCGATCGCACCATTAGCACTCAATCCTTGGGTACTTGCGTTTTCAACTATAATCTGCTTTCCATTCCACTGAAATTGAGCTGTTAGCGGTTTTGCCAGTAGCGCTACTCCTTGGGAAAGGCGGATTTGCCCTGCGGCGCGAATATCTGCAAGCTGGAAAGATTCTGTTGTCCCTGCTAACTGAAGATTGCTATTGAGCCGTCCTCGTAGTTGTGGTGAAAAACGGTTGAGTTGAATTTGAGCAGTGTTGACAGCTGCTTGCCAGCGTTGTTGTGCAAGTTGACCTTTCGCCCTAATTGTCCCACCTGCCACGTTCAACACGGCATCTGGAAAGACGACATTCTCTCCTTGTTTGGTAACAACAACCCTGCCGGTAGTGGGATAGGTGGCTTTCGGCGCTTGCACCCGCGCGACTGCTTGCAGGTTGCTCAGAGTGCCGGAAATATCGGCATTTGCGGATACATTCCCAATGGTAATGCTGGGTGAGGATTTGTATGCTCGTGCGATCGCATCCCCTGGTAAATTTTGGGCTTGGACATTCAACGCCACCCTACCTTGAGGTGCAAGCTGAAGTTGACCGCTAGCTATTACTTGCCCTCCCACCTCTGGATTTGCTTGAACGCGAGCAACATTGACATTTAAAGGTGTACCTAGCGATCCAGAAACTTTAGCGTTCGCAGATATACCACCAAGATTTAGAGGAGTTGAAATATTGTAACCTTGAGCGATCACATTTCCTGGTAAACCTTGAGCTTCAATACCTATATCTACTTGACCTTGGGGAGCGAGTTGAATTTGACCACTGGCTGTAATTTGCCCCCCTGTTGGCGGCGTTACCTGAACACTGGAAACATCAAGGTTCAACGGCTGTTTACCAAGTGAGCCAGAGACTTCTGCTTTTGCCGAGACATTTCCAACTGCGATCGGTAAACTAACGCCATAGCTACGCGCTAATATATCTCCGGATACTCCGTCAACTTGAGCATTAAATCTTACGTCGCTTTTGGCTCCCAAATTAGCTTGACCGCCTCCTGTGATTTGACCACCGGCTGCGGGGACTATTTTCAAATTAGAGACAGCAAGTTGAGATGCCGTTTGAGAAACATTCAAACGGAAATCAGTATTGACAGCTTTGAAGAGAACGCGGTCAACTTGAATAGGTTTTGTGTTGCTTACTGTACCGCTAACAACTGGTTTCTGAAGTGCGCCTAACACCTGAATATTTGCTTGAATTTCGCCACTAGCTGGGACTGACGAATTTACATTCAATGTATCTAAAATATTTTTAGCACTAACTGGTTTTATCTGAGCAGAGACATTAAAACCAGTTTGAGTATTAATTGTTCCATTAGCCAGAATGGGAACTTTGCCAAAGTTCGTACTCAAATTTTCTAAAGCAACTGTCTGACCTTGAAATGAAAATCTTCCATTAAAATTAGAAACTTGCTGAGGGATATTTTTAATTTTGGCAGTGATTTGATTAGCAGTAGCCGTTCCCGTAATCGCTACGTCTGACAGTTTAGGTGGAATCTGAAGCGCTAAGTCAGCATTTAAATACCCTGCTTGCAAGGCAATTGGTAACTCAATTAATCGACTAATATCAGATGCTTGTAAATTTTGTGTTGAAAGGTTGAGGCTAGTTGTTTGAGCTTTTACTTGTGTCTCACCAGCGATTTTTACTCCACCTCCCCTAGCGAGTTGAGCATTGATGTCATAACCAATCCTTTGATTTTGATCAAAAAATCGGGCAACACCACCAACTTGATTTAATATTACTGAACCTTTCGGTCTAGTTGGTGCGGCGAACGGCACCAACTCCACATTTCCATCTTGAATCTGAAGTGTTTGCAACTCTGTTTGAATAGCACCTTTTCCTTCTCCAGCCTTCACTTGGGCTGTAACCCAACGACCATCTCGATCCTGTTGGATGTAGACATTGGGCTGAATCAACGTTACATTTAATACCAGTTTTCGAGTTAAGAGAACTTGCAAAGGCGAAAACTGCACATCCAAGGCTTTTGCAACCACCTGGTCTGCATCTGTGGTAGTTGCTGGTATAGATAAAGAGCTAAATCTTAAACTAGAGAGCGAAAAACGTTCAACTTTCCCTACTTTTACCGGTCGCCCAAGCAATTGTTCGAGATTTTGCTGCACTAATGGCGCTAAATCCTTATATACATAGCTTCTAGCCCACCAAGCACCGACTGCAATTCCAACCAGCAAAATGACACCGAGAGCCAAACTGGTACGTCCTAAGAGGAGGAGCCATAAACGAGGATTAGATGGTTCCTGATTATTTTTTGAATTTGGAGAGCGCGTCATTATCGTTACTAGTACCAGTACTTTTTTCTGGAGTGAGCCGAGAGACAGGCTAGTACCGCAAGGCGGAATTAAAAATTAAAAATTAAAAATTAAAAATCAATACAGCGTAGGCAATTCGTTGATTTGGAAAGGGTGGTTTATTTACGCCGTGCTGTACTAGCCTCAGTTGTATCAGTAAGTTACAAACTATGGTTTCATAATATGAAGACTTTCGCAAGAACTTTGCGGCAGGCTACTTCTATTCTCCAGGAGAAGCTGCCCCAATGAGACGCTTTGTAAATGTTTCATATTATTCCATAATCTTGCATAATTCCTGAATATATTTTGTGATAACTCCTGTATATACAACCCTGGTTAGAAAATTAAAACTCTGTATAATCTAACTTAATATAGATGACAGAAAGTAACTTTAAATTTAAGGGTAATCTAGAGTTGAATGAAATTCCTGAAGCTAGATTTAAATTCCCCGTTCTTGAAGAAGTCGGGCATTTGGGCAGCAATTTTACTCAATTAATACTAATTTTATGTATACTGAATTAGGCTGAATCTATTTAGACAAATTATGGATTATAGCTTAATCATGGTGGTTTAAATAATTGAAAAAAGTTAGCTTATTTTTATTTAGAAAAAAACTTATAGTTGATTAATGCACCCGGCTAGAAAGGTAAAATGAGGCATCTATTTTTATTCAGTAATAGGATGCGAATGTCTACGACAAACTACGTGAACGCACTTAAAAAAACCCAGATAATTTTATCCACTAATTCATCAAGTGAAACATGAGATTCCGGCGGTGCTACTACACATCAACACGCCGGAACTATATCAAGAAAAACTGTTTAGTCTTAGACAGCA
This sequence comes from Nostoc sp. LEGE 12447, assembly GCF_015206985.1. NCBI lineage: Bacteria > Bacillati > Cyanobacteriota > Cyanophyceae > Nostocales > Nostocaceae > Nostoc > Nostoc sp. LEGE 12447. The sequence continues at coordinate 183,805 of NZ_JADEXT010000009.1, read as the reverse complement.
ACAATTACTAACAAGATTATTGGCTTATCTAAAAATTTAGAAACCTGAGCTTTTAGATTACTCCATCGCCAACCCGATCATTGCTCGCTTGAATCATCAATCATTTCTGGTACTAAAGCTGGGTTACTCTTGCGTTCTTCTGGCGATTGCTCCCGAATAACATCGTCAATTCTCGCAGGGTGTTTGATTTTGTCCAGTAGCTCTGGACTTAGTTGCGACGGTTCACCTTCTGGATTCGATTTTTCAGCTTGACTAGGAACTGTTTCCTTATTCATCACTATTTCCCAAAACTTATACGCCAAGCTTAAGTCCTTCTGTGGTGAGGCATACACTATCTTGAGACTTATTTCACGCAGTGGTAGGTAACAAGTTCTGTTAATCTTTGGGTTGCCGATTGTTTAAAACTCTATGAGTTTAGTAGCGATCGCGTGCCTTGTGTACTCAAAGAGATTCAGCTACATTAAGTCCATAGGAAAGCAGTTGACAAATAATTTGTCGCTCTACAACAACAAAATCGGGATGACTGGATTCGAACCAGCGGCCCCTTCGTCCCGAACGAAGTGCGCTACCAAGCTGCGCCACATCCCGCCATAAAAATGGCATTGTAAATTAAGAATATCACAACCCGTGCTAAATGACAGAATTACATCTATATATATATATGAATATATGATCGCTTCACCCAAGGCTTTGCTTGCTACGATTAAATTTGTATAACTCTAGTGGTAAAAGCGGATTGTGACTGTAAAACCAGACTGGTTGCGGGTAAAAGCACCTCAGCGTGAGCGCATCGGTAACGTTAAAGACATTTTGCGGGATTTATCCCTCAATACAGTTTGTGAGGAAGCATCCTGTCCGAATATTGGCGAATGCTTCAATGCCGGTACTGCTACGTTTTTGATTATGGGCCCGGCTTGTACACGCGCTTGTCCCTACTGCGATATTGATTTTGAGAAAAAACCGAAACCACTAGACCCCACGGAACCTGCACGACTAGCAGAAGCTGTTCGCCGCCTGAACCTTAATCATGTAGTAATCACTTCTGTAAATCGAGATGATTTGTTTGATGGTGGTGCATCTCAGTTTGTGGCGTGTATTGATGCGGTTCACTCTGTTTCACCTAACACCACAATTGAGGTGCTAATTCCTGACTTGTGCGGTAATTGGAATGCTTTAGAGTTGATTCTACAAGCAGCGCCAGAGGTATTAAACCACAATACCGAAACTGTTCCACGACTGTATCGCCGGGTGCGTCCCCAAGGAAACTACGATCGCACATTAGAATTATTACAGCGAACTCGCCAACTTTCTCCTAGCACATACACAAAATCTGGGATTATGGTTGGACTCGGTGAAACTGATGCCGAAATTCGCCAAGTCATGCAAGACTTACGAACCGTAGATTGCGACATTTTGACAATTGGGCAATATCTCCAACCCAGTCAAAAACATTTACAAGTAAATGAATTTATCAACCCAGAACAATTTGCTGCTTGGAAGACATTCGGCGAAGAAATCGGATTTTTACAAATTGTTTCTTCTCCATTGACAAGAAGCTCATATCATGCAGAACAGGTCAGGGAATTAATGGAACGTTATCCTCGGCGCTAATTTTAGATTTTAGATTTTAGATTGCTAAGAGAATAGGGTGATTGGGTAATGGGGAGAATGGTGATTAATGACTAATTCAAAATCTGTAGCAATTCTTGGTGCGGGTGCTTGGGGTGCATCTCTGGCAAATCTCGGCGCAGCGAATGGTCATCAGGTGCGCGTGTGGTCGCGTCAAGGTTCCCAAACTCTCCAAACAGTGTTAGAAAATGCCCAAATAATCCTATCCGCTATCTCAATGATTGGTGTGAGAGATGTTGCTTCCCAAGTCAAGTCTTTCCCCCTTTCTCCAGAGACGATTTTTGTGACGGCGACCAAAGGCTTAGATCCCCAAACCACTTGCACGCCGTCGCAAATTTGGCAAACAGTATTCCCTAACCATGCAGTGGTTGTTTTGTCTGGGCCTAATTTATCTAAAGAAATTCAACTAGAGTTACCAGCAGCAACAGTGGTAGCCAGTAATATTCCCACAGCTGCGGAAGTAGTGCAGTTAGTATTTTCTTCTCATCGTTTCCGGGTATATACCAATCCCGACCCCTTGGGGGTGGAACTGGGGGGAACGCTAAAAAATGTGATTGCGATCGCAGCTGGTGTGTGCGATGGTTTACATCTAGGAACCAATGCCAAAGCTGCTTTAGTCACCCGTGGACTCACAGAAATGGTTCGCATCGGTAACAACTGGGGTGCAAAGACGGAAACATTTTATGGATTATCGGGTCTAGGAGACTTGTTAGCAACCTGCAATAGTCCCTTAAGCCGCAATTACCAAGTCGGCTACCAGCTAGCTGGTGGTAAGACACTTAAAGAAACTCTTGCAAATTTACAAGGAACAGCCGAAGGAGTGAACACTTGCCAAGTTTTGATGCAAAGAGCCAAGCAACAAAACATTCCAGTTCCAATTACTGAGCAAGTTTATCGGTTACTTCAGGGAGAAATCACACCCCGACAAGCGCTTGATGAACTGATGCTGCGAGATATCAAGCCAGAGTACAACTACTAGAGCATCCCCAATACTTTTCGGATAAACCCAATAATCTCTCTTTTGGTCTGGGGAAAGCTTACTGGGTTTGGGGTAAAGGTAAATTTAAACCCTTTCCCTTTCCCCTTTCCCTCTTAACCGAAAAGTATTGAGAGCATACCCATGCTGTAGCAGGTATGAATTGCCCCTACAGCATGAGTATAGTTTTGCGTAAATCATATTCAAGTTGAAATTGACGGGTTAGCAAGACACGGAGAGAGTATTTAATAACTTTCCTACGTTTTCTATCTCCGTATCGATAGAATTTTTGCCGTTAATACTAATCACTTCCCTGATCTCTATTAGTTCTACTTATACCTAAATAATCCTGAGAAAAAATTGCTAAATCGTCAGGATATTACTTTTGTAGCCATGTAAATGTGACTATGCCAATTATAAAGATGACATTCACTGAAGGATGTTTATACTGTGTTACAAAAGTTACTATCACAACCCCCCAAGGTTGAAATGTTAACTAAGTAGTTGAAATATTGAAAGCCTAGCTGCCGATTTAAATAGCTATTGGTTAAATCAAAAATTTAGCAGCCGATTAAATCCAGTAATACTGTATCCAATAAAACCATTACAGTTAATTTCTAAAAAAATTGTAATGGAACCTTCAACTATGTTAGTTCATCGTTAATCGCGGGAACAATAGCAACAGTTGAATAGCTGACCGTAATCTAAGCTGACCGAAATCTATTGTTACCTGGAGCCATTGAGACGATCTTATGCCAGCAACATCTTTTTATGCAGACGCCCCCTACAACACCAAAAAGTCCCGCCAGGCTTTGGACTCGGATCTCACGGTTGATGACAGTGAGTTATCGGTAGATGACCTACAGGAGCTAGAGATCGCTTCTGTTGACAATGCTAACTTTGCTGCTAGCAGTAACCGTCGGAGTACAGACCTAGTACGTCTATATCTTCAAGAAATTGGTCGGGTTCGCTTGTTGGGGCGCGATGAAGAGGTTTCAGAAGCTCAAAAAGTCCAGCGTTACTTGCGGATGCGGATAGTACTTGCTAAGGCCGCCAAGGAAGGGGATGAAGTGATTACGCCCTATTTGAGGTTAATTGAAGTTCAAGAACGTCTAACCTCGGAACTAGGACATCGCCCATCTTTGGAAAGATGGGCTGCTACTGCTGATATAGTTTTATCCGATCTTAGGCCAACTTTGGCAAATGGCAAACGTCGCTGGGCAGAAATTGCCAAGTTGACTGTAGAAGAGTTGGAGCAAGTTCAGTCCCAAGGACTCCAAGCAAAAGAACACATGATTAAGGCGAATCTTCGCTTAGTTGTGTCTGTTGCTAAAAAGTATCAAAATCGTGGTTTGGAATTGTTGGATTTAGTCCAAGAAGGCACACTAGGTTTGGAGCGGGCTGTAGAAAAATTTGACCCAACTAAGGGTTATCGCTTCAGTACTTATGCTTACTGGTGGATTCGTCAGGGAATTACACGAGCGATCGCAACTTCTAGTCGCACTATCCGCCTTCCGGTTCATATTACCGAAAAGTTAAACAAAATCAAAAAGGCTCAACGCAAAATTGCTCAAGAAAAAGGTCGCACCCCAACTCTAGAAGATTTAGCAACTGAGTTAGAGATGACACCGACTCAAGTACGAGAAGTTTTGTTGCGGGTTCCTCGCTCCGTTTCTTTAGAAACCAAAGTAGGAAAAGATAAAGACACTGAGTTAGGCGAATTACTAGAAACCGACAGTGTAACCCCAGAAGAAATGTTAATGCGAGAATCTTTACAAAGAGACTTGCATCATCTTCTGTCAGATTTAACTAGCCGGGAACGCGATGTAATTTTGATGCGGTTTGGTTTGGCAGATGGTCATCCTTATTCTTTAGCAGAAATTGGCCGCGCTCTCGACTTATCCCGCGAACGAGTTCGACAAATAGAATCCAAGGCTTTGCAAAAGCTACGCCAACCTAAGCGTCGCAACCTGATCCGCGATTATTTGGAATCTCTAAGTTAGTCAATGATCGAGAGTCATTTGTCATTAGTCATTTGTCATTAGAAAACTACACTTGACAAATGACTAGGGACAAAGGACTGATCTTATCACAGATTGAAAGCCTTTTAGACGCTTATAGCAAGTAATTTGCATTTAATTAGATAAGAGTTCCCCCAGAGCTTTGCTCAGATATCTTGAAGGTGGGGATCGATTAAACAATTCAAAATTCACTCATCTAAAATTTAAAGTCAAGGGATGCAATCGTTACAAGTATCCTAACTATTAACTGTATGCAAATTAAATGCAATACAGCTTATTATTTGAATTTTGATCAAGATTTTATGAATTGTTCTTAAATATTTAGCATAAATTCTCAATAGGCAATGATTGTTGCAAATTGCTCCCAAGATTTGTTATATTCTCAACTAACAAGCTTTGTTGAGAAATATTAGTATGACTGTCTACACAACTACTTCACTCAAGGCAGAACTGAACGGGCGAGGCTGGCGATTAACTCCCCAGCGCGAAACAATTTTACACATTTTTCAAGAACTTCCGCAAGGTGAACATCTAAGTGCGGAGGATCTTTATCATCGGTTAGAAACTGATGGTGAAGGGATCAGTCTGTCAACTATTTATCGGACTTTGAAGTTGATGGCCAGGATGGGAATTTTACGGGAATTAGAACTGGGTGAAGGACATAAGCATTATGAGATCAACCAGCCTTATCCTCATCATCACCATCACTTGATTTGTGTTAGATGCAACTCAACTATTGAGTTTAAAAATGATTCAATTTTAAAAATTGGATCGAAAACTGCTCAAAAAGAAGGTTTCCACCTGCTTGATTGTCAAATGACAATCCATGCTGTGTGTCCCAAGTGCCAACGGGCGCTGATGCCGCTTTAGCACTTGGGTAAATAATCAGACGAACCTACTCAAATTAACCAAATAAGTGGAATTTTGAGCAGTTCGTAATTTGCTGTTACTAGAGGCTAGCAACGAGTTGGGAACTGATACTAACAACACCAAAGCGGATGTTAAAAGCGTCCGCTCTTAAGATCCTTGAGGCTGATGCCGTAGAATTCTTGGGCTTGTTTAATCGCTTTTTTGGTGTCATCTGCCATTACACCGTTCAGCTTGCCTTTATAAAAACCCCGCTCCCGTAGTCGCGTTTGGATTTCCAGGGTATTAAATTCGCTTTTTTTAGCAGTATTAACTGAGCTATATAACTTAGCTCGTGTAGTTGGGCCAGCAACGCCACTTGCTGCTAAGAAATTAGCTGCCTGGAATCTTCGTACAGCATCGGCAGTGTAGGGGCCATAGTAGCCATTTGGCTCTCCCTCTAAATATCCTGCCTGGATCAATTGTTCTTGGATAACTCTAACTGACTCGCCGCGATCGCCTACACGGAGTTTATCTCGATTGACTACCTTTTTGGGAGCCTCTTCTCCATCGCCAATGCCAATTCCTGGCAATTTACGCAATGTTGCGGGGCCAGCAATTCCATCAACGCTTAATTTATAAGAATCTTGGAACCGCTTTACAGATTCTTCGGTAATTGGGCCAAATATTCCTGTGGCGTTCCCATAATAAAAGCCTGCGATTCTTAAGCGTTCTTGCAAGGCTCTGACAGCTTCACCTTCATCACCCTTAGCAAGGTAGTTAGGATTACGGCGTTGGTTGGTGGCTGAACGAACCGAACTAGTAGTGCTGGGCTTTTTAGCTTGTGTACTGACAACAGTGGCTTTTTTTGCTTGTGTTGTCGTAGTACTGGGCTTTTTAGCTTGCCAGTTTTCTAACTTTTGCAGTGTGCTTGCTCCAACAATGCCGTCCACTGGTAAACCGGCGGCTTTTTGGAAGCGGCGCACAGCCTCTTGTGTGGATGCGTCATATACTTGGGTAACAGAGGATTGGTAAAAACCTGCTGTTCTCAACTTTTGTTGGAGATTTCTAACAGAGGGGCCTTGATCGCCTTTTTCGAGTGCTATAACGCTGCTGACAGCGCCAAGAATAGACAAGGACAGAGCAAGGGGCAACATATACTTCCAAGCCCTACCAGAAAGCCGTTTCCAGTCTGGTGCAGCTGCTTTGTTAAACAAAGAACTGAGGGATACCAATTCACTGGGTGTGCTGTCTTCGTAGGCGAAAGCTAGGTGCAAATACGCAAGATTTTCCATATTTGTTTCCTACACCATTGATTTTTCTTCGATAACTGCTTCAGCTTGATGTACTAGGTTCCTCAAAGCTTCTAATGTTCCTATATTTACATCCTCCCATAAATTGCGCTTGTGTGCTTCTAATAATTTTTCAGCAATATCACGCAGAGCGTAAGGGTTCTTTTCCTGAATAAATTCTGACACAACTGGATCGAGCAAGTAAGCCTCTACTATGCCTTGATACATATAATCTTCTACACATTTAGCTGTAGCGTCGTAGGCGAATAAAAAATCTACTGTCGCCGCCATTTCAAAAGCACCTTTGTAACCGTGGCGCATAACTCCGGCAATCCATTTAGGATTAACTACACGAGAACGATACACCCGTGAAATTTCTTCTTTGAGTTGGCGGACTCGTGGTTGAGCGGGTATGGAATTATCACCAAAATATGTTTGGGGGTTTTTTCCCTGTAGAGAACGCACGGCTGCGGTTAAGCCACCCTGAAATTGGTAATAATCATCAGAATCAAGTAGGTCGTGTTCGCGGTTATCTTGATTGTGCAGGACAACTTGCATTTGGGATAAGCGTTGCTTGAAGGCTTCGGTATTGGGGATTGGGGACTGGGGATTGGGGACTGAGGATTGGGGATTGGAAATTTTATCCTCCCCTGCTCCCCCTGCTTCCCCTGCTCCCCCTGCTCCCCCTGCCCCCTGCTCCCCTGCCCCCGAAGAATAAGCGTAAGAACTCCAGTTAATGTAGGCGCGGGCTAAATCTTCATCGTCTGTCCAGTTTTGTGATTCGATTAAACCTTGGAGTCCTGCACCGTAAGCGCCTGGGCGAGAACCAAAGATGCGATAGCGCGATCGCACCACGGCTTCTTCTAAAGTTAATCCTTGGCTTGTCCACAATTCAGTCTCTTGGCGAACTGCATCCGCTAGGGGATTTTGTTCTGGCGGTTCATCCAAATCTGCTACTGCTGATACCGCTTGATCGAATAAGTCAATTAAGTTGGGAAAAGCATCGCGGAAGAATCCTGAAATTCGCAAGGTGACATCTACACGGGGCCGTCCCAAAATTGCTAGAGGCAAAATTTCAAAATCTACTACTCGCCGCGCTGCACCATCCCATACAGGTTGGACTCCCAATAAAGCTAACGCTTCGGCAATATCATCACCTCCAGTCCTCATGGTGGCTGTTCCCCACAATGACAAACCTAGTGTTTTGGGATATTCGCCATGCTCTTGAGTGTAATATTCCACGAGGGTTTCAGCAGCTTTTCTACCAATATCCCAAGCTGTCTCTGTGGGAATGGCGCGAATATCTACAGAATAAAAGTTTCTCCCTGTTGGTAGAACTTCTGGGCGGCCGCGCGTGGGTGCGCCAGATGGGGCGCTAGGGACGTAACCGCCATCGAGTCCATGTAATAAATGGGTGATTTCCTGATCGGTTTGTTGTAAAGCTGGTAGCAGGCGATCGCGTATCCAGGTAGACACGCGATTCATCGCGTCTCCCCCTCCAGCAAAGACGCGATGAATCGCGTCTCTACAAGAAGAATTTTGATTTATTAGTTGTTCTACTAAAAGGGCGGCGTGTTCTTCTAGGACTTCAACTATATCGCCGATGGTGCGGCATTCTGTGCCATTGACTACTGAATATTCACCACTAGACATTGACAAATCGGCTGTGAGGGGATCGAAGTCTAAACCCCAATCTTGAGCTATGGCGCGGGTAATACCTGAAGAATGGCGATTGGGGATGCGAGCGATCGCTACTATCAAGTCTCGCAGTTGCCGTCCTTGGGGACATTGCCCAAAAATGTGCAACCCATCACGGATTTGGGCTTCTTTCAATTCACAAAGATAACCACCGATGGAATTCAAGATTAAGGATTCAGACTTAAAAATTTCTGTTTCATTTTGGATTCCCAAATCTAGATGGAGGTTTTCTTTGATCACCAATTCGTGGATGCGATCGCGAATTACTGGTAAACGTGAAGGATCTAAACTGTCGGCTTCATAATACTCATCAATTAAATTTTCTAACTGTTGCAAAGAACCGTAGAGTTCCGCACGAGTCATCGGCGGCGTTAAGTGATCTATAATCACCGCTTGAGCGCGACGTTTCGCTTGGGAACCTTCACCAGGATCGTTGACAATAAACGGGTACAGGTGGGGAAGTGCGCCGAAAGCCACTTCTGGATAACAATTATTAGATAAAGCCACGCTTTTACCGGGTAGCCATTCTAGATTTCCGTGTTTCCCTACATGAACTACAGCATCAGCACCAAAAGTTTCTCTAACCCAATAGTAGAAAGCTAAATAATCATGGGTTGGTTCTAAATCCGGTGCATGATAATTCAAACTGGGGTCATTATCATAACCCCTTGCTGGCTGAATTCCCACAAAAACGTTGCCGAGTTGAATTCCGGGAACGGGGATTGGGGATTGGGCATTGGGAATTGGGAATTGGGCATTGGAAATTGCGGTACTACTAAACTCTTCCCCATTCCCCATTCCCCATTCCCCATTCCCCATTCCCCACCGTTCACTAATACCTTGCTGAACTGCTGGCGGTAATGAAGCGAAATATTCTTGATATTCTTCCCAAGAGACACTTTGGTGTACCGGAAGGGATTCTCGACCTTCTGGGTCATTTGTTACGCCATCTGTCAGCCGTTGAATCAACTCATCTCCTTGAGCAGGTGGATTTTCTACTTCATACCCAGCCTGATGTAAAGCTTGCAGGATTTCTACACAACTAGCTGGGGTATCGAGTCCCACACCATTAGCAAGCCGTCCATTGCGGTTGGGGTAGTTTGCCAAAATTAGGGCAATTCGCCGCTCTTGGGGGGGTTTGGAACGCAGACGCGCCCAATTTGCTGCTAGTTTAGCAACGAACTCAATGCGATCGCTGACTGGTTCATAAATTACCACATCTGTCTCTAAATGGGGATTACGAGTTTGCACGGCTTTAAAAGACACAGCACGAGTAATAATCCGCCCATCTACTTCTGGTAGCGCCACATTCATCCCAATATCGCGGGGAGAAAGCCCTTGAAACTGTGACTCCCACTGTTCAATTGATCCGCCACTGAGGATTACTTGCAACACAGGCACATCTAATTTTTCCCACAGTTCAGTTTGGGGTGTTTCGCTTTCTAAGCGTGCTAAAGAAAAACTAGTGGTATTTAGCAGTACAGCGATTGATTCAGCTTCTTTAGGTTGGAAAAATTCACTCAACTCCGCTTGAACATCGGGTTCACGCAATGAGGAAACAAACACTGGCACTGGTTGTAAATTTTTCTGTACCAAGGCTTGGCATAAAGCATCAATTACTTTAGTATTCCCCGCTAAATAATGAGCGCGGTAGAAGAGGATGCCGACTTTGGGGATTGGGGATTGCGAGATTTCAGGTTCAAAGGTGGATGAACGGAGTTCTGAGGTGGATTCATCCAGTTCAAAGGTGGATGAACGAGTATCTGAGGTGGATTCATCCGGTTCAAAGGTGGATGAACGGAGTTCTGAGGTGGATTCATCCAGTTCAAAGGTGGATGAACGGAGTTCTGAGGTGGATTCATCCGGTTCAAAGGTGGATGAACGGAGTTCCGAGGTGGATTCATCCGGTTCAAAGGTGGATGAACGGAGTTCCGAGGTGGATTCATCCGGTTCAAAGGTGGATGAACGGAGTTCTGAGGTGGATTCATCCAGTTCCGAGGTGGATGAATTACTCTCTAATTCCCCTTGTCCCCTTGTCCCCTTGTCCCCTTCTTCCCCAGCCTCCCCTGCTCTCCCTGCTCCCATTCCCCATTCATACAATCCCACACGGGGAATCGGCCGAGGTGGCAGGGGATTGTATACAGTTGACAAGCAACTATCGGAGATAAATTGCAGAGCATTAACAAAATTTTCTACGCCGCCTTCGCTAAAATACTGCCATACCTGGTTAGCAACACTTAAAGGCACGGTAGACTGAGAAATTAAGTCGGGATCAAAAGCGTCGTCCCCTGGCATTACAATGAGGGTTCTACCATTACGTTGCACAATTTCTTGCACTACTTCTAAGCCATAACCCCAGTAAGAACGTCCTCCTAACAGGCGCAAAATAATTACCTGAGCAAGCTCCAAAACTTGCTCTCCATAAGTATCTATGCTTAACTGTTGCTGCAATTGCAATAGATTGGCGACTCTTAAGGCAGGAAATTGTGGAGGTAATTTCGTAACCGCAACTGCCAAAGTTTGAATGTCGGTATCAGCAGCCGTAATAAACACGAAAGGCGCTGGAGTTTGTTCTAGAAAAATTAAACCCTCTGACTGATTCCATCCACCCGATGTGCTACTTATACGATGCATAATGCTGTATTACCGTCTTAAACTATTGGTTATTACACAATCAAAACAAACTTTTTCCCTGCATTTAGTCCCCTCTTACCAGTAATGATTAAAAATGCTTAGTTCTCCTGATTTGAGCTTTTCTCGAACCTTGCCTATTGTTGTATTTAATCAGCTTGGGGAATTGTTGGAACAAATGGCTCAAACAGTGGAAAGTGCCACTCTGGTACTGACAGAAGCTGTTTTGGCGCGGATTTGCATACCTGTGGAGTGGCAAAGGCGAAGGTTTACATTGGTGGTTTCTAAGCAGTTTAGTGTGGTTTTGTTAGGAAATTTTGAGGAAGGGGGGCAGGGGAGCAGGGGAGCAGGGGAGCAGGGGAGCAGGGGAGCAGAGGAGCAGGGAATTGATTCGGCGCTCAATGCTAGGGTGACATTTAATTTAGAGGCGATCGCTTCCTTTCTCCACGAATTGAGAGACTTGTTTGAGTGCGATTCCTATACTCACCAAAATCTCGAACGCTATCGCCAAATTATTGGGCCCAATGATGCTACCCTCCAGAGTAAGTTTTCGCTGTTGCTATTAGAATATCTTCTAACTCAGCCAAACCAAGAAATAATAGCACCTCCAAGCCCAACTGCGCCGGCAGTTTATATATGTCAGCCAGTGGAAGATGCCTTAAAAAAACAGATTTCCCAAGAACGGTTGTTGAATCAGGTAACAACGCAAATCCGCAAAAGCTTGGATTTGCCCGTCATTATGGCAACGGCAATTACACAGGTGCGTGAGTTTCTAGAATTAGACCGATTAGTAATCTATAAATTTGAAGGTTCCAAAGTCAAGACTCAAAAATACCAGTCTTCTACAGATGAGGATAACGGGAAACGCTCAACTTCTATCTCAGTAAATAATCAATCCCTATTAGAAGATTACCAACAGCATGGAGGTTATATTGTCTATGAAGCTCGTGCTACAGATGCGATTACCTGCGTGTTGAATTACACAGAAAAAAATTGCTTTATGCGAACCTCTCAATGTTGGGAGAAGTATCGCCAAGGCTTTACGTTAGCTGTGGATGATGTCGAAAAAACTTATGCTCTAGAAGAGTGTTTATTGAATTTTTTAAGGGAAAGCCAAGTGCGGGCTAAGTTGGCAGCACCGATTATACTTGAGGACAAGCTGTGGGGGCTGCTGATTGCTCATCAGTGCAATGAACCACGCCAGTGGATTGATAGTGAAAAAAACTTGCTGATTGCGATCGCCGAACAATTAGCGATCGCCGTTTACCAAGCTGAGTTAATGCAAACCCTCACCCAAGAAAAACAAACTCTCGAACAACGAGTTATTGAACGCACAATCGGACTACGTGATGCTCTCCTCGCCGCCGAAGCTGCTAACCGCCTCAGAAGTGAATTTCTCGCTACTATCAGTCACGAATTACTCACGCCTTTAACTTATGTGATTGGGATGTCGTCTACGTTGTTACGCTGGCCTTTGGGTGAATTGAGTCAACGACAACGGGATTATCTGCAAACAATCCACGATAGTGGAGAACATTTATTAGAAATGATTAATGACATCCTCGATTTATCGCAAATCGAGGCTGGTAAGACAGCTTTAAATATTTCGGAATTTTCTTTGGTGAATGTTGCCGAAAATGCTGTGGAGTCACTGCGAAAAAAAGCAACAAGCGAACAAATTAATCTCAACCTTGATTTGCAAATCGATCCCAGGCGCGATCGCTTTACCGCCGATGCCGAACGAGTAGCACAAATTCTCTCGAATCTGTTAACTAATGCGATTAAATTCACTCCAGAAAGTGGTAACGTTACCTTGCGCCTTTGGGTGGAGGATGATACCGCTATTTTTCAAGTGGAAGATACTGGGATTGGCATACGCGAAGAACAGTTACCATTACTATTTGAAAAATTTCAGCAACTCGATACACCCTATCGCCGCCGCTACGAAGGCACTGGACTTGGATTAGCTTTAACTAAACAACTTGTAAAACTTCATCGGGGTCGAATTGAAGTAGAATCAACCATCAGTATTGGCTCAATTTTTACTGTATGGATACCAACTCAGGCAATGAGAGTGCTGAGTTAGGAGTTAAGCAAGAGACGCGATAAATCGCCGTCTTTACAATAATCAGTATTTCGTAGAGATGGCAATTTATCGCGTCTTTGTGATCATTTATTTCTTCAATCTGAGGCTAGGCTAAGGAGCATTTTTTCAAAAATTCTCAACACAGGCTCCTCTCCATTGTCTCTAGTGAAAATAGTATAATTTGGGTGAGAATTGATTTCAATTAACCAATATTGGTTATCCCGATCTAAGACGATATCTAAACCACCATAATCAATATCTAATTCTTCAAAAATTGGTTTAGCAAAATTAGCAATCTTTGACAATATTTGTGGATCATTGATATACTTTGCTTTCGCACCATCCCAGTGAAGAGGGCTGAGGTTGCCTACAAATTTTGCATTAGTTATATCTTTTTCATAGAGCAGAACTAACTCTTTATTTAGAAAAACGGCTCTATACTCAGATTTTATGTCAATGAACTCTTGAGCGATCGCAACGTAATCATACTTTTTATTATTGATATTAAAAATCTCTTCTAAAGCAGTTTCAACTTCATCTGTATTCTGACATAAAAAAACGTTATGTCCACTTGAACCAGAATTACGTTTAACAATTACAGGTGTTTCAAAGGTTTTTTTTATTTCTAATATAATATCTTCAAAACTTGGAAATTTTAAGTAAATCTTGTATTGCAGGTCACAAAAAGGGGAAAGAAAACCTACTGTCCGAGGGAGTTTAACTTTGTTTTTTAAAATATGGTAAGTATATTCTTTGTCTTTAATAATTTGTGCTACGGCTTGATTTATTATCGGAGTACTATAATTACAAAAAAAATGTTGTTTATTATTCAGTTTTATTTTTACTAAGTTTTCAGCTGGATGAATAATTTCATAGCTGATATTTAAATTTTCACAAGCTTTGAGCAATAGCGAAAGGTTGTCTAACATAAATACTTGAAGTTAAATGTCAAAATTAAGTATTGATATTAATCATCGCATAAACACATACTTTGCTTGAATTGATATCCATCAATTCAACGCTTTTATAATGTGTTATACGAATTACGAATTACGAATTACGAATTATTTTAGCTTGTTGTTTGCCGTTTAAAAATCACCATTTCAGTACCGACAACTGGGTTACGCGCTATCAGATGATCTTGGGAGTCGATAATTTCTAAATGGGTAAAATCAAGTTCTTGAGAACGTTGTAATATCTCCGCAGCTAGTTTGTCCTGCTGAGATTCTTTGAGAGTGTACCAATCGTCACTAATTTTGACAGTCAAATTACTCGTGCGGAAATTGGCTTGAATTGACTTTATCAGACCAGAGGCAATGCGATCGCTAATTTCGGCTACCTGATTTTCAATAGCCACAATCAAAGCTTGTTCTGGTGTTAATTCTATAGCTGGTGTCGGTGTTGGCGTTGGGGTGGGAATTGGTTCAGGTTCAGGTTCAGGTTCAGGTTCAGGCGGTGGCGTAATTTCCTCTGGTGGCTGTGGCGGCTGCGGTTCTGGTACAACTGACTCCGGTGGAGTAGTTATCGTTGGTGTCGGTGCAGGAACCTCTTCAACTGGAGGAACCGTTGCTATTTCAGTAGGTTTACCAGTAAAGACAGTTGTAGTTGTCCAAATGAGAATTACAGCAATTCCAGCCACAATTCCCGTCAAAGCTGTATCTGATAACTTTGTTGATAAATTTGATGGCAAAAACAAGCGGATTGTCCTTAACAGTCCACCCCATTGCAACTGAAGCTGCTGGAAAAAGCCGGGTGTTTCCTTAGTACCTGGTGGGGGTGCTGTCTCCAGTTTGTCCACCGTTGTTTCTAAAACCCCAATCGTCCCTCGGAGAACTTGGATAATTTTAGCCTTCCAAAATGGCTGAACTCTCTGGTAAGGTTTTTGGGGAGGTTGATTTACCTGCTCATCCGTCGGTTTTGACTGATTGTCTTGTGACATGGAACTTTCACCAAAAGCAGCGAATCAAAGACAAACAACGTACATTATTACTGGTGCTGCCTTCTTTTGCCTTAATGTATCACTTCATTGCTCATTGTTTCCGCTAAACTGACTATTTATCAAATTTGGTGAATTATGAAACTGAAACGCCGTCAATTTTTATTTTTAAGTAGCTTCAGCGCCCTTAGTACAGGATTTTTAGCGTGGATGTTAACTAATCAAAATCATCACAGTGCTGATCTTACCGATTCAACTACAGCTATAGCTGCCAACCCAGTCAAAAAAGACTTGTTATTACGTTTTGTATCTGTGGCTGATACGGGGACTGGGGCTAGAGGACAGTATGCTGTGGCTGGGGCAATGAATACCTATCACAAACAAAATCCTTATGATTTAGTCGTTTTAGCTGGAGACAATATTTACAATAACGGTGAAATTGAAAAAATTGGTGAAGTTTTTGAGCGTCCTTATCAACCTTTGCTAAAACAAGGTGTGAAATTTCAGGCTTGCTTAGGCAATCACGATATTCGTACTGCCAATGGCGATTTACAAGTCAAGTATGTCGGTTTTAATATGAAGGGACGTTACTATACATTTAAACGTAATCAAGTACAATTTTTCGCTTTGGATACTAACAGTAATGCTGATTGGAAAAACCAGCTAACTTGGTTAGAAAAAGAATTAAGTCTTAGTAATGCTCCTTGGAAAGTAGTGTTTGGTCATCATCCAATTTATTCATCTGGTCAGTATGGGAGTAATCCAGATTTTATTAAAACTTTTACTCCCCTATTTAAAAAATATGGCGTTCAACTTTATATCAATGGTCACGAACACAATTATGAACGCACACGTCCTATTGATGGGACAACTTATTTAATTTGTGGTGCAGGTGCTGGTAATCGTCCTGTAGGGCGTTCTGAGTGGACAGGGTATTCTACCAGTGATTTAAGTTTTGCCTCTTATGAGGTGTATAAAGATAGAATAGAAATAAGTGCGATCGCTACTAATAATCGCGTATTTGATAAAGGTATTATTCAATTAAAATCAGCTTAGTTATATGACTCAGCAAGAACTTCCTTCTGCACTCAACAATATTATAGAATCATCTCAAACACCAGAGGCTCTATTTTCTACACTATTACCAGCTATAGGCGATTTTCTACAGTCTGATAGATGTTTTCTATACCTGCATAATCCACAAAATAACCTTGGTAGAGTTGCCTTTTGTTGGGTTCGCACTCCAGACGTACCAACTGTTTACAATGAAAACTGGGCAGCCCAACCCCCAACTTTAGTAGATGAAGATCCGATGTTTGCGGCTGCGCTACGTGCCAAACCTTCAATCTTTGTCGAAGATGTAGAAACTGCTGAACCTCAAGTGTTAAATCGGGAATTTGAACAGAAGTATTTTGGACATCGCGCTCTTATTCATGCCCATATCCGCCAGGATGGGCAACTCTGGGGAATTTTGCAACCATGCATTTTTGGTCATCCCAGAATTTGGACTGAATATGAACGAGAGGTGATTAATAATCTTGTCGAGAAAATTACACCTATTGCGGTTGATTATGTCAAGTCTGTTTTTGATTAGTTGTAGACTAGGCATTACTAATCGAATACATTACATTCAGCGTTATTAAACCTATGAAAGTCAAGCGCCTGAAAATGCAATCTTTCCGTGGAATCGGCGATTTGACGCTTGAGTTCGATGAAGCAGAGCCAACGGTATTTATTGGTATCAACGGCGTAGGTAAATCGAGTATTATTGATTGCCTTGCTATTCTTCTATCGCGTTTTACTAGCTCGATTCAACACTCAACATCTTCGGGAAGAGTCTTCAGGGAGGAAGACATCACTAATGGGCAAAAGGAAACACACAACGAAATCACTGTTTCATTGAATTCTGAAGAAGCAATATGGTCTTTAACCAAGGTACATAAAGGATTAAGCAAAGATACTAACACTAACCTGTCAGCCATAACAAAGGTTGCTGAAAATATCAAAAAAGATTTATATATATCTAATCAATTAAATATTCCTGTATTAGTTTATTATTCCACCAATCGTGCAGTGTTGGATATCCCTTTGAAGATTCGCACAAAGCATTCATTCGAACAAATAGATGTATATGAAAATGCACTTACAGGAGTAGGAAGTGAGTTTAGAATCTTCTTTGAATGGTTTAAAAAGCAAGAAGATTTAGAGAATGAGTTACGCCTGGAAGGTAATTCTAGTTATCGGGATAGGCAATTAGAATCAGTCAGGCAAGCCATATCTTCATTAATACCGAGTTTTTCTAATTTGCGCGTGCGTCGTTCCCCGCTAATGAGAATGACTGTGCAAAAACAAGGCAAAGAACTCATAGTTAATCAGCTATCGGATGGCGAGAAATGCTTGCTGGCTATGGTGGGAGATTTAGCAAGACGATTAGCGATCGCTAATCCAGGTTTAACAGAACCACTCGAAGGTGAGGGTGTTGTTTTAATTGATGAAATTGAGTTACACTTACACCCCAAATGGCAACGAGAAATTATTCCAGCTTTGACAAGAACATTCCCCAATTGCCAATTTATTGTCACCACCCATTCGCCTCAAGTAATTAGCCAAGTCAAACCGGAAGGAATTTATATTCTAGAAAAAACAGACGAAGGTGTTGTTGCTAAAAGACCAGAAAGTTCCTTTGGGAGAGATAGTAATCGTATCTTAGAAGACCTCATGGGTGTTCCAGCACGTCCACAAGAAATAAAAGATCGTTTACATGAGTTGTTTAGACTAATTGATGAAGGGAATCTTGATGGCGCTAGGCAATTATCTCAAGAAATTGCTGATATTATTGGACAAGATGAACCAGAATTAGTAAAAGCAAGTGTATCTATTCGACGCAAAGAGATTTTGAAGCGGTGAAATATATCAAAAAAAGTGAGGAGCCAGAAAGTTTTACTAATTGGAAAAATTTAGCAAATGAGGATTGGCAACCAACTTGGGACGACTTCAGCAAACCACAAAAAACCGATGTACATAATTCCTTGTTGCAAGAGCAAGGTTTTATTTGCTGTTACTGTGGAAGACGGATTAATACTGATGATAGCCATTTTGAACATTTAAAGCCAAGAACAACTTATCCTCAATTAGCGCTAGAATACACAAATATACTGGCATCATGCCAAAAAGATACAGTACGCAAAGAACCTCTCCATTGTGGGAAAATAAAAGATAAATGGTACGATGACAATCTGATGATTTCACCTCTAGATGTCAACTGTGCTGAGTTCTTTAGGTACACTGATGATGGCCAGATTTTGGCGACAAATCATTCAGAAAAGCAATTAGCTGCTGAAACAACAATTGATAAACTCGCACTCAATATTGACAAGCTGAAAAATTTACGTGCAAAATCTATTGAGCCAATATTGGAAATTATTAATACGATTACAGAGGAAGAGAGACAAGACTTAATTCTAGGCTTCAGTGAAACTGATTCTAAAGGATATTACGAAGAGTTTTGTGCTGCGATTATCTATTTACTAAAAAATTAGTCTTACGCACTTCCAGCTATTATGCAATACAGACCGCCAGGGAATAGAATTCCCTGTCTAATGGTGCAAGTCCTCTAGAAGAAGACTAGAAAAACTTGGGTTAAAGCACTTTCAGCTATTATGCAATACAGTACAGTTTTTCTTCTTGCCCTTTTCTATCATAGCTTTCAGCTTTGAGGATGTACCTCATAGCTGCCGGAAGTGCTGTAATGGCGTAGCCCTTTGTACACATCACACTATACTAAATAACATTAGCTTAATACTCACTGTAAAATTTTATGATTATTGAAGCTGTGATGCTTCATATTAAACCTGGTTTGGAATCCGATTTTGAAACTGATTTCCAAAAAGCTTCTAAAATTATTTCTTCAATGGAGGGATATTTATCCCATGAATTGCATAAATGTATAGAAGTTCAAGGTAAATACTTATTACTTGTCAGATGGGAAACTTTAGAATCTCATACTGTAGGATTTAGAAGTTCTGCTGAGTATCAAGAGTGGAAAAAACTTCTGCATCATTTTTATGAGCCATTTCCTACTGTTGAACACTTTGAAGAAATTGAAATATGAAAAACACGATCCCTAACTTTTCAAAAAAGTTGGGGATCTGTGGCTTTGTTTTCAAATTTTTTGTAACTGTGCTACTCTTGGGTCAACAATTTTTTGTCCTAAACTGGCAAATTTAATTGCTACAGACATTTTATTACCTGTTCCGAAGACATGGGTGATTTCACCAAGACCAAAGGTTTTGTGTAATACTCTATCGCCTACTTGCCAATTCTGGGTTGCGTCTTGTTTTCCATTCGGAGTAGAGGCACTTTTGGTATAACTTTGACGACTCACGCGTTGGGTAGATAATAATTCTTCTGGTAATTCGTCGAGGAACTGCGATCGCATCGCAGGTTCCCGCGAACCATACAAACGCCGTTCTCGCGCGTGTGATAAATATAACCTTTCTTGAGCGCGAGTAATCCCCACATAACACAAGCGGCGTTCTTCTTCCAAAGAAGCAGGATCGCTTAGGGAGCGGTAGCCGGGAAATAGCCCCTGTTCTAATCCCACCAAAAACACCACGGGAAATTCCAAACCTTTGGAAGCGTGCAAAGTCATCAAAGAAACGGCTGTCTGTCCTTCTTTTAAGTTATCCAAATCGGAACTGAGGGCGGCACTACTTAAAAAATCTCGCAGGGAAATTTCTTCGTTTTCTTCTTGAAATTGCAATGCAGCGTTATAAAGTTCTTGAACGTTTTGTACCCGATCTGTGGCTTCATCTGTGCCTTGATTCATCAAGTCTTGAACGTAACCAGAGTCTTCTAGTATTCCTTGCAAAACCTCAGTCACGGGAAGCGTGGCGACTTGTCCTTGCCAACGGCTAATCATTGCGGCAAAGTTATTTACAGCTTTTGTCGCCCGTCCAGCTAATGTATTAACTGATGTTTCATCGCTGAGGATTTCCCACAAAGTTGTCCCTAGTTGCTGAGATGCGTTCATCAAAGCATCAATAGTGGTTTTGCCAATTCCCCGCCGGGGAGTATTAATCACTCGCAATAAACTGACTGTATCAGCTGGATTATTTATCGCCCTTAAATAAGCGACGACATCTTTAATTTCTTTGCGATCGTAAAACCTCATTCCCCCCACAACTGTGTAAGGAATTTGATATTTCACCAACAATTCTTCAAATGGACGAGATTGAGCATTCGTCCGATAAAGTATAGCAAAACTACCCCAGTTTAACTCTGGATTTTGCTGTTCTAAAGTACTAATTTGATTAATTACAAATGCCGCTTCTGCAAGTTCTTCATCGGCTTTGTGACAAGTAATCTGTTCACCCGATCCCCGCGTCGCCTTCAGGACTTTATCAATCCGTTGGGTGTTATTTTCAATCAGTTCATTAGCCGCTTGCAGAATGTTTTCACAAGAACGATAGTTTTCTTCTAGCTTAACCATCGTTCGGGTGTCATCATCTACCAAACCATCGCCAAAGTCTTCCTGAAATCCTAGCAAGATGGTGAAATCTGCCATCCGAAAGCTGTAAATTGATTGGTCTGCATCACCAACAACAAAAACTGAGCGATTTTCCCATTGCCATTCGCTCTTTTTGGTTTCGCCATTAGTAACTAATAAATTAATCAGTTGATACTGAGTGCGGTTAGTATCCTGATATTCATCTACGAGAATATGGCGAAATTTTCGATGCCAGTAACTTAATACCTGCTCGTTTTGTTGAAATAATCTAGTAGGTACAAGAATAAGATCGTCAAAGTCGAGAGCGTTATTTTGTGCTAACTTATCTTGATATAAATTGTAAACTTGGGCAATTACCCGTCCGCGATAATTTGGTTGGTCTTGCTCAAATTCTTGGGGTGATAAACCTTGGTTTTTAGCATTGCTAATAGCGTAACGAACAGAGCGGGCATCAAACTTCTTATCGTCTAAATTTAGCTCTTTATTAACGAGTTCTTTAATCAGAGTCATCACATCTGATTCATCAAAAATAGAAAAATTACGATTCCACTTGCGTCCTTTTTCGTCTACGTATTTTTCAATATCAAAACGGAGAATGCGAGAAAATAGACTGTGGAAGGTGCCACACCACAAATCTTTGATCGTGTTTTTGTAAACTTGCGATCGCAATTGCGTTTGTTGGTATTCTGTCAACAAATCCAATCGCTGTCCGTGTTGTTTCATTGCCAGTTGTTCAGCAAACAGCCGTTGAATCCGTTCTTTCATCTCCCGCGCGGCTTTATTGGTAAAAGTAACCGCCAAGATATGTTCTGGATCAACTTTGTGTTTCAGAATCAGATTTGCAATGCGATAAGTCAGCGCTCGTGTTTTACCGGAACCTGCGCCGGCAACAACTAGCAACGGGCCGCAGTAGTGTTCGACAGCTTGACGTTGACTAGGGTTAAGGTGACTGAGAAAGTCGATGGTTGTTGTCATGGATGTGAAAAAGCGATCGCCTGGTGTCACATCAATAGAGAGTCGCTATTGCCCAGGTTACAATATCCTAACGAAACTTGGTCAATAAAGATTGTGTGGCAATCTTCTTAACCAGAATGGTACTGTATCATGATTTATGTAGAAGCAAGAAAAAGCTATGCTGTCAGTCAAAGGCACATTCCAAATCGGTGTGGTTCATTAGGATGAACCAATTGAAGGGCATGGGGGGAGTTAATAGTTAGAATAATTGCTCCTGGACGATCTTCGCTAATTGTATGGGAGTTAGTGATGTCTGATTTCTCGTTGGCACAAAATAATCCTTTGCTCGGAACTTGGAAATTAATTTCAGTAAGTGCAACACTTGACGACGGAACTGTGGAGGGACAAGCCTATGGAAGCAATCCAAACGGTTACATTACCTATACACATGAAGGGCGGATACTCGTTATCCTTTCCAGGAGCGACCGCTCACTACTAAATGGGGATATACACTCGCCACTGAGCCAAGACATAAATTTAGTAACCATTGCAGAACGCGCACAAGCATTCTCTACATTCAGTGCTTATGCTGGAACCTACACTATAAGTGGCAATATTGTTACCCATCATATAGAAATTGCATCTATTCCCAATCGAGTCGATACAGATTTAATTCGTATTTTCACTTTGAGAGAGAACCAAGTTACGTTAAAGACACCTCCGACTATGAGCAACGGTGTCTCAAAGGTTTTTGAGCTAGTTTGGCAACGTATAGAGTCATAGAGCCAAACTTGCGGCAGCAGCCCAATGAAAAGTATTTATACTCACAAGCTAGAAACGAGATTTTAAAGGGGTTTGGTCTTAAGTTCATACCAATGAGCAATACTCTGCTGTACCTTTAAAATATATGTGGTTCAAATAAATGAAAATTGCTATAAGCAAGATTTGTACAGGAGCAATTCATAAATTGCCCCTACAATACATTAATTTTTTCTACGCTAAATACGTTGATCGCGAGTTCTCCCTACACTTTCTGTCGTAAGATCAGCGACGGGGAATCCAACATCAAAAAATGTTGGGCAAGCTCTCACTTTTTCTGTTATCAGCGCTGTTTAACACCTAATCAATAAGTATTGTCACGAATAGGACAATTCACACCTTGAGTACCCAATTGACATGGGGTAGCGATACACAATACATCACGATTCAACCGTTAAGTTTTTAAAGATGAAAAATTTCTTTAATTTCAGGTTTAACCAATACAAGGATAGGTGGATATGGATCTGAGCTTAATTGTATCCAACATTTTGAATCCGCCAATTCTGTTTTTCTTTTTAGGCATGACTGCGGTTTTTGTCAAGTCTGATCTAGAAATTCCCCCACCAGTGCCTAAACTCCTTTCGTTGTATCTGCTGTTTGCCATTGGTTTTAAAGGAGGGGTAGAACTAATCAAAAGCGGACTTAATCAAGAAGTAATTCTAACACTCGCAGCAGCAATGATGATGGCTTGTGTTGTTCCAATTTACACCTTTTTTATCCTGAAGTGGAAATTGGATACTTACGATGCGGCTGCGATCGCTGCAACCTACGGTTCTATCAGTGCTGTCACTTTCATCACTGCTGGCGCTTTTCTTAGTGAGCTTGGTATTCAGTATGATGGTTACATGGTAGCAGCTCTTGCCCTGATGGAATCTCCGGCGATCATTGTTGGTCTGATCTTGGTGAGTATATTCACCGCCGATGAAAAGCGAGAGTTTGCTTGGTCAGAAGTTTTGCAAGAAGCATTTCTTAATAGTTCAGTTTTTCTCCTAGTTGGTAGCCTGTTAATCGGTGTCTTGACAGGAGAACGTGGTTGGCACGTATTAGAACCCTTTGCTCAAGGGTTGTTTTATGGCATTCTCACCTTCTTTTTACTGGATATGGGACTGGTGGCTGCCAGAAGAATTAAAGACTTGCAAAAAACCGGAGTTTTCCTGATTTTATTTGCCATACTAATTCCTATACTCAATGCAGGCATTGGGTTAGCGATCGCCAAATTCATCGGTATGCCTCCGGGAAATTCGCTGTTATTCGCTGTATTGTGTGCCAGTGCTTCTTACATTGCTGTCCCGGCGGCGATGCGGATGACTGTTCCCGAAGCAAATCCCAGCCTATATGTTTCTACCGCTCTAGCAGTCACATTTCCGTTCAATATTATTGTGGGAATTCCGCTATATCTCTACGGAATTAACCTATTCTGGAGGTAATAATATGCACGTAGTTAAAAGGATAGAAATTATCGCCAACTCCTTTGAGCTTGCCAAAATTTTAGATAATTTAGACAAGTCCGGTGTACATAGTCATGCCGTCATTAGAAATGTTGTTGGTAAAGGATTACGAGGAACGACAGAAGATTTAGACATGACCATGCTTGATAATGTTTACATCCTCGCATTTTGTATGCCAGAAGAACTCAAGCGTGTTGTCGAAAATATCAGACCACTCCTCAATAAGTTCGGAGGTACTTGCTACGTTTCCGATGTGATGGAAATTCGCTCTGTCAGATGTATCGCGTCGATTTAAGAGAGTTATAAATTCAATGAAGCATTTCATGGAACGTCGTGACTTTTTGAAGTTGGGAATGACCGGGGCCTTTGGAATGATGCTAACTGCCAGCGATTTACTCTGGCAGGTTAAACAGGCTAAAGCTGCCGAAATCCCCCCAAATTCCCCTGAATCTCTCAGTCCCGATGAAGCATTACAAAAGCTGATAGAGGGAAATCAGCGATTTGTTAAACATCACCCCCAATACCCCGATCAATCTGCGCTGCGGTTGCAGGAAGTTGCTCAAGCTCAACATCCATTTGCAACTATTCTTAGTTGTGCTGATTCACGAGTCCCCGCAGAAATTGTTTTCGATCAGGGCATCGGGGATATCTTTGATGTTCGGATTGCCGGAAATATTGCCACACATGAAGCGATCGGCAGTATTGAATATGCCGTTGTTTTATTAGGTTCTCCACTGCTGATGGTGATGGGCCATGAACGTTGTGGGGCTGTAACCGCAGCTGTACAAAAGGAATCGTTACCCGGTGATATTAGTACGTTTGTGAAGGCAATTGAGCCAGCCCTGAAAAAGGTCAAGGATCAGCCAGGTGACGCGGTTGAAAATGCTGTGGTAGCAAATGTGCAATATCAAATTGAACGGTTACAAAAATCAAAGCTTTTAAGTGAGCAGGTGCAGTCAGGTAAATTGAAAATCGTGGGCGGTCGTTATGACTTGGATACAGGCAAGGTAAGTATTATTACTTGAGTTTACATTTGAGTTCTGAGTGAGAAATCTCACTTCCTTACTCAGAACGGGCTAAACGCCCCGCTAGCGCTAACAAAACTGTTTTACCCCAATTCCCAATTCCCAATCCCTTCAATCCTGTACAGTCATTGGCAGACGAATAGTAAAAGTAGAACCAAGTCCTGGCTGACTTTTAACAATAATCTCACCACCCATCATCTGACAAAAGTGGCGGCTAATTGCCAAGCCCAGCCCTGTACCTCCATACTTTTTCGTAGTCGAAGTATCTCCTTGGGTAAAAGGTTGAAATAACTGCTGCTGTTGACGGTTAGACATACCTATACCTGTGTCGGTAACGGTAAAAGTAATCATACCCAAAGGAGCATCCAGTCGTAATTCCTCCTTTTCTATATTGACTGTCAGCGTCACCTTGCCATTTGTAGTAAACTTACTGGCGTTGCTTAGTAAATTTAACAACACCTGCCGCATCCTAGTTTGATCGGCGTACATGGTGCCAAGTTGCTCATCAAAATGCACTTCTAAAACATTGGCATTTTTTTCTATAGCTGGTTTGACTGTGAGAACGACGTTATTAATTAGCGTCGCAATCTCAAATGTTTCTGGATAGAGAGTCATTTTCCCCGCTTCAATTTTTGACAAGTCGAGGATTTCGTTAATCAAGTGCAGTAGATGCTTACCAGCAGCGTTAATTGTTTCTAAGTCGGTGATAAAGTCTGCCGATAAACCAAGATCGGTAGCGTCGTCTTCTAGAAGTTGGCTCAAGCCAATGACAGCATTTAATGGTGTGCGTAATTCGTGGCTGACATTGGCTAAAAATACGCTTTTTGCCTTGCTAGCAGCTTCCGCTAACTCTTTAGCTTGCTGTAGTTCTTTGGTTCGCTCAGATACTCGCTCAATCAGACGATTTAGAGATTTGGCAAGTAGGCCAATTTCATCTTCAGTGGTGACAGGCGCTCGCAAATCAAAATTATGTTTCCGCGCCACTTGTTCAGCTACTTGGGTGACGGTGATAACTGGTTCAGCGATCGCTCGACTGGTACGCCAAGCTACAATAGCTGCGATCGCCACCGAAACGAGCATACTGATAATTACGATAAATCGCTCAACTATTTTTGCCTGCTCAACGGCTTTTTGCCTTTCTTGCTCTTGATCTTCAGCAGTTTGCAGGATATTAGCCAAACTTTCAGAAAGCTGATCTAGGCGCATGGCTGTTTCACCACGCATAATTGTCAATAACTGCGATCGGGCAGCAGAAATTTGCTGAGGCTGCGCTGGTTGGGAGTCAATTTTCTGTAAGACAGCCTCGATTTGGTCAACGTAAGCTTTTAAATTATTCTTGTAATCTAGCAATAGCGTCTGTAAAGTCGAACTTGTTGCCGCTAGTCTTTTAGGTTTACTGTCAATAAATCCAGAAATTTTTGACTCTAATTGCTTGGCTTTTTCAACATTCTTCAAAAAATCAGCTTTTTTGGTTTGTAGTTGCTGTGAATTTTCTAATACAGCAACTAGATTAGAGCTATGTAATTGCGCCCCTACTACTGCATCTCTATAATTACTCAGTAGTTGTCCTTGTTCATAAGCTTGATTGAATTGCCTTACTTCCCTTCCCCGGTAGTAGTTGGCAATCACTAACCCAGTTAGCGCTCCAAAAAAGCCAATTCCGATAGCTACAAAGTACCCATAGCCAATTTTTTGATGGATGCGCCAAGAACTGGCTTTGAGTTTCCCTCGTGAGGGAAATTCTATAGTCGGTAGTTCGTCTGTCGATGGCTCTTCGGCTGACACTTTTTTGATTTCTGAACTGCTATCGATAAGGGTTGGCTTTTGAGTTGGCATTTCTCAAACCTCCTTGCCTTCCCGCAAAAATTACCAAATCAGTTTAGCTTGTACAAACAGTTTAATTGGTTATTAACATTTACATTATCTTCTTTTATAGCAACAGCAAATCATTGCTTAGTAGATAATTCGCATAACCTCATATACTACGAGTTATTTTGATAGCAATGTTGCTAAGTACACTTACTGATAGCGAACCGAATTCACTTTTTTCAACAGTAACAAATAATTGCCCGAACTAAAGACCTGTCTGAGACCGTCTTCTCCTTACTACAATACTTTCCTCAATATACAGTTGATAGCAATTAGTTCTTGACATCAGGTAAGCCACTAGTCTACCTTACTGCTTCCTTATAAAATTAATACAATCAGGAAAAAAACAAAAGGTTTGATTATGGGGCATGGGGCATTGGTTATTTCTGCCTCATCCCCAATCACCAGCACGTTTATCATAAAATAGGTTGAAAGTCTAGTCGATGTGAATACACAAAAACTTTTATTACGTATTAATATCAATACGAATGCGTTAATTGACGAACCCGGCTTAAGATAGCTTTAATATTGGCTAAAATCGGCTTTTAGGCTTATATAAATGAGAGGTGGGCTGATTTTGCCTTATTTGTACTTAGATTTAGTACGATTATGAACAAATGACACGGAATGAGATAATCACAACCAGAGGATTCCAGTTGATTTAGAAAAGAACTCAGAAGGACGATTATAATACATCCTACTCCCTTCTGAATTCTATCCTCCTACTGACTGTCTACCTTGTAGTTGATGCAGTAGATATTACGGGGCAATTATAGTTAAAGGACACTAAAACCCTTTTGTGCCCTTTAATCAATTGTACTGATGCGCTTGTGCATTACCTAACCAACAGCCTTTTGGTTGCAATTATCCAGATTAGAAAAACTCAACTGTCAAATTAATGGGAGTGAAAATGCCAGAACAAGATTTTACTGAAACCGCATCCAAAGAGACTACAGTGGCAGAGATCAACACCCAAACGGGAACCATCACAAAAGTCCAGCCTCCCGCACAGTCTCAAGATGAATGGCTAAAATACGGGGAGCAAGTTTCTACATTTTTAGCAACATTGCCAGAATATGTGGGAGGCTTCTTTAATGAATATAAGCAACCTCTGGTAACAGTTGGTTTAATTGTAGGATCAATTGTTGGTGTTAAAGTACTCTTGGCAATATTAGATGCTTTGAATGATATCCCTTTAGTAGCGCCTACTTTTGAGTTGATAGGGATTGGTTACTCTGCCTGGTTTGTTTACCGCTATTTACTCAAAGCCTCAACTAGGAAAGAGTTAACTAGTGAAATCACCACTCTAAAATCACAAGTGGTTGGTAAAATTCCAGAAGCTTGATATCTAAATATCGCTTATCCTGCAAAGACTCTACGCAAATAATCTAATTCAAAATCACCCTCTGAGTCTGATCTAAGGAAGCCTTAGATCAGACTTTTCTCAAAATCAAAAATTTTTGAATTTCTAATTTTGAATTTTGAATTTTCTGCAATGGGTTGGCCAAGAAGCAGAGGAATAAAGGATCGTTAAGAATCTTTCTCCTCTGCTTCTTTGTTGAACACGTTCTCTAACAAACTCACCGAGACGAGCCTCCTGGCGACAATTTAACCTTGGGAGTGCGCGAAGTTTCTGGAGATGCACTGGGCAATCGCACTATACTTGGAGATGAAATTGCCTCCAACTTGCCCCGTTTTACTAAAGCTTGATGAATCATCGCCGCTACTTCAGCCCGACTAGCTACTTTGTTGGGAGCAAGAATTTGTGGGTTTGGATAGTTAACTACCAGACCATTGGTTGTAGCAGCAGCTATTTTGCTAATAGCATAAGGTGGAATATCTTTAGCATCTTTATAGACACTTAAAATCTGATTTGGCGAAGTGGGCGCTTTCAAATTCAACCCACTAACAAGGGCAACCAAAACTTGCACTCGTGAAATATTTTGTTGTGGTTTGAAGGTTTTTTTCGGGTAGCCTTTGAGAAATCCGGCATTGATGGCTTGGCCAATTGCTGGAGTTGCCCAGAATTTTGTTGGTACATCTTCAAATGCGATCGCAGTCTTAGACGGTTCTTGGTCAAAGGCTTTTTGCACAATCGCTGCAAATTCGGCGCGGTTTACAGGCTGATTTGGTCTAAAAGAATAATCAGGAAACCCTTTGAGAATACTACGAGAAGAAAGAACATCTATAAAACGCCGACCCCAGAAGTTATTGGGCACATCGTTAAATGCAATTGGTGGCGGAATAATAGATTTTTGTTTTGCTGGAGTTACTAAAGGCAGCGCTGATGATTTAATTGATGACTCAAGTACTGCTGAAGAGGGTACAGGTGTCTGTGGTTGTGAGGGTTGAGTTGGGCTTACCTGAGCAGATGGTAACACTCCACGGTTAGGAGCAGCGCTGTTAGTTGGCAATGAAGGTGTCTTGGATTCAACAACAGCCTCCGGTAGAGAATAGGGCAAAACTGTCTTAGGGACTACATTTGGTTCTACCTTGGAATTAAGGGAAGGCAATACTTGATTTGGTTGAACACTAGGCGAGGGAGTGGAAGAAGCCGACAGCAACCCGTTGAAGTTCCAGCTAGAATCCCTATGGGACAATGACCAAAACAGAATTGCTCCGATAGTGGTGAAGGCAACCAGAATGGCTATAAATTCATCAAAGCCAAGGGCAGTTCTCTGAGATGACTCCGGTTCGGAAGGAGGTTTATTTGTCATCGTGATTACCCTGGTAGCAGTAAAATTTGTGTCTAAACAAATTAAGCCACAGATGACTCTTTTACACCAGCCCTTTTTAATTCGTAATTCGTAGTAAAATATCAGGCTTCTGGTTCAATGCCGAGCGATGTCTAACGACAAGCCGCTTTGCGTCTACGCAATTGGGCAGCTAGGCGATCGGCTCTTTGGCATTCCTGTTCTGCTCTTTCATCGCCATTCAACAACAAATTACCTTGTAAATCCCACCAACGCAGCCAGGGTAATTCCACATTCTGATAAACTCCTAGCCATAAACCTAATTCAACACCCAAAGCAACAATGGGATAATGTCCTCGTTCATTTGCTGGTAAAATCTGATACTGTCCTTCAATCAGATGATAAACTTCTAGGTTGGCTTTACTCGCTTCATAAATGCCGTAGAAGGGAGGACGAATGACTTGCTCATAAATCCAAAATTTACCTTTCAAAGGAGTTTGATCCCGTTCTTCACTACCGTCTCCAGAGACAAATTCTAAAACAATCAACGGGGCAATAAACTCTCGCCACAACACATAAGAACGTCGCGTTTGCCCATTGAGCAAAAATGGTACATTCGGTACATAAAACCAATCTGGTGCTTCTGCGCCTTTTTCCGGGGGATCGGTTAAGTGCCAGTAAATGCCTAAGTCTTGCCCTATACAGTATTCACCTTCAGGATTTAATTGTTTAAGGATAGGTGTAATAGAGTCAGTTAGTAGGATGCTTTGGGGATGCTCTTGCCAATTTTTGCCTCCGGCACGCTCCGCGAACACGAACGTACCATCGGACTCAGGAAGTTGAGTATGATCCGGGAAGGGAAAAGGAGTGAGGGCGTTGGCTGGATTGGTTACAGAGGTCATAACGCTACCTTTGCACTCTTCGTAAAGGTTGTTTTTAGTTTAGCTTGCGTAGGCGTAGCCCGTCGTAGACATCGCTCTCTAAATATTCACCACCAAGATTTTGAAGGAGGTAGGAGGCAGTTTTTCTCTAAATTGCTTTCATTAATAAATCGCATACCAATTACTTCTAACCGCCTAAGAACAATTTTCACCCTGACATACCACTAGTCTTATTAGATACCTAAACCAAAACCGGATTTCGAGGGTGGCAGAATGTAAAATATTAACTTATTGTTTACCCAATCTTTGTAAAAATCAGGGTGTCTAGTGTCAGAAGAATTTAGTTGCCAAATCTCACCGCCATTTTTGTCTCTTGGTAGCGATCGCGATCTGGGTTTAGATTCAACCCTCCAAGAATTACCAATGTATAACTTCCCTGTGGAAATCAATCACACTGGGATGGAAGTGGCTAATTTTTTAGAAAAATATCCCCTGCTACCAGGAGTAGTTTTGGTAGAACAGGGAAAGTTCATTGGGATGATTTCGCGGCGGCGGCTGCTGGAATTTTTGATTCGTCCATTTGGGCAAGAGTTGTTGGTTCAGCAACCATTAGCCGTTCTTTACAGCTATGCGCGGATACCGATATTGCTGCTTGCTGATACAACATCGATTTTAACAGCGATGCAACTTAGCTTAAAGCGATCGCCAGAATTATTAGCAGAACCAATTGTAGTACAAACAGAATCTGGGGCTTATAGATTGTTAGATGTCCAAGAATTGAATATCATTTCTTGGCAAATTCGAGGAATTGACAATCTGGTGCGCTATGAACGCAGCCAAGCTCAAATGATCCAAAATGATAAAATGGCAAATCTGGGACGTTTGGTAGACGGCGTAGCGCACGAAATTTTAGACCCAGTGGGTTTTATTTGGGGAAATATAAGTTATGTTTCCACCTACAGCCAAGATTTACTCAAGCTAATAGCTGCTTACGATCAAGAGTTACCATCAGTTTCCCAGGAAATCAATCAGATTAAAGAAGAGATTGAATTTGATTTTTTAGAACAAGATTTATCGCGATCGCTTGCTAGTATCCGTACTGGTGCGGAAAGATTAAAAAAGCTTGTTACTAGTTTACAAAATTTTTGTCATATCGATGAACTTTATCCAAAGCCAGTAGATTTACACGCTAGTATAGATACTATTATTTTATTAATTAATAGCCGTCTTCAAGGAGAAATTGAAATAGTCAAATACTACGGTCAGCTACCCCCAGTTTATTGCTTTATAGGGCAGCTAAACCAGGTTTTGATGAATATTTTCAGTGAGGTTGTAGATATTTTGCTCAATGAAGCGGTTAGGCAACAGTTGCATTTAGAAGATAAAAATACTGTTCAAAAACCTCGAATTGAGATTACTACAGAAGTAATTTCGCAAGAAGCAAGCAATCCAAATGCACCAGATTCTCGTTGGGTATTAATTCGCATTGCTGACAATGGCCCTGGAATGTCTCAAGAATTGCAACAGCAAATTATGGAGTCTTTTTCTTTGGAAACAAAGAATAGCAAAAATACTAGTTTAGCAGTAAGTTATCGAATCATAACTGTGAGACATGGCGGTAAATTAAATTTCCGTTCCCAGATTGGTATAGGTACAGAATTTGAAATACTATTACCTCTGCTGTAACAGCATATATTTATATGTACTTAGAAAATTGATTCACGTATTAACAATTTGTCCAATAAACTATCACTCAAATACTAACTTTAAAATCAGCACTAAATCATGCTTTTATAAGTTTAAAATCCAAAAAATTAAATATTATTTGATCCTTCCCAATGATCCGAAGAAATCTTGCTCGGATCATTGCTAATTTTTCATTTAAACTGCCTATTTATAAATCAATATGCTTGTTATTAATGATATAACCCCCTTAAAAAAAGCTTGTTTTAATTCTCTACTTTTTAAGGAGGGTTCGTGAGGATAAAGCCTTAACCCAAGAGTATCTCTGGAGTTTGAATACTCATCCATAGCCAATACTTTTCGGTTAAGGGGGAAAGGGGAAAGGGAAAGGGTTTAAATTTACCTTTCCCCTTTACCCTTTAAGCTTTCCCCACACCAAAAGAGAGATTATTGGGTTTATCCGAAAAGTATTGCATCCATACCCATTCCAGTCTACAGTTCAATTTATGTGCAATAAATTTTCGCCACGTTGATAAATTTCCCTTGCATGATCAGTCCAAGCACCTTGTCCCCAATAACGAAAACAACTGGTTTGCAGCAAAAGGTTGTGTAGTAGAAGGTTACGGTAATGAGATTGTCTGGTAACAGGTTCTGCTGAATTAATTTGCTGTAATTGATCAAACTTTTGATGGAATGAACTACTTAATTGATACATAGGAGACAATACATTTTCATATCCTTTGACCCAACTGATATGATTTGTCCATGAGGCTCCATCCAGATGAAAATTAGAGTTTATTTGCTTTAATTCTTGAATCGCATTTTCTACAGCTTCGGGTTGGCAATTATCTTGTGAAACTCTCTCCCAAATCTGATGTTGTCCCACTGGCTGACAAGTTGGATAGTCTTCAGGTTTGCATCCAGCAGCTTCGATAAATTCTAAATATTCTGTACCACACATTCCAACAACACCTGATTTTCCTCCACCATTATTGACCATATCCCACCAAGCTTGTTTAAAAGCACTAGGAAATTCATTCATCATCACACCGCCATTTTCACCATCTCCAATTTGGCTAACTATTGGTGGCACAAAAACACTACCAATTTGTTGTTTGGATAAAGTTTTAGCTTCATAATAAGGCTGCATTTGGGCAACTAATTTAGTATCCGAACCTTGAGTTTTAATTAAGGCTGTGATGCTAATAGTTTCGCCTTGAGAATTGCGGGCAATGAGACAATGTGGTAAATGTTTGTGGGTGAGAGATTGACCAGTAAGAGTTTCTACAGAATGTTCTTGAACGAGTAGCCAGCGATATCCACACTCTTTCAGCGCTTTCACGAATTCAAAGAGAGCATCAGGGTGATTGGGGAGGTGCATTTCTGGAGGCGAAAAGCCTTTGACTCGTGCTAATGCTTCCCAGCCAAAAATTGCTGCGAAGTGATGTTGCCATGCAATGATATGCAATTTAATATCTGCTATGGGTGTGGAAGGAATAACTGCATGACCCCACATGGTACCCAGCCATTCTACATAAGGTTGATAGTTGCGATCGCAAGTGATCCGTTTGAGGTTATCGAGAACATCACTGCGTCCCATTTGCCGCAATCCCCACAAAAGATTACCTGAGTAATCCAACATCACACGGGGATTGCAACCTTGACTTACAAGTTCGGGGATCAAGTCTCCCATACGGCTGTAACAATATGCAAAAGGATCTGCATTGTGGTTATCCCCCTCGTTGGGATGTTCAAACATATATTGCAGATTGCTGATCAGTGTACCGCCATTCCCAGCAGGTATAGTTGGCTGGTGCATGTGTAAGGCGATCGCAAATACAGCATTTACGTCTTCTAAGCGAATATTTGTTGTTGGTAAAAATACTGACTGATCATGGTTAACTACAGAGAGAACCTCTGTTTCCCAACCAGAAATATTCGGCAAGCCATCAATGATTTCGGGCAAACTGCTGAGAGTAGTAGGGAAGGAAAGCATTTCTGGTTGCTCCAATATGAGTTATATCTAGAAAACTTGCGTTTGTATTTAATAATACTTAACTCAGCGTATATACAATGAATACTCCAAGTCACGCTATTCTCAACTTGCTGATTTTCAATCAACAATTGCGAACTCAGGCAAGTCCGGCAATTATCATCGGCGCAGTCTTACCAGATATTCCCATCTTTGTGTTCTACTTTTTAATGAAGTTTGTTTACCATCTGCCGACACGTCAGATTTGGTCAGAAGTTTATTATCAACCTTTTTGGCAAGCTATTGTCAGTACGTTTCATTCAATTCCACTAGCGCTGCTTGGAATATTGATTGCCCATATCTGGAGTTGGCGATTGATTGAAGTTGGCTTCGTCAGTATGGTGCTACATTCTCTTTTAGATTTACCAGTCCATAACAACGACGCTCACCGACACTTTTTTCCCTTTAGTAATTACCGTTTTATCAGCCCTGTTTCTTATTGGGACTCAAATCATTATGGCGCGATTGCAGCTTTGGTAGAAATCCTCTTAGTTCTAGGGGCAACTATTTATCTATTTCCTTCCACACGAACCTACTGGGGTAAAGGACTGCTAATTGCAGTCAATCTGTTTTATACGATCGGGTATTTCCGTTTTTACCTTTCAGCTAAAGGCAATTGACCCCAGTAGGATAAGCGATGCACTAAAAAATTTAGGATTTATGTGCAGATATGCGAGAAATCATGTTCTTGACAAGAACAAATCACCGAAACGATGGATTCTGGTTAAAAAATTCAGTTTCGGGATCAGCTTGTTAAGTCTTTCAGCAGGCTGTTGTTTTCTTGGCGCTGGCGGAGTTGCGATTCGTAAAATTAGCTCTAATAACCAAGGGGCAAGGCGTTGACACAATACGGCTAAATGACTTTGCCATCCGACTAAAATTTCTGGTGAATCATTTTGCATTCCGGCGACGAGTGCTTTGGCTACTTGCTGCGGAGTCATGGGGATCACCCAGCGAAATAATTTTAAGTCGCGCACCATGTCTGTGTCTGTCAGAGATGGCAGTAATGCAATCACTCGGATATTGTGTTCAGCTAGTTCTTGGCGCAAGGCTTGGGTAAATCCTAAGATGGCAAACTTGGTAGCTGAGTAAGTCGCCATTGTTGGTGCTGCGACTTTCCCCATCAGACTCGATACATTGACGATTGTCCCTTGCCTTTGGCTGACCATACGTCGAGCGATCAGACTCGTGAGGTTGTACATCCCTAACAAGTTCACAGAGAGTTCTTCTTGAACTTGAGGCATCTTAGATTGCAAAAACGAGCTTTGGTATGCGACACCCGCACAATTAACCAGCAGGTGAATCTGTCCGAAATTGCGCCACAGTTGGGCAACAGCGATATTTACTTCAATTGTCTGCGTCAAATCTAATGCCACGATCGCAGTTTCGGTTCCCATCGCCTCTATTTCGTTAGCTACCTCGACTAACTTTTGGCGATCGCGTGCTACTAATATCAGTCGCTTGATGCCGACTTGCGCTAGCTCAAGAGCGATCGCTCGTCCAATCCCACGTGAAGCCCCTGTAATCAGGGCAACTTTACCTTGAATCTCCATTGGTTTTATCCTCCAAAATCTAAGTCTTACCAACCTCTTCGTTATTGCCGATATATACAATCAAGAGTTACTTGCTTGTCGGCATCAAGTAAGACAAATAATCTATTGCAATTGAAATCAAACTGAAATTAAGCCTTTGGCAACGAGATATCTCTTGGTTAATCTGCAATCCCTCATAATTGTCTATACGAGGCAGAAATTTCTCGTTTTTAAGCCGTCAAAGCCTAACACACTTGGCTGAATGGGTATAGCTCATAGATTTTATTTCTCCTAGATCAGAGCGTTCATCAGCATCGTTGTCATACACACGTTAGCAATTAAATCAAGGTATTGCAATATTCTTTAATAAGGATTTCTTAATGCTTCTTAACGACAAGCATATATATATAAAATATTTTATTAAATAAGTTTTTATAAATCCCTCAGTAGAAATATCTCACTTCCCTGACAAATAGCCTTTTTTCGGGCAATTGTTATATCTAATTCATCTGTTAGGAACAAAAAAGACATATAGAATTTGAGTTTATGCTTGCAATAGTTAGAGTTACTGATTAACGCGCAGATTTCTATCAGCATATTTACTGATTTATTGAAAATAAACGTTTCTGAAATTGTATTTATTTAAATAATCCAAGAGGGCTAATACATCATTTTTAATGCAAATTACAACAGCATTTTATCTGTTGAAACTTTAGTGTAAATAGTAATTTGTTTGGGTTTAGCTTTGAGTTTATCAAAAAAATCTTTGAGACTTGTAGTGTTGCTAATTTAAATCATTCCTGAATAACAAGATCCCCAACTTCTGCCAGAAGTTGGGGATCTTGCTGTAAGTTCTAATATTCTGCCTTTCACCGCACCCGCGTATATTTACGTAATCCTCTTTTCTCCCCTGCTGTTTTCACGATGCTCCCGGTCATAACTAACGTGGGGTAGGTTGAGGATTTGGTAGTTTGGTTGACTGGGGAATTGACGCACTCCAGATTTGATTAAATTGAGCTACCGATAACGACTGTAAAATACTGAGATTAAGAGGCTCTTTGCTGAGAAATGTGGCATAAGATGGCTGCAAATAGG
This sequence comes from Nostoc sp. LEGE 12447, assembly GCF_015206985.1. Taxonomy (NCBI): domain Bacteria; kingdom Bacillati; phylum Cyanobacteriota; class Cyanophyceae; order Nostocales; family Nostocaceae; genus Nostoc; species Nostoc sp. LEGE 12447. The sequence goes on along the minus strand of NZ_JADEXT010000009.1, from coordinate 147,150 downwards.
AACGGTATTCAGGGCGGTTGAGGAGATGGGTTTCCATAAAAGCGACGCTGAGGGCGTTGAGATAGGAATAAACAGCATCACGATCGGGGCCCAGTAAGGCAGGTGGCACAGGTAAAATATCATTTTCAGGGGTCGGTTCTGCGATCGCTGAAAAGTGGGTGGCGTTTTCAATCAAAGCCAGGTACTTATTAGGATCAGAAAGCCAGGTGAAGGGGCGAATTTGCTCAAATACAGGTGGAGCGAAAATATCTTGACTACCTGCTACCAGCATTACAGGCATTTTAATTTGACTGACTCCGCCCTCACCCAAAACTAAGCTGTCAATCGGATTAATCGCCATGATTGCCTTGATGCGATCGTCTTTGAGTTCATAATTTTTTTGGGGTAACTTACTTGCTTCACACTGCAACAACAGCGACAAATTAAAGGATGAATAATTGGGATTACATTCTTGGCGCAGTTGCTCAAAGTTAATCTTTGCTCCTGCTAGAGTCAAAACAGTATAACCACCAAAAGACTGACCAATCGCCCCAACTTGCTGAAAATTGAGTTTTCTGTGGAGAGTGGGATCAGATTTTTCTAGACGCTGGAGTTCATCGAGGAGATACTTGATATCCAAAGGTCGGTTGATAAATTCCTCTGGTTCTGGTGGACTTGCCAAACCCGCAAAGTATTGCTGAAAACGTTTGGCATTACTACCAGGGTGTTCTAGTACAGCAACAGCAAAACCGTATGATGCTAGATGTTCAGCCAGGTAGACAAAGGTAGAGCGGTCTGAAGCAAGACCATGAGAAATGACAATCAAAGGGAAGGGAGGAGACGGAGAATTCTGATCTGTGGATTCTGAGTTTTGAGTTGTAGGTAAATAGATATCTACCGGTAGACGGCGTGAGCGAGAAACGTCATTTAACTCCAGGCTTTTTTTCTGCCAACGGAATTTTCCTGGCGATCGCAAATCTGCTTGTTTTGAGAAGTCAACAGTTGAATTGGCTGCTTGAGCGATCGCTTCTTTTTGAAGAGAAGCTACAACTTCATCCTTTTTCTTGAGCAACTGTGATAAGTCATCAACTATCCTTAACCCTTCTGTGAAATTCACCCGCATAGTATTACTAGGAAATTTCCGCAGCAAATTCACCACTGTTAAACCCTCTCGATCGGCAGCGGCCAAAATCAAAGAGGCACGTATGGCATAGAAGCCATTCTGTCGAGACTCAGTGAGGAGTAATTTTCCTAGTTGTTGCACTACCTCCTCGCCGATCGGTGAGTAAGTGACTTGAGATACTAAAGTAGGAGTGATATTGAACCTTTGCTGGAGCAGATCCCGCAGTTGAGCGAGTTGTTGAGGAGTAGCACGGCTAGCATAAAATGAAAAATCTTGATCGATTTTCCCAACTTTGGCAAAAGTTTCTAACGAGTCCACCGATAACGAGAATTCGCCGAAGGGAGGATAAAAAAAGCTAATGCGTTCAGCCGCCAATCCGGGAGTAGAAGTCAAAAAGGTAGATAGCAAACCTAAACCCAGGTATCTCAGAAATTTTTTCATTAGAAAAACCCACTGTCTAACCCTGCCAAACAAGTTTGGACAGGATATATTCCCTAGAATTATCCAATTTTAGTATAGACAGTTACATTAAGAAACTTCTTGTCTGCGTAGACCTACTCTTGGCGGCTTCTCGAAAACATGAGGCTTCACTATGTTAAATTCAAGCTACAACTCCTGTGGATGAGGAATCAGGTAATGGCGGCTTCTGTAGAACATGGTTTAAATAATAACGCTTCCATCCCTCCCTTAGAAAGTGGCGATCGCTTAACCCGCCACGAATTTGAGCGTCGTTATACAGCAACGAAGGCGCACCAGCAATACGGTTCGGTTAAAGGGGAAAGGGGAAAGGGACTCATGTTTTGAATACATCCTTTCCCCTTTACCCCTTACCCTTTACCCAGACCACAAGGAAAGTGAAAAATGCTTATCCGAACTGTATTGGGCGCACCAGAATTAGTCGCAGAAGTGTCAGCTAGTAGTACATCTATTGATTTGTACGACAAAAAACGCGCCTACCGTCGCAATGGAGTGCAGGAATATATCGTCTGGCAGACTTTAGAGAATAAACTCGACTGGTTCTGTTTGCAAAATGGTGAATATTGTGTAATTAAAAGTAGGGTATTTCCAGGCTTGTGGTTAGCTGTTACCTCGCTAATTACAGGGGATATGACGAAAGTTTTAGCAGTGCTGCAACAAGGGTTAAATTCAAAAGCACACGCTGACTTTGTTGAGGGTTTAACTTAGCAAAACTTAAAAATAATGTCTTGAAAAATACAAATTATTAATGTAAAACGTGATATTAGAAGCCGGGAAAGTTTTCCCTTTTTTTAGACAGTCTCCCTTGGGAAATCAGTTAATAGCATTTTTGGTGTGAGGTAATTCCAGATAGTCCCGGCGATTAGGGGGAAGGTATTTGGCGAAAGTCTTTGAAAACAGCTTAATTCTCAATTCTTAAAAATTGGGAAAGTTTGTTGTCAGCGATTTATAAACAACACAGTTATGACCACAACTCTAGGAAGAAGCGAAAGCGGCAGCCTGTGGGATCGTTTCTGTCAATGGATTACTAGCACCGACAATCGGCTTTATATCGGCTGGTTCGGCGTTTTAATGATTCCTACCCTATTGACCGCTACTATCTGTTTCATTATTGCCTTTATTGCTGCACCACCCGTTGATATTGACGGCATCCGGGAGCCAGTTTCTGGTTCTTTATTATACGGCAATAACGTCATCACTGGTGCTGTTGTACCCACATCTAACGCCATTGGTTTGCACTTCTACGCAATTTGGGATGCTGCTTCAATGGATGAATGGCTCTACAACGGCGGGCCTTATCAACTCATTGTCTTGCACTTTTTGATTGGTATTTTCTGCTGGCTTGGTCGGCAATGGGAGTTAAGCTATCGTTTGGGGATGCGTCCCTGGATTTGCGTAGCTTACTCTGCTCCTGTAGCTGCTGCAACTTCTGTCTTTTTAATTTACCCAATTGGTCAAGGTAGCTTTTCTGACGGGATGCCTCTGGGAATTAGCGGCACATTTAACTTCATGTTCGTGTTTCAAGCCGAGCATAACATCCTCATGCACCCATTCCATCAACTGGGCGTAGCGGCAGTGTTCGGTGGTGCGTTTTTCTGCGCGATGCACGGTTCTTTGGTGTCTTCCTCTCTAGTCAGAGAGACAACTGAAGCTGAATCTATAAACTATGGGTATAAGTTTGGTCAAGAACAAGAAACCTATAGCATCGTAGCGGCTCACGGTTATTTTGGGCGCTTAATCTGGCAATATGCCAGCTTTAACAACTCGCGTTCCTTGCACTTTTTCTTGGCTGCTTGGCCTGTAGTTGGTATCTGGTTGACGGCATTGGGCATCAGTACGATGGCGTTCAATCTCAACGGGTTCAACTTTAACCAATCAATTCTTGATTCCAAAGGTCGTGTAATTAATACATGGGCAGATGTGCTAAACCGCGCCAATTTGGGTATAGAAGTGATGCACGAGCGCAATGCTCACAACTTCCCCCTAGATTTGGCGGCTGGTGAGGCAGTACCTGTGGCAATGATGTCTACGACGAACGTAGCTGCGGCACCTGCAATACACGGTTAGTTGTAATTTAAAATTCGCCGCGCTCTCTGTCTAGAGGGCGCTTTTTTTATGAAGCTATAGTTATACAAATATCTACACAGATAAAATTTTAAAAAAATATCTGGTGTATTTGGGTACAATTACTAAATTGTTACTCATCTACATTAGTAAATGCATTGGTATAAATAAAAATAATTATCAAAACTGTAAGCAGTGAGTAAACTAACTAGTGACGGTTATATCCAGAGTTAATATTCATTGTATTTCCACTGAGTACAAATCTCAGATTTTAGTTTTCGTCTCAATTCAATATAAAATCTAAAACTTAAAATCCAAAATCAACATGGCAAACCTAACTCCCAATTCTAGTTTTAGTTTGACACTGCGCTTGCAGATTCCCAATCGTGTAGGGATGTTAGCGTCAGTAACCCAGGCGATCGCAACTACTGGCGGTAATCTCGGTCAAATTGATTTAATCGAGCAAACCCGCAAAGAGTCCACCCGCGATATTACCGTTGATGCTGCTAGTACCGAACATGCTGAAACCATTGTGCAAGCAGTGAAAGTATTGCCAGATATCAAGTTACTCAGTGTCTACGATCGCACCTTTAATTTGCATCGCGGTGGCAAAATCAGCATTACTAGCAGAATTCCTTTAAAGAGTGTGTCCGATCTAGCAATGGCTTACACACCAGGAGTTGGTCGAATTTGTACTGCGATCGCTCAAGATGCAGAGGAAGTTTACAAGTTAACCATCAAACAAAACACTGTTGCTATTGTTACCGATGGTAGTGCCGTTTTGGGATTAGGGAATCTCGGCCCGGCGGCTGCTCTGCCAGTCATGGAAGGCAAAGCAATGCTATTCAAGGAATTTGCGGGGCTAGATGCTTTTCCCATCTGTCTGGCAACCCAAGATACAGAAGAGATTATCCAGACAGTTAAGAATATCGCGCCAGTTTTTGGGGGTGTGAATTTAGAAGATATCGCTGCACCTCGCTGCTTTGAAATTGAAAAGAGATTGCGCGAAGAGTTAGATATCCCCGTTTTTCATGACGATCAGCACGGTACCGCCATTGTCACCTTGGCAGCGTTGTTTAACTCTCTAAAACTGGTAAATAAGGCAATGGCAGAAATCCGCATCGTGATTAACGGTGCTGGGGCGGCGGGAGTAGCGATCGCGCGGTTACTTCGTAAAGCTGGGGCAGAAAAAATCTGGATGTGCGATTCTAAGGGGATTATCTCTACGAGTCGTGCCGATTTGACAGAAGAAAAACTCGAATTTGCCGTGAAAGCTCAAGGTACCTTAGCGGGTGCGATGCAAGGGGCAGATGTATTTATTGGAGTTAGCGCACCAGGAGTTTTGACACCAGAAATGGTGCATTCAATGGCGAAAGATCCAATTGTGTTTGCAATGGCAAATCCCATTCCAGAGATTCAGCCAGAATTAATTAGTAAAGATGTTGCTGTTATCGCCACCGGTCGCAGTGATTACCCCAATCAAATCAATAACGTCCTAGCTTTTCCTGGGGTATTCCGTGGTGCTTTAGATTGTCGGGCAAAGACAATTACCACCACAATGTATTTAGAAGCCGCAAATGCGATCGCTTCTTTAGTCAAGCCTTCAGATTTGGATCGCGAACATATTATTCCTTCAGTCTTTGATGAGCGAGTCGTCAATGCTGTTGCTGCTGCTGTACAACAAGCAGCGCGTCAAGAAGGTATCGCTCAGAATTAATTAAATTAATGACTCTTATGGGATGGGTGTCTCGCCCGTCCCCCAGCACATACTGACTATAGAAAAATTGCCAAAACTAGCAAACCATTTTGGGTACTCTACATCATTTTATGATTTCGGTTGTACAGCTTGCCTAACAACTTCTTCATCCAAACCTAACGCTTGGGCTATCTGTTCAATACTCAATCCTAACGCCCATAACTGAGGTATTGTTTCTAACTTGCCTTCTAGCTTGCCTTCTTCTTTACCCTCTTCTTTACCCTCATCAAAAACTTCCTGGTAAAATTTAGTTTGCTTTAACTCACTTAATCCAAACATTTTTCCCATCTCCTCCCGGCTCAAGCGCGGCAATTTGTAAATTAGTATCGTTTCTATTAATTGTATAATTTCCCTCTGCTGGGCGGTATTGAGAATTTCTTTTCGGGCGCTGTTGACAATCTCGATAGCTTTCGTTGTTGCAGTTGATTCTGGTTCGATGATTAGTTTCACTGTCTCAATCCCGATTGATGATGTGGGAATTGAGCTTAACTCGTTTAGGTAAACGCAAGTCACTCGTTGGGAATTAAGTAATTCTGCATATCTCTCTGTATCTTCAGTATCAACGCTGCGATTAGGGAAGATGACAACACCCCGCCAGTTGTTAGTTAATTCAGTTTTGTCGAGATAGTTAAAGATTTCGGCGAATAAACGGGAATAAATTTTTCTATCGAGTTGAAATTGTACCTCAGCAAAATAAATCGGTAATTCTGGAGTATCAGGCAAAAATACACCATCAATTCTAAATGCCAGTTGTTTGACTTCAACTGATGAAAATTGGTAAGCACTGGCTAGTGATGGCGGTTGGTTAATGAGTTCAAAGAAGGTGCTGGGTAAGCTTTGAAAGATGCGATAGAATATACTGTCTGTTTTCAAGGCAGATGGTTTTGAAGTTGATAAGCATATTTTACAGTTTAGCAATCGCTCATCATGGATATGTCAGATTGAGGACTGGCGAAACACTCGTCCCCATTTGGTGATTGGATTATATAAATAAAGCAACATCATCTAAAACACCACCATTTGTCAACTGTTTGCAATGAAGTACCAAGCTGGGGATGAGTTTTTACAAGAATTGCCGCTAATTTTGGCGGGGCCAATCCTAAAACATACTGAACCAGAGTCAGTAACAGTATGGGTGGCTCTAAAACAGTCTTGTCAGGTAGAACTCAAGGTTTATGAAACAACAAATAATGGTGAAGCACTAGGAAATTGCTTATTGGAGGGAGAACGCTCTAGCTTTGCTCTAGGCAAGTATCTTCATGTAGTTGCGATAACGGCTCGATCCCCGGTTGGATATCGCCTAACTAGCGATCGCCTCTATGCTTACGATCTCCAGCTTACTGCTGCTGACCAAACCCTGCAAATGCAACAAGCATTATGCTCAAACTCTTCTCCTACAGTCAGCATCAGCTACTTTGCTCATCAAAAACCGACCTTTGTTTTGCCGCCAAACCGTCTTCAAGATTTGCAAATTGCCCATGCTTCCTGCCGTAAACCTCATGGTCATGGGTTTGATGCACTACCGATTCTTGACAGTTTAATTGAGGCTTCAGCGTATCAACCCCAACATCGCCCTCACCAGCTATTTATGACTGGAGATCAAATTTACGGAGATGATGTAGCAGATCCGTCGTTGTGGGTTGCCACGACTCTTGGTGATGCCCTTTTGGGTTGGGAAGAACAACTTCCTGTGAATGGGGTTTATTGCACTCCCCAGCAGCTACCCCCTGGAGAGCGGGCTGATGTTGCCACAAATCAAGCTGGGTTGACCGCAGGATTACATAATAAATCGGAGAAAGTTAACAGTCATCTTTTCAGCCTGGGTGAATATTACGCTACTTATTTACTAGCTTGGTCGCCAGTGTGCTGGCCAGGCGCATTTCCTCAAGGACACCAAGTAACGCGCGATCGCCATGCTATCAAAGACTGGAACCAAGCAGTCTGGCATTTGCGCCAATTCATCTACACCCTTTGGAAAGTGCGTCGCGCCCTTGCTAATATTCCCACTTACACCATCTTTGATGACCATGATGTAAGTGATGACTGGAACTTAAATCAAGCTTGGTGTTTACGGGTGCTGGGTCGTCCCTTGGGGCGAAGAATAGTCCAAAATGCCTTGTTAGCCTACACGGTATTTCAAGGATGGGGCAATACACCAGGGCAATTTACAGAAGGTCAATCCGGTGAAAAGTTGTTGGTGGCTGCACAAGCTTGGTCAGCTTCCCAAGGAAAGGATGCAAAGGCTGATGATGCGATCGCTCGTTATGTCGGTATGCCAGCCAACGATCCTGCCACAGGATTACCTATTTTAGTCCGAGACGGTTCCGTATTCATTCTGGATCGAGATCCTGAAGCGCTCACTTGGCACTATATAGTCAGAAGCGATTGCCATGAAGTAATTGTGCTGGATACACGAACTTGGCGGGGTTATCCAGCCGATCAAAAACCAATTGCACCACCGATGCTATTGTGTCCAAAAGCCTTTGAGCAACAATTAGTTTTACCTTTACAACAAGTAGCTGAACAAACTAAGATTCAAAATACATTTGTAATTGCGCCCACTAATGTATTTGGTCTACAAGTAATTGATTGGATTCATCATTGGCATTTACAACGCGAGAAGGTTTTTTCAACCGATGTTGGAGATGCTTGGAACATTAATGTGGAAGCACTGGCGCAATTCCTAACTACCTTGTTTGAAGAACGTCAACAAGTCATTATTCTATCTGGAGATATCCATTACAGTTCTGTTGCTCACTTGTCTTATGCACACACCCATTCCAAATTGCAATCTGTATTGGTGCAGTTAACCGCTAGTGCATTGAAGAATGAAGAGATTTTGACGCGGCTGATTCATACACGATTGAAAGATTGGCTACTACCCGAAAAGGTACGACATTGGATCGGGTGGAGTAACCCACCCAATATGGTAGAAATTTCTGCGAAACAATTACACCATAATCGCCAAATGCTAACTAACTCGGACTGGCATTGTGTGCTGGAATGGATACCTCGAAACACTGTTCAGACTTCTACCTGCACAGCAGATATATTATCTTTAATAGCTCCCTGGAAACGAGCAGAAAATGCTAAATGGAAATGGTTACAACCCCTGATGTTTTGGAAATATCGTTGGTTTCAGGACGGGCGAGAAGTAGTTGGATTGAATAATTTAGGGCTGGTTCACTTTGAGTTCGCAGACTCGAGTAATTCTGACAAAGTTATTCAAGATTTGTACTGGTTTTCTTGTTGGTATCCAACCCAAGTTGTTTACAGCCGTTTTGAGAGCGAGTTAACGCCTAATCAGTCATTGTTACGATAACCGAAGAGGCAGGGGGGGAAGATTCTGAAATTCCTCCTGTGTAATCAAGGTTTTAAGAGCAAATAAATTTATTTATGGGCTCGTAGAAAATAATTCATCAATTGCACTCTTGACGTGCAAGTTTAAAGCTTAAAGTTTGAACGTTTGAGCAAAAAGGTCGAAGTTCCGAGTTCCGAGGCTCAACGTTCGAGCAAAAAGGTCGAAGCTTCGAGTTCCGAGGCTCAACGTTTGAGCAAAAAGGTCGAAGTTCCGAGTTCAAAGGCTCAACGTTCGAGCAAAAAGGTCGAAGCTTCGAGTCCCGAGGCTCAACGTTCGAGCAAAAAGGTCGAAGTTCCGAGTTCAAAGGCTCAACGTTCGAGCAAAAAGGTCGAAGTTACAAGTTCAGAGGCTCAACGTTCGTATTCTAATCACTAAAAATTGAGAATTTATAAAGTCAACTCAATGAACTAAGGCTCAAATCGCCATTTTATACTTGCATCTTAATCAATAAAGTTAATGAATTAGTTCCAAAATTGAAAATTTGAGTTGAGAAAGATGTAACTGATGTTCTTCCTCTTTGCGTTGTAAGTAAATTGGCACGAAAAAACCCAAGTATGTTACGAAATGTAAATAGGCTTAAAGCCCTTACTAATGGCCAATACTTCGACTACGCTCAGTACAAGTGACAAAGGACAAATAACAGCCTTCTCCTGTCGGAGACGCTACGCGAGCGCCAGTTACTTTTAATTGCGCCGACCTACTTACTTGGAATTATGGCCTTTAAGTTGATAATTCAGCACTTGTGGGTTGATAATAAGGAGGCTTTGATAATCAAAGTTAAGTTGATGGCAGATAAGACAACTCCGATTTATACCTGAATCGAGAGCTGAAAATCTACTGATTATGATCTAGATATATTTGCTCCAGAAACAGAAATTGCAGTACTTTAAGTTCTGGCGATCGCTATTTTAGAGGAAGCTTTACGCTGTAGCCGTGAAATAAATCAATCTCAAGTTGGGGCTTGGTTATTGAGCCAGTTTCAGCAAAAGGATGATTATTAATTTTTCTCAAATTACTTTTGTGTTGTTAGATACTGCTTACTGAGCAGGATTACTTAATAATCAAAATGATTTACATAGTAAAACCGTACAACTTTCCCAAGCTGTACAGCCTGCTCAAATTAGTTATAAGTGAAATAGGACTTTGCGTAGGCGTAGCCCGCCGTAGGCATCGCATCTACACCGTTATGAAAGAAAAGTTACCGTTTTTGATTGATTTTAGTTCCGATGAGCCAAAGCTTTACCCAAGGTGGGAGTCAAGCGTTTGTTAAAAAAATGTTAGAAGTAGAGAGGTTAGAGGGAATGACGTAGAAGGTGAGTGCCTTAAAGTACTCCTGAAAGCCAGTCCTTTAATAAGTTTTGTGTAGAATTTGGTGGTGAGGTCATTTACTTGATTCTCAATTGCAACAATCCAGGTTTCATTTATGAGTCAGTCTTTTTCTCAAAACCAAGCAAGGCAAAATCGTCAACAAAAGCTGTGGCCACAAAAATGGAGTTTAAAGACTAAAGCAATAGTTTGGGCACTAAGCATCAGCGTACTTCCTGTGTTTGCAATTGGGATAGCTACTTACTTCTATGGGATTAATTTAAATACCAAACAAATACCGCAAGTAAGACTTGAGAGGGCAAAAAGTTCAACAGAAACTGAAGCTCTACAGAGACAACTGTCACTCTTGTTAACTGGTATGGGGGTAACGGCAATCTTAGCAGGTGCGATCGCTGTTTTTGTGACTAATCGAGCTATGAGTCGAGTTAGCAACATTGCTGCAACTTCTAATGATATCAAAAATAGGCTACGTCCAGACAGTGAGTTTACTCAAACTTTCATCGCTAACGAAGATGAATTAGTGATGTTAGAGAGAAACATCAGCTTATTCACAGAACTGCTTTCAGTTTTGGTACAAGAGAAAGAAGCCGAAGCTGATTATTCTCAACTATTAACGAAAATTACCCGTTGGGTTCGAGAATCATTTAATGAAGAAGATGTTCTCAAAACTACCTCAGAAGAAATTCGTAAAGCTTTAAATATTGACCGTGTAGCCATCTTTTGCTTCAATTCCAACTGTAATGGCACCTTTATCGTCGAATCAGTAGCACCTGGTTTACCGAAAATACTAGGGGTTACCGTCTCCGATCCTGGCTTCGAGGTAGGGTATATAGAAAAATACCGGAATGGTTGCACCCGTGCTATTGATAATATCTATCAAGCCGATCTCAGTGATGGTGATATTGAGTTGCTCAAGCAATTTGCTGTCAAATCTAATTTAGTAGCACCTATTTTCAAAGGCAAACAGCTATTCGGTTTATTGATTGCACATCAGTGTTCTAGAGTTCGCTTTTGGCAGCAATCTGAGATTGATTTATTCGCTCAGATAGCTATGCAGGTGGAATTTGCCCTTGACTACGCCAAGCTTTTAGAAGAGGTAGACACCAAAGCAGATAAAGCTCAGATATTTATAGAAATTACCCGCAGTATTCGCGAATCGCTCAACGAAGAGGATGTTCTGAAAATCACTGTAGAAGAGGTTCGCAAAGTACTTAGTACTGACCGAGTAATGGTTTATAGCTTTAACGCTAATTGGTCTGGAACTGTGATTGCCGAATCAGTGATTCCAGGTTATCCAAAAGTTTTGCGGTCTGAAATCCAAGACCCATGTTTCGGTCAGGGTTATGTAGAAAAATATCAGTCTGGTCGCGTTGCAATCACAAACAACATTTACCAAGCTGGTTTGGCTGATTGTCACATTAGCCTGCTCGAATCTTTTAGTGTGAAAGCAAATTTGGTTGCACCCATTCTTAAAGATGAACAGCTATTTGGCTTATTAATTGCTCATCAATGCTCCAGACCGCGTGATTGGCAACAGCCTGAAATTGATTTATTTGCTCAGATAGCTATGCAAGTAGGATTTGCTCTCGACCATGCAAGACTGTTGCAACGCATCGAGGCTGAGGGTGTGCAAAGTCAGTTGCTGGTGGATACTATTGGCAGCATTCGTCAATCGCTCAGCGAAGAAGATGTCCTAAAAACCACTGTCGAAGAGGTTCGCAAAGTACTTAGTACAGATCGAGTGATGGTTTATAGCTTTAATGCTAATTGGTCTGGAACTGTAATTGCCGAATCAGTTGTTCTCACCTATCCAAAAATTTTGCGGGCTGAAATCGAAGATCCATGTTTTGGTCAAGGCTATGTAGGAGAGTATCAGTCTGGTCGCGTTCTGGCAATAAATAACATTTACGAAGTCGGTTTAGCTGATTGTCACATTAACTTACTCGAATCCTTTGGTGTGAAAGCAAATTTGGTAGCTCCCATTCTCAAGGATGAGCAGTTGTTTGGTTTATTAATTGCACATCAATGCTCCAGACCCCGTGACTGGAAACAATCTGAGATCGATTTATTTGCCCAGATAGCAATGCAAGTAGGATTTGCTCTCGACCATGCAAGACTCCTGCAACGAATCGAGGCTGAAGCTATGCGAAGTCAATTATTGGTGGATATTACCCGCAGCATTCGCCAATCGCTCAAAGAAGAGGATGTCCTGAAAACCACTGTGGAAGAGGTTCGGAAGGCATTGAGTACTGACCGAGTACTAGTTTATAGCTTTTATGCTAATTGGTTCGGAATTATCATTGCCGAATCAGTGGTTCCAGGTTATCCCAAAGTTTTGCGGTCTAAAATCCACGATTCCTGTTTTACTCAAGGCTATATAGAAAAGTACCAGTCTGGTCGTGTTGTCGCAATCAACAACATTCATGAGTCAGGTTTGGCTGATTGTCACATTAAACTGCTCGAATCTTTCGCTGTGAAAGCAAATTTGGTTGCACCCATTATCAAAGATGAGCAGTTATTTGGCTTGTTAATTGCACATCAGTGTTCTGGGCCCCGTGATTGGCAACAGCCTGAGATTGATTTGTTTACCCAGATAGCAATGCAAGTAGGATTTACTCTCGATCATGCTAGGCTCCTACAAGCGTATCAAGCTACTGAAGCTAACTCTAATTAATAATGAAAAGAAAGATTTTTATCTTAAGGCAATTCATGTATATGCATACTGTTAAACCGAAGCAAGCTACGCGGAGCGTACAGAAGCAGCGACTCTACAAGAAACGCTCCGCATTCCGCATATAGTAGCCTATTTATGAATAGTCTCGCGCTCTTTATTAGCAGGTTCCTTATCTTTGAATAAGTCAGCTGCCGTTAGAAGTAACTCCCTTAAGGTTTGTTTGATTTGGCGCTCTTTTCTGGCTAGAGATGTACCAGCTTCACCTAATTTGTCTTCTAGCTGCGATCGCTTCTGTTCTACCTGTATAGCTACAGACTCAGCTTGGGGACGAGCTTTATCGTACCAGTGTTTAGCCTCGTCTAGATAATCTTGAACCTCCATAGAACGTCCGCCATAACGTGCAGCCATATTCGCTCTGACAATAGCTAGCTGCGCTTGCAATTGCGCGTAACGTTTCTTTAATAACCCGACTTCTTCACTATCTTTAATGGCATTCACAGCAGAATCAATTGCAGTTTTGGTACTAGCTGGTCTTTCTTTACCCGTCTCTTCAATCTCTGCCAAGATTACATCAACCTCTTGCTGGAGTTGTTCTTCTTCACCATCTAATTGAGCTTGGAGCCGCTTTATATCTGTTTGAGTTTTAGCAATAGATTCGTGTCTTTGAGTATTAATTCCTTCTAGCGCTCCTTCAATAGAAGCTGTCACTTCATCTTTAAGTTCGCTACCTTTTTCTTGGAAGTTTTCAATGACAGCAGAAACAGCATCTCTAACCAAGCTACGAAGTTCAGTAGAACCTTGTTTAAACTCAGAGCCTACTTGAGAAACTGCGGATTTAACAATTTCTCGAATCCGATCGGTTCTTAATTGTCCAGTTTCTTTAGCTTGTTGTAAGTCTGCTTGAATTTTTTCTTTGATATTGTTAGGCATTTTCAACTCTTAGAATTTAACTAATTGGGATAAAACTTTCTAGAAATGTTCTTACATCCACATTATGGCGTAGCCAGATCGGGCTTGGTACTTCCTTTAGATAGAAAATTACAGTTCCAAAGAGGTGAACTGTCAATACTGCTCGGTTAAGAATATTTGCACGAGCTGAAACCCAACAAACCCTACAAAAGATTGGGTTTCGTTACTCAAACTAATCTACAAATTTTTATTTTTAGAAAAAAACTACGCAGTATTGGTTGAACTGTAACATAGTGCCAATTTGTGAGATGATTAATGTTTGTTGGTAGTAATTGACAGTGAAATATGTGGCGAGTAAATATTACTTGTTCAAGTGATGCCTGGAAGCTCTATGGTACTGAATTCAAAGCGATCGCTCAGAAGTATCAAGGAGAATTAATTGGTTCCAAAAAAATGCCAGATGGTACACGCATCATGTCTTATAAAATTGAGGATGTTAGCGATGCAGAAGCCTTTCAAGAAGATTGTGCAAATTTTGCAGGATTTACAACTGACTTTGAATCCCTGTAGTAATTGATTCTGATACAACCAGTATTCGAAATCAGGAGACGTTGATTGAAAAAACTACTCACATTAGTATTAGTAACATTTCTGCTATTGTTCAGCGCTTTTACTATGCCTGCTATGGCAGCAGACATAGTTAACGGTGAACAAATATTTAGTCTTCATTGTGCTGGTTGTCATATTAACGGCAGCAACATAGTTAGGCGGGGTAAAAATCTCAAAAAGCAAGCGCTGAAAAAGTATGGTATGGATTCAATAGAGGCAGTTACATCTATAGTTACCAATGGTAAAAATAATATGTCAGCCTACAAAGATCGACTTACTGAACAGCAAATTACAGATGTTGCTGCTTACGTTCTCGAACAAGCTGAAAAAGGCTGGCGTTAGAAAGTTAGGAGTTAGGAGAGACGCGATTAATCTGTGTCTATACAAGAGTTAGGAGTTAAAAAATTAGCAGTTATTAACTCTACTCGTCGTAAATCATTCATAATAAAGTAGAAAAGTGAAAATGCTGTAAAAAACCGCTTTTCAACTCACTAATTATTAAATCTGCTCACTTCCAACTTCTAACTCCGAAAATTGAAAATGAACTTACCCGCAGCGAGCCGTCTCCAATTCACTCCCGATTTAAACATCTGTCGCATATTAAATGGTATGTGGCAAGTCTCCGGCGCACACGGACAGATCAATCCCCAAGCTGCCATTGAGACTATGTTCAAATATTTAGATGCAGGCTTTACCACTTGGGATTTAGCAGATCATTATGGCCCTGCTGAGGACTTTATTGGTGAGTTTCGCTGTCAACTAATTGATACTCGTGGCAAAGACGCTTTATCTAAGGTGCAAGCCTTCACAAAATGGGTGCCTCGTCCAGGTAAAATGACAAAGAAACTGGTCGAGGAAAACATTGATATTTCCCTGAGAAGGATGAATGTAGAATCGTTAGATTTGATGCAATTCCACTGGTGGGAATATCAGGATAAAAATTATCTAGATGCCCTGAAATATATGGCGGAACTCCAGACTGAGGGTAAAATTAAGCATCTAGGTTTAACTAATTTTGACACGGAAAATTTGAAGCTGATTACTGAAGCAGGCATCAAAATTGTTTCTAATCAAGTGCAATTTTCTCTTATTGACCGCCGTCCCGAAGTTAATATGGCGGAATTTTGTCAGCAGCATGACATCAAGCTTTTTACTTACGGTACACTGTGCGGCAGCTTGTTATCAGAAAACTATTTGGGTAAACCGGAACCGCGAGGATCTGATCTGTCCACTGCTAGTTTGAAAAAATATAAAAATATGATTGATGCTTGGGGAGGTTGGCAATTATTTCAAGAATTGCTAGCTATTTTGAAGGAAATTGCTAATAAGCATAAAGTAAGCATCTCTAACGTGGCAGTGCGTTACATTTTAGATCAGCCAACTGTGGGTGGTGTGATAGTTGGTGCCAGACTTGGGGTATCTGAACATATAGAAGATAACGCCAAAGTATTTAGTTTTAGTTTAGATGCTGACGATCGCGATCGCATCAATGCCGTATCTCGACAGTCACGAGATTTGTATCAGCTAATCGGCGATTGTGGCGACGAGTATCGGCGATAATTATCGGGAAACAGGTAATAATAGTATCTTCATGCTGATGAATTAAAGAAGACCGTGACGACTACACTGCACTGGCAAGAACGGGTTGGTAATCAAAGAGATTGGGTTTGGCGGGGCTGGCAAACCCGCTATACTTACATTCGCCCTAGCCAAAATAACCACAAAACACAACCTCTGATTCTGTTACATGGCTTTGGCGCTTCCATTGGTCATTGGCGACATAATTTAGAAGTGTTGGCTGAACATCACACAGTTTACGCCATTGATATGCTGGGTTTTGGTGCTTCTGAAAAAGCCGCAGCTAATTACAGCATTGACTTGTGGGTTGAGCAGGTTTACGATTTTTGGAAAACTTTTATCCGTCAACCGGCGATTTTAGTGGGCAATTCCAACGGTTCACTGATTTCCATGGCCGCCGCCGCCGCTCATCCCGACATGGTGCTGGGTATAGTGATGATGAGTTTACCCGACCCTTCCCTAGAACAAGAAGCAATTCCTCCCGTGTTGCGGCCGCTTGTCAGAGCAATTAAAAATGTGGTCGCTTCGCCATTAGTTCTTAAACCTGTGTTTAACTTCGTGCGTCGTCCAGGAGTGCTGCGTCGCTGGGCTAGTCTTGCCTACGCTAACCCAGAGGCGATTACCGATGAACTCATAGAAATTTTAGCTGGGCCTCCCCAAGACAGAGGTTCAGCGAGGGCTTTTAGTGCTTTGTTCAAAGCTGCGATCGGAATTAACTTTAGTCCCAGCGTTAAGACAGTATTACCAACCTTAACAATTCCGATGTTGTTAATTTGGGGACAAAAGGATCGGTTTGTTCCCCCAGCCCTTGCTAACCGATTTGCCCAATACAACCAAAAATTGGAAGTACTGAATTTAGCAGACGTGGGCCATTGTCCCCATGATGAATGTCCTGAGCAAGTCAACCAAGCTATTGTAGATTGGATTGAGAGATGGGTTAGCGTAGGCGTAGCCCGCCGCAGGCATCGCCAACCCCCTTACACTTTCCCAGCATTGCCGGAAATTGTCTAAGAGGGCCTTGGTTTATACCGCGTATTCATCAGCTAGCGTTGTCGGCGACTCTTTGAAGAGATAGATATGAGGCTTTTGTTATGCAATGGGAGCGATCGCGCCACCCAATATCTTTGCGACCATCGAATTGGGAGTTACTTAACACCTAAGCAATCGTGGCTTGGTTAGTGTCAACATCTGTAGTTCCATGCACAGAACGAGCTACAGAAATCATCTTATTAAGAATTTCTTGACTGGGAACTTTGCCTTTCAATACTACAGTGCTACCCGTTTGAGCAACCCAAAGGGTATTAACATCATCAAGTTGGGGATCTTCATCAAATGCCAAAGCTACCCGCTTTGCCAACCCACTTTGATCATATTCGCCACTTAATCCCAGACGTTCTGGGGGTATGGATTGAGTAGCAGTAGGAGCAGCAGTACTACTAGGAGTTTGTGCTATTGACTGCGGAGTAGGATTTACTTCTGCATTTTGAGGTTTTTCCATTCCAAATAGTCTTTGTAACCAACTCATAAAAATTTTTCTCCTAATTAGAGGCTTATTGAGTGGAGTATAAAAGCTTTACGAAAATGCCGCATCTACCAATGAAAAGATATCCATTCCATAAAATTCCTCCTTGCAGGATAACTTTTGCCCAATTTTTTATTTCTAGAGAATGCAATGAGTGCAGCTATTGAGTTTACAATAAAAGGTCGCACTGATAATTAGTGCAGTAGTACGCCACAACAGAAATCAACATACATTTGACAAAATGTCAAGAGTTTGTAACTCAATGAATTTTGACTTTTGAATGAGTGAATTCTGCAAAGCGGTACTAGTTTCTGCGTTCCTCAAATCCTGTTCTAGCCTCTGTTGGCGAAGATGAAACATACCCTTTCAGTTCTCGTAGAAGATGAGGCGGGTGTTCTTTCCCGCATTTCTGGTTTATTCGCCCGTCGTGGTTTTAATATTGAAAGCCTTGCTGTTGGCCCTGCTGAACAGGGAGGAGTCTCCCGAATTACAATGGTTGTACCTGGTGACGATCGCGTGATCGAGCAACTCACCAAGCAACTATACAAGTTAGTCAATGTCCTCAAGGTACAGGATATTACCGAAACTCCTTGCGTCGAGCGAGAATTGATGCTTGTGAAAGTGAATGCTAGTAGCAGCAATCGCTCAGAAGTGATTGAACTGTCTCAGATTTTCCGGGCGCGAGTCGTGGATGTAGCAGAAGATTCTCTTACCTTAGAAGTTGTGGGAGATCCAGGTAAAATGGTAGCGATCGTGCAGGTGTTGCAAAAATTTGGTTTAAGAGAAATCGCCCGCACTGGCAAAATTGCCCTGACTCGTGAGTCAGGTGTGAATACCGAGTTACTCAAATCTTTGGAAGCAAAAGTTTAGTTGGGATTTTAATCAGCACATAAATCAAATACAGCAGAAGTCATAGTGGCAATTGTTACTATGACTTTTGCTGAGGGACTACCAAAAAATTGCAAGAGAATTAACAGTGATAGCTCAATCGAACGCTGAGATTCACGGTAAAAACCTATTCCCGATCCTCAATCGTAGTCTAAATACTTGAAAACCTCTGTAAATTGACTACATTCTTATACAACACTGACTCCTAGCGTATAAGAAAAATCAGGTCTTATGGTATCCACATTAGAGAAAGTTCCACCATTTTCAGGTAAGAAAGCAAATTTACTTACTGAAATAGAGTACGTACCTGCATTCAGGGAAGCGGTGATTAATGATGTAAGATCGCGGGGAAGTCCATTATCATCATTGGATTGCAGTAAAGTCCCAGCATTGTCAAACAGGCCGAGAACTGTATCTCCCGATGTTGCGGTTTTGATAGTGACAGTTCCTGCATTTGCTAAGGTAAATTTAAAAAAGTCGAAATCCGTATTGTCCCTTGGTTGAACTGTTGCGATCTGAGCGAAAAGATTAACGTTTGAGCCTGATGACAAGGAACCTAAACCTTCAGCGCTGCCGAGTGTGTTGTTTGTAGCTTCTCCAGCATTTTCCCCCTCAAAGAAAAGGAAGTCATCACTATCAAGTCTGACATTGTTTCTCCCCTGTAGAATACCTATGATCTCATCCGGCTCCGTTCCCGGCTTGTCTACGAATATTCGTGTATTGCTTCCAACAACTTGTAGGCGGTAGTCTTGTAAAGCTCCTTTGAGTTCAATTTTATCTTGGCTAGAGTCAAAGTCAGTAATAGTAGCCAAGTCTCCAAAACCAGGATTCGCAATGTTGTTATCGTCATAGAAAATGTTTACAGCGTCTCCCAGGATAAATCTATCTGCCCCAGTTCCGCCAATCAAAGTATCAGTTTCCCCTAATCCAGGTGGAAGCAGACTACCGGGAAAAGTACCGATGAGGATATCGTCTCCAGACCCACCATTGAGAATGTCATTACCTGGCCCACCTTGTAGACTATCATTGCCATCTTCACCATTGAGGATATCATTGCCTAAATTACCGTCTAGCGTGTCATTGCCTACTCCGCCATTTATAGTGTTGTTAGCAGTATTGCCAAAGAGGAAATTGTTAAGACTGTTACCTGTCCCACTGATGGCGTTAGTTCCCGTCAGCCTCAGATTTTCTACATTGAAACCCAGTGTGTAGCTGATAGAAGATCGGACGACATCTGTACCTGAATTAGCAGCTTCTATAATGGTGTCAACAGCACCGTCAATGATGTAAGTATCGTCGCCTGCTGCCCCATTTAAAGTGTCAGTACCTGCGCCCCCATCAATAGTGTCATTGCCACCTCCACCGTTTAGACTATCGTTGCCATTATTACCAAACAATTGGTTATTTTGATTGTCACCAACAATAATGTCATTTGCATTTGTGCCTCTGACATTATCAAAGTTGACTACAGTAAATGGTAGTGTTCCCAAACCAGGAACGTTATTAGCAGCCAAGCTTTGGGTTTGCAGGTTAACAGTGATAAATACCCCAGCCAAACAAAGATTGCGATGCATCTATAGTGTTGTTGGCAACATTAGCATTAGCAATAATCTTTTCTACCTTAAAGAGCGTGTCTTGCCCTAATCCGCCAGCTTTTTGAATGGTTCCGACACCTGACAAGGTAATGGTTTGGTTTAGTTGACTGTAATCTGCGCTATCAATGCCATCTCCGCCATTAATACTGTCGTTACCCTGACTACCTTTGAATATGTCAATGCCTGCACTACCGATTAGAGTGTCGTTTCCTGTGCCTCCATCAAGTGTATCATCGCCATCTCCACCAATTAGACTGTCGTTTAGTGTTCCACCAGCGAGAGAATCGTTACCAACTGCACCATTCAAGGTGTCGTTACCGGAAGTACTATTAGCATTACCATCAACAGCCCAACCAACTATCGTGTCATTTGCCGAAGTCCCAGAGAGATTGTCAGCACTTGTACCGCCAAAAATAAATGCCATGTTATTTTTCCTGAATTTCTAACTAATACGTAATTTCAGCTTCAGTTAAAGAACTATTCATCAGTTCAATGCAGATGGCTTACCATTTGCGTAATCCTATTTACAAAACATTAATGATTGATTTGGTTAGAGGATGTTTTAAAAATCCCATTATTGGGATAAAAGTGTTCTAGAACCCTCTATAAATTTGGGAAACTTCATTCTAGTTTCTCCTTTATAAAAAGAGGAAAGGAATAAGTAACTGAAATCACATTTAAACACTTTTAAAACAACCTCTTAGGAAATTTCAAATAAAAAATATTCTACTATTTATTGTGGGCTGGCTCGAAAAGTTCGGTTTTGCTTGCAGACGAACAAGACAGCTATTGCACAAAAATAGATAATTCCTTTTTCGAAAATCCCTAAATGGATTACCCAAATGGTAAGTAATTATGCAAAATATTTTGTTTGTTTTCCAAACTTATTTGAACCCATCTGTAATTATTTAAATATCACAAAGAAAAGGCTGTATCAACTTCTTTATGAAATCTTTAAAATTTTAATAAATCCTATTTTTAATATACCGAAAGATTATTGTAAATTTTAAGTAGATATTTTTTTTAACCGTACTGATTGTTTTGATGAATGTTGATATGTTTTCCCGCTTATAGTGATATTGTCATTACGTTTGGCTGCAATATCGGATTTTTTGGTCAAAGAAATATTACGTTTAATAGAATAAAATAGTTTTATACTAAAGAAATACATTTCAAAATACATAAGTTAAATTTATGTATTCAGCAATTTAAGTTTGGTGCTTAATGACACTTAAGCTTTACATAAAGTTTATATAATTCCTTTCAGGTCTTTTAAATCCAATACTCCCCAAGACTGCATAGGTTTTGCCTAAAAAAGGAAAATGTGTAGGTTGGGTTAGGTGGATTAAGGGAGATAATTTAACTTATGTGTACAGCGTAGTCAGAACAGGAACAGGAGTGGAAGGAGGTTTTGTAGATAAGAGTGAAAAATCGCGTTTTCCATAAGTAGCTTGCGAAATTCATCATTACTTTGGCTAAAGATTGGATGTTTTCCTATATATTCAAGTAGATGTAATTTTTTACGTATAAATATAATTTATACTTATTAGTACCTCTGCTGTGGATATAGTATCAAAATTAACATCAAACCAAAATTTAGTTTCCCAAGGAATTAAAAATATGAACTCACCTGAAGAATACATCAATAATAATTCATCAAATATAGAAAAACAGAATTCGAATGCAAACATAAATGAGTTGCAATTTAGTAATAACAGTATGAGTGAAGGTAGAAACTTAGATAAAGTTAGAGAAATTCTTTTTGGCAATCAAATACGGGATACGGAAAGAAGATTTACCCGTCTAGAAGAACGTCTAATTAAGGAATTGGGCAACGTGCGAGATGAAACAAGAAAACGTCTAGACGCTTTAGAAATTTATATAAAACAAGAAGTTGATTCTTTAACGCAGCGCCTAAAAAATGAGCAGGTCGAGCGTGACTCTCAGGTAAAATCAGTTGCTGAAGAAAGTAAAAGCATAGTTATATCTTTAGAAAAAAAGATTACTCAATTTGATGAACAATCAACTAATAGCCAACGAGAGTTACGCGAACAGATTCTCAACCAATCTAAAAGCTTACAAGATGAGATACAACAAAAATCTCAGGAAATAGTAGCTTTACTAGAACGGGAAGCTCAAGAACTTCGCAGAGAGAAAACGGATCGTTCAAATCTTGCTGCTATGTTTACAGAGTTAGCTATCCGGCTGAATGCAGAAAATAAGTCTTGAGTTAAGGAATTGTTTGAAAATTTTTTTCCTATGAATTTTGGCACTTTTATATTCTCCCTACCCCTATGAGAAAGGGGAAATTAAAAGAATTTAAAAGTTTTAAGACAAGAATACTTTCAAAATATCCTCTACTCTAAGGGTTAAAAAAATTTTACCTATCGGCGCATCTCTCCTGTTTACAACAGAATGCTTGCTACTTGATGATAAATTGTGAATTGGGGAATTTTGGTAATGAGTGACTATTCAAATAATCCAATACCGAAAGCATCCTCTGAAGGTTTGAACAGCAACAACCAAACCTTCGAACTTAATGATGAACTAACTATACTCCGTAGTTTGCTTCTGGATATTGAGCCGACTAAACTCAAAACACTTTATGAGCGATTAGAAAACCCTCAAATTCTACCAGAAGATATTAGCAAGATGCTTCCAGAAGCTGTTATCTTGCGCTCAAAGCAAGATAAACAACTTGGGGAAGTAATGGTATCAACTGTGGAAAATGCCATTGAAGTTTCTGTTAAACAAGACCACAATGTGCTTTCAGATGCATTATTTCCAGTTATTGGGCCAGCTACTCGCAAGGCGATTTCCACGGCTCTTGAGGAAATGATGCAATCGATGAATCAAACTCTAGAACATAGCTTGTCTCCACAGAGCTTTAAATGGAGGCTAGAAGCACAACGCACAGGAAAATCATTTGCGGAAATTGTGCTGTTACGGACGCTAGTTTATCGAGTTGAACAAATCTTTTTGATTCATAAAAAATCAGGGTTATTGCTGCAACATTTAGTAACAACGCAGATAACAGTTCAAGATCCAGATTTAGTAGCTGCGATGTTGACAGCTATCCAGGATTTTGTCAAAGATTCCTTTAAGGTACAAAAAGTAGATGGGTTAAAAAGTTTACGCTTTGGAGAAGTCATAATTTGGATTGAAGAGGGGCCGCAAGCTCTAGTAGCAGCGATGATTAGAGGGAATCCTCCCCAAGAATTAAGGTTAGTTTTGCAAGAAGCGATAGAAAAAATTCACCTGAAGCTAGGTAGAGAAATTAAAAATTTTACAGGGGAAACAGAAGTATTTCAGGCCAGTCAGCCTTATTTAGAAGCTTGTCTGGTAGTTCAGTATAAATCTGCGGCTAAAAAAAATTATACCTATGCCTGGGCTTTCTTGGGCGCGATCGCGATCGCTTGTGGGACTTGGAGCTTTTTTGCAATCAGAGAACAACTTCGTTGGCAAGCATATCTCCAAAAACTCAACTCTCTGCCAGGAATTGTTGTGATTAACACCAAGCAAGCTTTTGGCAAATATTTTATTTCGGGAATGCGCGATCCCTTAGCAGTAGATCCCAATACACTAATACAACAAACAAATCTTAATCCCAAAATAGTAATTAGCCAGTGGCAACCTTATCTGTCTTTGGAGCCAGAATTTACTGCCAAAAGAGTTGAAAAATTGTTGCATCCTCCCCAAACTGTATCATTAAGGGTTGATAACAACGGTATTCTTAATGTAACTGGTTATGCACCCCGTAAATGGATTTTAGAAGCACGGAAATTATGGACATTTATTCCTGGTATTACCCAATTTCAAGACCAAAAACTCGTAGAAATAGAACTTAGCGAGTTAGAGTTATCTAAAATAAAGATAGAAAAAGAAATAATTTTTTTTGCAGAAGGAACAACTGAGTTGATGCCTGGTGAAATTGACAAATTGCCTAATTTGTTTTTATCAATCCGCAAATGTTTGGATATTGCCAAGTATTTAGGTAAAAATGTGCAGATTCAAATAATCGGACATACTAATAGTGCTGGAACAGAACGAAGAAATAGACCGCTCAGTCAAGCTCGCGCTAATAAAATTTTATCTTATTTAAAATCCCAAGGAATCAAGACAAACCAATTTCAAGCACTAACTGTAAGTTCTAGCCTAACTTCCCTGCCAGAATTAACGCCAGAATCTAAAGAATTTAATCGGAGAGTATCTTTCAAAATATTAATAAATAATACCTCTAAATAAAATTATATCAATTTATGGTTATCCAGAAGAAAATTTGTATGATAGGTGCATTTGCTACAGGTAAAACTAGTTTAGTAGGAGTGTTTGTCCACAGTATTTTTTCTGAAAAATATCATACTACTGTGGGTGTAAAAATTGATAAAAAAGCTATAGAGATTCAAGATAAAAAAATCAACCTTATCCTTTGGGATATCTATGGAGAAGATGAGTTTCAAGAATTACAAATGTCTTATTTGCGAGGTTCTGCTGGTTATTTATTAGTTGTAGATGGTACCAGATATAATACTTTACAAAAAGCTTTTGACTTACAAATAAAAATAGAAGATGCCATTGGTCGGGTTCCCTTTATTTTAGTCATAAACAAGTTGGATATAACGGATGAATGGGAAATTGAAGCTGCTGAGATAGATGATGTTACACAAAAGGGTTGGACTGTGATTAAAACAAGTGCCAAACATGGTATTGGTGTAGAAGAAGCTTTTCAAACTCTCGCTAAAAAAATATTGGATTGCTAAATGTTGGATGTCCCTGTTTTTGTAATTGCCTATATTCTAAATTTGCTAACAACAGAGTCTTCTCTTGGCTATCTGTTGGTTAATAAAGATGGTAGCCTCTTGACTTGGGGTGGAAAGTTGGCAGCTTATGGAATTACTAACCTCCATAAAGGCAAAAATGCAAAAGAGCAAGTTGTTTTTCTAGAAGGGTTACTACCATTAGATGATACTTCCATATTTCTACCATTCATCCAAACAGACTATGGCAGTTGTGTAGATATTCATATATTACCGACGAAGGAAGCAGATTGGGTATTGCTGTTAGATAGTAGCTGTGATAGAGACTACCTCTTTCCTATTCAGCAAAAAGCAAATGATTTCAGACTATTACAGGAAAAATTAAATAGAAAGTTAAATTAATAAACTAGAGTCAAAATTAATTTATCATATCAGGTTTAACTCATGAATACACCTATCACGGATGATATGCTCACAGCTTTGAACATTCTAGCGTTAGAGCAAATTGATGCAGGTTTATTTAAAATTATTGGTAATTTACCTAATTGGTTAAATCAATTTTCTTGTAACATTTTAGCATCAGGAATGAATATCTCAATACCGCAGGAAGAATTTTCTTTTTTAAATAATTTTTTAATTGATGCCGAAAAATTTTGGACTAACAATAATACTAAAAAACTCAGTTCAGGTTTATGGACTGAAATAGATGCAGATGGACAAGAATATCAATTTAAAGCTTATGCAATTTGTGTGAATAATAGAAAATTTTTATTAATCGAGGCTTTGGAAGATTCTGATCAAGAACAGCAGTCTGTTCTTCAAAAAGCTAGAGAATATCAATTGATTTATCAGCAATTACTTAAGGATAATCAAAAAAAAGATGTTCTAATTCATTGTCTTATCCATGATATAGCAGTAGAATTGAGCGCTATAAACTGCTGTTTTGCACTACTAGAATTTGAAAACTTAACACCTAAAGGAAAAGAATATTTAGAAACTGGTATAAAGCAATGTCTAAAACAAGAGATGTTGATTAAAGATATTTTAGACGCTTTTTCTACTGAAGCAGCATTAACAGAAAATTCTCATATCGATATTGAAGAAGCACCTAATATCTTAAGTTCTATACAAGAGGTAATTGAATTTTCAAAACTGAACTTTGCCCTTAATAATATACAATTACAGCTTGCTACCAATATTGATATGACAGCAGACTGGAAAGTTATGGCAGATAAATCTCGTTTAGATAGAGTGATATCTAATCTAGTAGAAAATGCTTATAGATATAGTAAACCAGATTCTATTGTGACTATTGGTCTACAACTGGATGGGCAAGATGTTTTAGTTACTATAGATGACTGTGGTTTGGGTGTACCGCCAGAAATGGAAAAGAATTTATTTCAAAAGTTTTCTCAAGGCAAAGGTAAATCAGGGAGAGCTGGTTTAGGTCTTTATTTTTGTAGAATCACACTTGAACGCTGGGGAGGTATGATTGGTTATTTACCTCGTCTTGAAGGTGGTTCTAGATTTTGGTTCCGCTTGCCTAGAGTAGCATCAGTGATGAGTTAAGAAGTGTCCTTAGTAATATTAATTACTTCTAATCGCGTGGTAAGCTACTTCAGATAAATTAGCAAATTCAATCCCGGAATTGTACGAGAAAGAGTCCATAAAACAAGAGTAATGTAAATTACACCTAAACTCCATTCATACCAAGCTAGTGCAGAGATGATGCCTGGTAAGTGTTCGTCTCGCAGGCGAATGTCGTTAAATCCTAATTTAACTAAGTTGTTGAGACTAAAATCATAGTAGTTGAGCCAGTTCCAACGGCGATCGCTCAGTAGAGGCATATATCGTTCACGAAATGTCTGATTCCTTGGTATCACTGGTAAACGCCCAATCAACAATCGTAACTGGCGAAATGTGCCATCTTCGGTGAAGTAAGAAACGTTCATTAAATCGTGATAGCGACCTTGTTGGTAAAGTCGGATCAATAATGCTAGTGGTACGGGGACAAGAATTATGAAAAGACACCCCAGTGTCAGCCAAGGCTGTTGAGCATTGCGAAAGATGGCTAGTAAGCTCAAGAATTCTAAAACGCTAAAACTGACTAATATCGCAATGGTTTCGTAGGATGTAGGAATAATTGGTACGGGATGGAGGCGGCGATAGCGATCCACTAGCCAAAATAGTAAGCCAAAATATGCGATCGCAACTCCTCCCACGCCAAACACTAACCAAAAATTTGTCCCATAGCCACTCAACAACAGCAGTACACTCAATCCCAACCAACTCCAAGCTTGCAGTAACCAACCACCAATAGAAAGGGATTCGCCAACAATTAAGCGATCGCTCAGTTGTGTGTATTTTTCTAAACCGATGTCTGCTAAAGTCAATAACTCACTACTGTTGCGAAAAGATTTTATCAGACGACGCTGGGCGATCGCTGCGGCTTGAGTTGGGGAAAAACCCAGTTTAATCAAACTTGCAACACTTGCACTATTAATATTTGTAGCTGTCAAACGGTGGCTCATTTCTACTAATCGCAGCTGTTGTTTTGTGTATTCCAGTTCATTAGCATCGGCAACTTGTTGTTGCTGACGGAAATTTTGCCCCAAATTCCGCAAGATATTTTGATTACCTTGCAATGTAGGAATGCAGAACATTTTACCAATCTGACCGGGATTACCTAAAATTTTTGCTTGGTTAGAGTTAAAAGTTAAACCAGGTACGCTTAGACAAGCTTCTGTAGAAAACCTGGCATCGCTAAAATCTGCTTGATTGAGAATGCTTGCACCTTGTAAATTAACTGATTGATTAAACTCCACTTCTCGAAATATGAGAGCTTGCTCAAAAGTCGCATCTGTTAAAAAGAGAAACTGATTAAAATTTGCTTTAGTAAACTGGGCTTGATTGGCAAAGCGGACATCAGAAAAATCAGCATTTTCTTGCCATTGCACACTACTGAATTTAGCCAATTGCTTAAAACTTGCCTGGTTGAAGTTAGCAGTCTTTTCAAAGATACTTCCTTGAAAATCAGCAAATTCCTGAAATTGGGTTTGTTTAAAATTAGCTTTTTCAAAAAAAATACTGCCCTGGAAATTGCTTGGTTGCTTGAATTTAGTATTACTAAAGCTGACGGGACGACCAAACCGGGTTTCAGCCCAATTCGTGGATTGCAGAAAAGTTGCACCTTGGGCATCCACAGACTGAAGAAAGAATGTATTAGAGAACTTCATTTCGCCATTGAAGCGAGTTTGCACGAGTTTCAAGACACCACGAAAGACAGCAATTTCACTGGCTGGGGTTGGCTCTGTTCCCAAAAGCGATCGACAATCTTTGGAGTTC
This sequence comes from Nostoc sp. LEGE 12447, assembly GCF_015206985.1. NCBI lineage: Bacteria > Bacillati > Cyanobacteriota > Cyanophyceae > Nostocales > Nostocaceae > Nostoc > Nostoc sp. LEGE 12447. Next base: position 119,187 of record NZ_JADEXT010000009.1, on the reverse strand, counting down.
GCTAGTGATTCTAGACAAATAAAGCGCAAACGTGCTAGTTCTTCTTTTTCAGTAGCTGTGAAAATCGGAGCAATAGCTTGGGCGTACAAGGAGGTTCTTAAACCCAAATCGCTACCCACAAAATCCCCTAAAATCAGGGCATAGCTGAGGTCTAAACCCAGAGGTTTTGTACCTAGCTCTTTTCGCAATAGTTGGTAAAAAGCATCACGAAAGCTAGCGTTTTCGGGGCGCAAATCAATCACCATCTTCTGCAAATCTACTGTAAAATTGCCTTCGCGGAGTGCTGGTGTATGTAGACGTTCTTGTAATAATTCCAGAGTCAGGAGTGTACGTTCTGGTTGTGTCTGCGCTGCTAAACTAGGTAGGGGGAGGAGGAGAAGTAAAACGCAAAGGAACGCAAAGGGAAGCGCAGAGGTACGCAGAGAAAGCTTTCTGGGTATCTTTGCGTTTAACCTCTGGGTGCATCTATGTTTAAAAAATAAATTATGCAAATTGTTCGATCATTCGTCGCTAATGAGTAGAACAATTTTACCCGTCACAGAACCGCTTTCAATTAGTTGGTGCGCCTTAGCCACTTCTTTTAAAGGAAACTCGTGACTAACATGAATTTTTAACTTTCCTTCATCGATCCAGGTAGCACATTGTTCGAGAATTTCTGCATGGTGCTGGAGGCTGTCTTCCAATCCTAGCAATGCTGGTGTCAGCATTAATTCTAAGCCAATGCGGAGATTGCGTAGTCTAGCAGTTTTCCAAACAGTATTGGCATCTGGTTCGAGAATCGTCACAATATCACCATATACTCGCACTGCGGGAAAGGTTTTGTGAAAGGTTTCGCCGCCTACGGTATCAAAAGCCAAGTCAACGCCTTCGCCGCCAGTCCAATCTAATACCGCTTGCACAAAGTCTGTTTGTTTGTAAAAAATTACATGGTCTGCACCAAGTTCTTTGACGAAATTAGCCTTTTCTTCAGAACCCACTGTGGTAGAAACAGTAGCACCTTTGAGTTTCGCCAATTGAATTGCTACATGACCGACACCACCAGCACCCGCATGAATGAAAACCCGTTCCCCAGGTGACAATCGTCCCCTTTCGTATAAAGCTTCCCAGGCGGTGATTAATACTAAAGGCGCTGCGGCTGCTTCGGCAAAGGAGATAGAGGCAGGTTTACGTGCCACAAACCGCTCATCTACAACGGTATATTCAGCATAATTGCCTTGGTGTGCGCCCAAGCCGCCATAGCAAAAATATACTTCATCGCCTGGGCGAAAACACTGAACACCAGCACCCACAGCCTCAACTACACCAGCACCATCACATCCTAAAATTGCCGGCGTGCGATCGGGGTAGAAAGTGCCTCGGCTACGAAGTTTAGTGTCAATGGGGTTAATGCCAGCCGCCACCAAACGCACTAAAAGTTCAGTATTCCCTACGGGAACCGCAGGGTTTGGCACTTCCTGTACTTGCAGAACTTCAGGACTGCCAGCTGCTGTCATCAAGACTGCTTTCACTATTCTTTCCTCCTGGCTTTAGATGCACATTCTTATGCAACTTTAGCGCAAGAGGGTAGACACAAAGTTCTGTCTGAAGGAAAACTGCTGTATAGCCCAGGTTCAGTTAAGCAAATTTATCTGTTAAGGCAGGCAGGGGAGGCAGGGAGAGCAGGGGAAGAATCCGTAACTCCTAACTCAGCACGGGCTAAACGCCCCGCTACCGCTAACGAAACTGTATTGCTGTATAGCCAGAAATTAAATGACATCAAGACAAATTCATGTCATCAAGCAAGCTTGTCTACTGCACACTTACAAACTTGGTGTTAATTCCGCCTGTAAGTATAAGAGTGTGGACTTTAGGGTAAAGGATATAAATTCACACGAATAAATCTTAATACTCAGGTGAAAGATAGAATGGTAGGTTTTTTACAGTTTATCTATCGATAGGTACTGGATAAAAATTTCCAAGTAGTCTTACTTCCTCCTTCCAAAGACGAGGAAGATATCCCCGTCGCAGTACTTCTTACGGTGGAAAGCCTTCTATTCTTTTTCCTGTCATTCTTTCCTCATTTCTCCGCTCCCTTGCGTCCATTGCTTTTCCCTCCTTTGAGTAATGATAAAGACTCTACGCTCCCTTCTTTCCTACGCAGCTTTAACCACTATTGCTTTAGTAGCTGTAGTCACAACTCAGTTAGTAACTACCCAAAAAACTCCTGCGATCGCTAACATTACACCTACCGTTATTCATTCGTTTAATAACAGTAATAAGTCCGATGGTTCGACTTCAGAGGCAGAATCTGTACAAAACAGCGATGGTAAGCTTTACGGTACGAGGTACGGGGGAGGCGCAAATGATAAAGACCTGATTTTTAGGGTTCCTCCTAATGATAGTAATTTCAACCTTTTCAATTTGTTTAGGGAGAAGGATGGTCAAAGGACTAATCCTAAAATTGCGGCTACCCAATCTACCACGAACTTGTACGTCTATGTGTCTCCCACGGGAAGCGACACCGGAGGCGATGGATCGCTAGGCAAGCCATTGAGGACGTTGGCGTATGCAGCAAAACGAGTTCAACCGAATCAAAACTACACGATTTACCTGAACGCAGGTGTCTATAGGGAAACGGAAGCGACGGTACTTCCGCCGGGAGTGAATATCGAGGGAGCAGGAGAATCAAGCGTGACTATCACTAGCAACAGTGCGATTCCTGCTCCAGGAATAAACACAGGTAGCACCGACTGGAGTCTTTTGCATTATGGAAGCATTATTCAGCTTGTCTCGCCTAGCTACTCTGGCTCGAGCCCTAGGTATGGGGCTCCTTCCGAGATGATTGAGGCGACAGACGGCAATCAGACCTTAAGCGGCTTCACCATAAACGGGAACGGCAAGACCATCAAAGCCGGTGTCTGGGTGGAAAATCGTAATAATGTGACTATGCATAATGTCACGTTCAAGGATTTCCAGCACAGTGGTGCAGTTTTTACCCGTGGCAATATGTGGTGGTTTGTCCCGCTTCCAGAGGGGAGGTGGATGAAGAACACAACGATATATGATTGCACGTTTATTAACTCCGCAGCAGATGGAGTATCGGGAGGATCTACCGGTAACTTGAGACTTGGAGGGCTGGATGGCGCTGACATCTACAACATTACTATCCGAGAAAATAAAGGATACGGCATCAAGTTCATGCATGTAGGTCATCTGCGTAACGTGAAGATTCACGATTGCGACATCCAGGTTCCGGAAGTTGATTCCCAGTGGAGCGAGGATGCTTCCATTGAACTTTGGAATTTGAGTTATGGAAACGAAGTCTACAACGTTACCTGTAATACGTGGTTATCGATGGTTAATCATGCAGTAATGAATGATTACCAGCCGACAGCTACACACCCAAGCAATCTCAAGATGCGAAACGTAAGAATAAAAGATATTGACGGACAAAGTGTTAAGGAGTCAATCGAGGTTGCCTTGAGTGGAGTTGAGATATCCGACTCCTACTTTCAGGATAAGGGCTTCGGTATTGCGATCTGGGGAGGGAAAGCATGGGGCGGAAGTATAGAAAATCACAACATCAACATCCACAATAATATTTTCGCAAATGTCGCTCGTAAAGTTCAATTTGGTTTCGGGAACAGTACTGCCGTCTTCATTCCCGATTTAGCTACCGACATCAAGATTCACAACAACGTATTCGATACCTTAGGGAATAGCCTACAACTCGACTCCGTAGACAGAATATCGATCAAAAATAATGTGTTCTTGAACTCTCAAGGAGACGATGTGCAAGGAGGTAAAAACATTGCTTTCACTAATAATCTCCGCAGGAATACGAACCCAGCAAAATCAACTTGGCAGATCCGATTCGCGGCTAATGCGACAAACATCCAGGGCGATCCAAGATTTACAGGTACAGGCGACCGTTGGAACCCTTACTACAAGCCGGCTTCGTCACGCAGTCTTGTGGTGGATAGAGGAACTAATGTAGGACTTCCTTACTCTGGTTCGGCACCTGACATCGGTCGATGGGAGTGGTAAAAATACTTGTTGGGTTTTGGGGGAAAGGGAAAAGGTTAAAAGGGAAAAAACCTTATATATCGAGTCTTCCAATCCTTTTCCCTTTAACCGAGCAATATTGGGAGTGGTAAGGAAAGTTGATTTAATAAAATCCAAATTTTTGGATCGGAGTTTGGCTATACCAAAGCCTTAAAGGATAATGTACAGTGACAAATTATTAATGTCATCGAGGGTGTGAAAGCTTGAACTCTCTAGTCTTAAGCTTAGAAACGGCACAGGGAACTTACAAGCTGTATCAACACAAATTGTTGTCAGTCTAAAGTGGATAAGGATTTATTTGATGACACGAATTTGTCTCAACATCATTTAATTTGTCACTGTACAAAAAGGGAAAAAACCGCGAAACATTATGTTTCACGGTTTTCAGTGTGGTGTAAGGAGCTTAACTAAATCTCATCATAAAGTAACAGCCCAACAACAACGCACTGGTAACAATTTTGGTAACAGACTTTTTTTAGCGGCCTTAGAGCAAAGCACCACCACAACTAGAACCACACCCAGCAGTACAACCATAGCAATAAGCAGCAGTTTGGATCTCACTAATCAGGTCTAGACTGCCAGCTTCTAGCAATTTGCTAACTGTTAGTGCTTCAGAATTGCCAGTTTTTGCAGGCAAATTCATCATCTGGTTAAAGTCACAATCATATACATTTCCTAGATAGTCAATTGAAAGTTGATCGCGACACATCAAATGTTCAACTGTGCCAGGATTAAAATTTGACTCTAAAAAATGTAAATAGCTACTGTACAGTTTTCTCCGTTCTAAATGTATTTTGGTTCTACCAACTGGTAGGTTGGTAATGGTGAAGAGGTTGTTAAATACAATATTAAAATGTTCTTGCAAGAACATTTTATAATCTTGTTCTAGGTTGGTCTGTTCGGGAGCTAAGGAAAATGTTTCAGTAGTGGGTAACTGGGGATTAAATACCAAGTCCAAAATTAAATTTTCATCTTTACCATAGCCGAGTTGGTTAAGCCACTGCAAAGCTTTGACTGAAATATCAAAAACGCCAGAACCACGCATTTTATCAACATTGTCTGCTAAATAGCATGGTAGGGAAGCCACAATTCTTATTTGGTGTTGAGCAAAATATTCTGGTAAATCAGCAAATCCATCTTCAAAATAAATAGTCAAATTAGACCGGACAATCACCTGCTTGCCGGTTGCTCTTGCTGCTTCTACTAATGGCTTAAATCCATAATTCATTTCTGGTGCGCCACCAGTCAAATCCACAATTTTAATTTCGGGAAATTTATGGATTAGCGAAATCAATTGTTCGCAAATTTCAGGAGAAAGTTCTTCTGTACGTTTTGGTCCAGCTTCGACATGACAGTGTGTACAGGCAAGGTTACAACGCTTACCTAGATTAATTTGTAAAACAGAGATCCCCTTTTTTTTGAAAGGGAAATTTAGTTTATTTTTAAATGGTGTAATTTTTGATTGAGTTTGCATTAGCTACTATTCCTTAAATATGGCAAATATGGCAAAAATATACTCAATGTCTCTAACCTTGTAATAATCGGTAAATTATTCCACTAATAATTGCAGCAGTAGGTAAAGTTAAAATCCACGATAATAGTATCTGATAAAAAACACGCATGTTGGCTTTTTTGCCAGTCAAACCGACTCCAAAAATAGAACCAACTGAAACATGAGTGGTAGAAACCGGAAGTCCAAACAGACTAGCTGCAATCACTAGAATTCCAGTTACTATATTTGCTGATAAGCCTTGAGGAGGATTCAATGAGGTAATCTTTTCACTCATGGTGACAGCAACTTTTTGAGAGTTGAGTAAACCGCCAAGTGCCATTGCGATCGCAATTGTGATCATTCCTCCCTGAACTGAAAAATACTCAATAACTAGAATGAGTGAGGAAATCTTGGGAGTATCATTTAATCCTCTAGCAAAACTCACAACTCCGGCGCTGAGAAAATGGCAAGTATCAATCATTTTTTGATTGACTGGTAGGTTCCATTTGGAATTTATATAGCCAGATAAGCTGTAAATTGCTGCTCCGAAAGGAATGGCAATGATCGGACTGAGAAATAAAGGCAAAACAAAGGAAGTTCCCAAAACGGCAAAATTGACTTTGAGTCCGATCGCAACTAAACCAGCGCCAACTAGCGCACCTATTAAACTGTGAGTTGTGGAAATGGGAAACCCCATAAGGGTTGCTATCAGTACAGTTAGACCAGTAGCGATCGCAACTGCGAGATGAAATTCTGGTGAATTAGCGATCGCATCAGGTACTAGTCCTTTACCAGAGAAGTTTTTAATTAGTGTACTTGCCAAAAAAGTTGCAGTTGCTGCACCACCTAAAGTTGTGAAAGTTGCCCACAAAATTGCTGTTTGATAGCTACTAGTTCGGCTACCAAACAACGTTGCTACCCCTTTAAAGTTGTCATTGGCACCATTAGAATATGCTAAAAAAAGCGTAGCGATAAATAAACTAATTAACAACATTTTGGGGCTTATAAGAAAGAAGTCAAAATTGAGAATTCAGAATCAAGAATGCAATTAGTGAAATATTAAAATTGTGCATTCATTTTCCAGTTGCACAGAGTTATGAATAATTCTAACTACTGACACTTGAATTCTTTTTTAAGAAATTAACAGCAACCACCACCGCTATAGTGCCAGGTTGAGTTGGTAACAATTATTTCTGCTGGCTTGATAGCTGCAAGTTTAGCGGCAGTTTTATCACACACTGCTGCAGGAATACCTCGCTGGAGTATGTGTCCTGCTGAGTCATCGAAGAAGGGTTTCAAGCCAGCATAAATTGCTGTTTTTCCAGTGAAAATACAAGCACCATCTTCTGGAATATCAACTTTAAAGGAGACAGAATCCAGGCTTTCTAAAAGTAGGTGTTCGTCTAAGTTATAAGTCTGAGAATCTAGTAGGCGATAAGGACGACGGGCGCGAATTTCAACCTGACCAAAGCCAGCATTTGTAATCCGTTCAGTATACTCTTGATATGTGAGTGCGCCTGATAAACACATGGCTCTGAGTCGTTCATCTTGTTGAAGATGTGCTGGAATTTGACTAGTGGCAATTGGATCGCTCATCTGCAAACGTCCGCCTGGTTTTAATACCCGATAGGCTTCTTTTAAAGCACGGTTTAAATCTTCTGGTTCAAAGATGTTGAAAAGACAATTCTGCGCCACGATATCGACGCTAGCATCAGCAACGGGTAAGTTAAAAGCATCACCTTCGCGGATTTCTACAAAACTCGTGTCAAACCACGGGTTTTCTTGAGCAGCAATTTCCAGATTGCGTGCGGCTGCTTCCCGCATGGCCCCAACCGGTTCAACGGCAATTACAGCACCTGCATAGCGGGAAAAATAAGCGAATTGCAACGCTTCTAAGCCTCCACCAACGCCGACATAAAGCACAGTAGGCTGATTTCCTAGTTCGGTGGAGTGAACAGTGGTGCCACAACCATAGTTCATTTCCTGCATAGCCAAAGAAATTTTCAACCCTGGTAGTTGCAGGGGTGTACTTTGCACACAACAAAGTCCAACTTGCGGGGTTTCGGCAACTTCGCGGTAGAATTGCGCCGCTGTTTCTAGATAAGTCATGCAGTTTTAGATTTTTAGATGATGACAGCTTTGTGCATCCTAATATAATTAACCCTGAGTTGGATGAGTTATTGCTCAAATTGCCAAAAACCCCAAATCTTCCTGGAACAGAAAACTTTGAGGTTTTATCGTTATTTCACACTAGATAGGGGATGAGGGAGCAGGGGGACAAGGGGACAAGGTGACAAAAGTTTAGAACTTACAACAAGTCTTTCCCCTTATCCCCAATTCTCCTTGTCCCCAAGTCCTCTTTCCCATTCCCCATTCCCCATCTCAAATTCAATCATGCAATGTGTAGCCGACACCACTCACAGTTTGAATGAGACACTTTTCGTTATTGGCTTCAAGTTTCAGACGCAGGTAGCGTATGTGAAGTTCGATGATGTTGGCATCGCCCATGAAGTCGTAAGCCCAGACTTCTTGTAAAATGCGATCGCAGGTAATTAGCTGTCGTGGATGGGCCAGTAAATATTCCAGTAAATCAAATTCCTTAGCAGTTAACTCAATTAACCTTTGATCTCGGTACACTTGGCGCGTGCGACGATTTAAACTCAAGTCTTCAAATTCTAAAACATCTGCACTGTCTACTTGCCAATTTCTTCGCAGGTGAGTGCCAACTCTGGCTAATAATTCATCAACACTGAAGGGCTTAACGAGGTAATCATCAGCACCAGCGTCTAAGCCTACAATGCGATCGCTTACTTCATCTTTGACGGTTAATAATATTATTGGCAATTTATCACTAATATTTCGCAGGTGGCGGCAAATTTCTGACCCCGATAAGCCAGGCAACACCCAGTCTAAAATTACTAAATCTAGATGTAACTCACGCGCTGCGGTGAGTGCAGTTAATCCATCGTAGGCAATACTGACTTGATAGCCTTCATAATTTAATTCTAATTCGACAAATCGCGCCAGTTTGACTTCATCTTCAACCAGTAAGATGTGCGTCATGATGATATTAATGATTTCAGCAGGGTACGGTAAGCAACAATACGGTCTGGAAACACTTTAGCGAGGTGCCAGCTACTTACATAGCCAAACATCTAAATTAGGTGTACGTTAGCTTAGTATAAACCTGAGTAAGTAACAACAGTATATTTGCAAATACCAATGGCTGCTTAATCAAAGAACATCAAACTGACTATTAGCAATAGCTTGTGACATCTTCACCACATTTATCGGCAAGATAACAGAGCGCTTTAAAACGCAAACCAACCACTTCCTCATATAGGGGATTTAATTTACACATCGGAGGAATATGAAATAGCTTTCGACCAAACAGTGTGATATCTTGCTCAAAGGGACACTGAGCAGGAATAGCTTTGCATAAGAAATGAGCCAATTTGGAGTTATGAATTTCTATCTTTTCCAACCACTCGCGCACAGGGTGTAGTAAATCATTGTGTGACCGTACTTGAATAAAGCTTGTCATAATTTTTCACCTTAATAATTTCAAACTAGATTGAGTTTGTTCTATTTGAACCTCTATAAATACATACACTTAGGTTCTATAGTTTTATGCACTGATTCCTAGTTCGTTCGTTCTCTACAAAGATAGAATGAATCTCTAGGTACACTGTAAACTACACATTCAAGGATCAAAATTCCTGATGATTTCTACAATTTCCAAAAACTTTTGCAACAAATGAATCGGCTAGCTGTAACTCACTGGGTTGGGTCAAGAACCGCTATATTGTGCCAAACGCTAGGCTAGATATTGCCGGACTGCAAAACTATAACCAAATTCTGGGAGGCGCAGCTAAACTTACCCTAAAAAAGCATCAAGCTTTAAAGAAGCTGCGAAAACTTATGACTGATAACTTCTTCAGTAACAAAAAGCTACTTTTTGACCGATGGGCACCAAGTTATGACTGGCTCTTCCCTTCAGTGTTTTATCGAGCCATTCACAAACGCTTGCTGGAGTACGTCGATTTACCAAAGTCAGCAAATGTACTTGATATCGGTTGTGGTACTGGCCGCTTACTTGAGCGCCTTGCTACTCAGTTTCCTGACCTGCGGGGTACTGGATTGGATTTCTCTGCTAATATGTTGCGGTTAGCAAGACAGAGCAACCATCACCGTCCACGTTTAATTTATATCGAGGGCAAAGCTGAGTCTCTTCCCTTTGCTGATGGTCAATTTAATGCTGTTTTCAGCACTATCAGCTTCTTGCACTATTTGGAACCAAAACAGGTAGTTAGTGAGATAGCACGGGTACTTTCTCCCGGTGGACGCTTCTACTTAGTTGACATTAACATTACTTCTAAAAAAGACGCAGAACCTCAATTATTGCCACTTACTCCCCGTGGAATTAGACTCTACAGCCCTAATCAACGTCAACTTCTTGGCTCTTCTGCTGGGCTATTGTGTTTGAATCACCACTATTTATTAGGGCCAGTCTTACTAACAATTTTTGCTAAACCTCCGATTTGAAAATAGAAAATTGGAAAGAGTAAAAGATTGTAAACAGCTTGTATCAGTCATTGTTCTCTATATCTTAATTACGAATTACGAATTAGTATGACCTCGATATTCCATAAACACCACAGGAACTTTGAGCAGCCTTTTAGCTAATTGTGACAACCTAAATTTATCGTTGAGCGTAGACAAACCTGTTGTTTTGGGAAATTGTGGCAAGTCTTCAAAAGATATTGGTGCAAAATTAAAACGACTGTAAAACTGTGCCAATCGTTCACCTAAACATTCAAGATAAAGTGGTTGCGTTGCTGTATTAATCAAATGCTGCGTTAGCAAAGTACCCAAACCGCGACCTCTCCAAGCTGATGCAACGACCAAACTACCAAGTTCTTGTGCCCCTGAAAAATTACGTAGCTGTCCGCAAGCTACGAGATTATCACCGCATTCAATTACCCAAAATTGCTGCCAGTTTAATTGGGTTGGGTCGAGTTTCGCTGAGAATACCAGCAATCGAATCGACCACTTATCCGCCAAGGTTGCCTTGCGAAGGACACATCCAGATGGTAACGGTGAATTACTCTGGTTCATTAATTACACTTTGATAGTTTGGATCACAATCATCACACGATATTATTCACTTAGATCATTTGCCATTCTCTGTCAAGCGTCAATAAAGCAATTCTAAAAGCATCTCGGATATCAAATCTGTTCTAAGTTGTCCTTTAACGACGGCAAGCATTCTAAGGTTAGCAAATTTCATAGTTATGAATTTTTGTCATCAAAGATGAGTAGTACTAAACAATACTTCCGATAGAGGGACAATCAGCGATAACTAGATTCTGGATAGATGTACTCAAAACCCAAATTTTCTTAAGATAATCCCAAGAATAAATAATTAAGGAATGTCATCATGGCTGAACAACAAAAACAAAAATCTGATAATCAAGAAACTACGCCTACTGCTTCTGGTGGCTACCAAACCCCCATCGACGAAAGTATCCGCAAAACTGGCGATGCTGAAAAGAGTGATGCTAAACCCAGTGCTACGCCAGAAGCACCAGGAGAGGATGGTATAGCAGGTAGCCCCAATCAGGGAACTGAATCACGTTAATTGGTTTTAACTTTCCCAAGTTTGAATAATCTTCTTGGGGTTTTTTAGTAACCCCGATTTACTAAACTTTGAGTGGATAGTTGTGGTTTATATCACGATTATTCACTCATTTTTGTTGTGCGAGAATGTGGTGCGCTAAGTACGTAGGCGCAGCCCCAATACTGCTCGGTTAATGGACTTCTAAATAAAAAAATACTCAACTACTTATTGTGGGGTGGACATCTTGTCCGCCCATAGCCAAGGGCGGACAAGATGTCCACCCCACAGGATTTTTTGGAAGTCCCAACAAAGCCCTGAGAATGTTGGGTTTCGTTCCTCAAACGCCACTTGCTACCCTGCGGGAACGCTAAGAGCGAACAAGTCGGGAAACCCGCCCAACGCAGTGGCTCCCCAACCTACCTGGAGTAGTTTTGCATTCTGGCATTGTTATGTATTTTATTTTACCTCTTACTAAAAAAATGATTTTTATTCACTTAGTTAGTGCTTGTGCAGAGCTATACCCTGTAGAGCAATTCGTGACTTGCCCCTACGGTAAATCGGGGCTTTCACTGCTTTTTTGCCTACTGAAGTTTGTCAGCAAAGCGTTAAGAAAAAATCACCTATCCCTGAAAATCTGCTCAACTTCATGATTCTTAATCATGCCAGCTTCCTCTAGTGGCTGACAGAAGTCCCACAATCCAATAGGCTGATCTTAAAGTAGTGATTTTTCACTGAGTCGTTAAGAACTACCTATACAGAAAATGTCTCTTAAAATAGTCCAGAACTTTGATGGCAGTTTCACTCTTGAAGCACAAGCCCAAGAAACTTTATTCAACTTATTGACAAGCGATGCTTTCTTAAACCAAATTCGCCAACAATTGCAGTGTGAGCAAATTAAATTTACAGAATTAATTTTCCAACCAGTTCCTTATAGCTTAACGACAACGAAAGGAATGCCAGCAGAGTTTGAAAAGTATCATGAATCTGATGAATATGCCATCATCAATGTACCACCAAATTTTATGTTTAGTGCTAAGATTTTTAAACCCAGTCGCCTTTGTGCAATTTACCAAAAATTGGGTAATGGGTAATTTAAAAGATAGTTTTCCCTAATTAGCAATTTTCCATTCTGAAGGCAAATAGTAAGTTTAATATTTGATGTATGGCTCTTGAAACGAATCTTTCTTCTTTGGCAGCCTTGGAATACATTCCTTACATTGATGATAGCGGTCAATTACCTGAACAATTTCAAGGTAAAATCGGGGTGTATGCTATTTTTGACCAAGAAAAAGTGCTGCAATTTGTAGGATACTCTCGTGATGTTTATCTCAGCCTCAAGCAGCATTTAGTCCGTCAGCCACAGCAATGCTATTGGGTCAAAGTTCAAACTATTGAACGCCCTAGTCGCACAATTTTAGAAAATACTGAAAATGCTTGGATTGCTGAAAATGGCGGTGTACCTTGGGGAAATGGGGATAACAAGGAAAAATGGACTCATCCCATTGATGTCAAATTGATAATGACACCTGACGAACAGGCAAAATATCAAAATCCAGCTAATGATGAATTAGCACAAATGAAAATTATTAAAAATGTGGCGCGAAGAGTAGAAGCAGAAATTTCAACGCAATTATTAGAAGTGCGTGGTTTACAAATGCAAATTCGCTTCAATCCTAAATTGAAAGAAGAAGGTTTACTAGATTTGAAATGAAGGTTGTTTTGGGAAAACTATCTTATGAATATCGCTTATAATCTCCCATGACAATACAGATGCTGAACGATCGCTATCAAGTTATCCGCACACTGGGCGCTGGTGGGTTTGGTGAAACCTATCTAGCAGAAGATACCTATATGCCCTCAAAGCGCCGTTGTGTGGTTAAACAGCTAAGACCAATTCACAATAATCCCCAAATTTACCAGTTAGTGCAAGAGAGGTTTCAACGCGAAGCAGCTATTCTCGAAGAACTCGGTGGTGCAAATGACCAAATTCCAGCATTATATGCCTATTTTTCCTCTGGAGGGCAATTTTACTTAGTTCAGGAGTGGGTTGAAGGCGATACCCTAACTGGAAAAGTTCAAAAGCAGGGACTATTTAGTGAAGGCGCTGTCCAGGAATTATTCATGAATTTATTACCCGTCCTGGATTATGTTCACTCTAAGCACATCGTTCACCGCGATATTAAACCCGATAACATCATTGTGCGTCATCGTGATGGTAAACCAGTGCTGATTGATTTTGGCGCTATCCGGGAGTCAATGGGAACCGTAGTAAATTCTCAAGGCAATCCTACCAGTTCGATTGTGATTGGTACACCTGGCTATATGCCGAGTGAACAAGCCGCAGGTAGGCCAGTTTATTCGAGTGATTTATACAGTTTAGGAATGACGATAATTTACTTACTCACTGGTAAACAGGCGCAACAACTAGAGACGGATTCCCAGACGGGTGAAATTGTGTGGCGACAGTATGCGAGTCATGTTAGTCCAATCATAGCAGGAGCGATTGATAAAGCGATCGCATATCATCCGCGCGATCGCTACCCCACAGCTAGAGCAATGCTGGATACTTTGCAGAATATCGCAAATCCAATTCCACCAACGCAACCCATCTTGACTCAACCGACTATAGTTTCTGCACCACCACCTCAGACAGTGGCTGTCAAACCACAGCCGAATCCTCAAGGTAATAGTCAGAATAATATCCTTATGGGCAGTTTGATTGCAGGTGGGCTAATCGGTGCATCTGTGATTATTAGCCAGGTATTAACAAAACCTACTCAATCTACAGCAGACAAAACGGTGTTACCTTCAGAAACTCCGTCAAATGTCACCAGCCCAGTCATAGAAACTCCTAAATTTATACCAACTACCCCATCTGTTCCTACTCAAACCCCATCTGTTCCTACTCAAACCCCATCTGTTCCTACTCAAATTACACCTACCCCAACGACATCAATACCGCCAGTTGGTACCACGACCGTCAACACTTATTTATGGCTTTCCCAAAGACTTGTAAGTGATGCAGATTTGGATGGTAAAGACGGTTTTGAACTAGATATTATGCGAAATTCGATTTTTGCTAGTCACGGCCGCCGTTTTGATACTCCTGGATTACAAGATTATTTTGACAACCAACCTTGGTATAAACCTATATATTCACCAAAAGCGTTTCCATCTAAATTACTGTCAAAATTAGAGCAACAAAATATCGAGTATATCAACAAATATCAAGAACGTTACGGCTTGAGATATTTTAAGAAATAAGTTTAGGCAAGAGGCAACTGGAAAGAAGGCTTTTTGAATTGCACTGAGTTTTTTCAAAAATCAATCAAATATGAGCCTTATATGTTGGTAGGGGCGTACTAGTGTAAGCGGTTACACTCGATACATTTATTGCAAATATTCTTGTAAATGCTATAACTTCTAAGTATATTAGCTTGAACTTATCAAAGGATTTATTGCTACTTATTAGATAATATCTAGGTTATCTAGTGTAATATACCAGACAAATCACTAGATATTTAATAGCCTAAAATCGCTAGATATTAGAGACTAGTCCTACCGAAGCCTATATAGAGTGAGAGCTAAACTGTTTTTTTCTACGCCAAATTCCATCTCTAGATACTAGGCCGTTTCAGAACCAGGCATTTATATTTAATATATAAAATTGCTATCTCGGAGATTAGCAATCCATAAGTTAAAGAAATGCCATTTTTATAATTTCTTTGTTATTTTGTATTTAACGGGACAGTTCTTCCCGATTTGGTGGGCTTAAATAACAATTAGTTAGACAATTTCCCTCCAAAGATGCATGTAAATTCTTTGTATTGTGCTTATTTTTCTGCATAATTTCCAAGCATAATGCAAATTGGCTTGACAGATTAGATGGTAATATTCCAATTCGGCAAATAGTTCATCTACACAAGGAAAACCTTGCCTACTACTATGCTTAAAATAAAGAATCAGCGTATTTTTTTGTCTGCGTTTATTCAACCTTTAGGACAAAATAATCAAGCAGATAGCAAAAAAGAACTAACTAAACCTAAATTAGATTTATTGCAACCATTACGTCAATGGCTGGATGAAATTGAGATTCAGAATCAGAAATTAGCGAAATTTATTGCTAAACTGATTCCTGCTCAGTGTCCATTCGAGCGTGATATCAAGCTTTTTGGTCGCAAAATAGGACACATTCCGCCAATGTGCAAACTCAATCCACTTTATAACGAACTTGTCTACTTGCGTTTTCGCGCTTTGTGTTATTTAGTAGATCAGTGTGGAGAGGATATTCAATCCTACTGCTGAACATAACTAGAAAAACGCAACATGGAAATTCAAATTGAGCATCAGCCCAGACAAGAACGCCTCAATGAATTGGGTGTCTATAAATGGGATATTTGGAGAAAGGAAGTCTCAAAATTCCCTTGGACTTATGATTCTCAAGAAACTTGCTACTTTTTGGAAGGCGATGTGGTTGTTACTCCTGATGGTAGACAGCCAGTGCAAATGGGTAAAGGCGATTTGGTGATTTTTCCGGCTGGAATGTCCTGTACCTGGGAAATTACAAGCGACGTGAAAAAACATTATTACTTTGATTAATCAACAGTTAAGATTGATCCCCATTCTTTTCTTGATGATCTACAAAACCAACATCTCACAACATCTCATAAATTTAGATTTTTCTTATAGGTGGGGTTCGCAACGAAGCTCGTAGGATAAAGTAACATATTTGGTAAATTGCTTGTATCCATATCTGTCAAAAATCGTTGCGACTCCATCCCCTAAACAATATTTATAAAAATAGATAGCCTCATTTTCTCCACATTTGGCAGAAAGTTGATGGCAGATATCTAAAAATATAAAATTCATTGATCCCCGACAATTTTAGCGAAGTCGGGGATCTTGTTATTGAAATTTATCATCGCGATCGCCACTACTGGGAATCTTGGGAGTTCATAATCAAGTTAGTGGGAGTTCAATACTTTTCGGATAAACCTAATAATCTCTCTTTTGGTCTGGGGAAAGGTTAAAGGGCAATGGGAAAAGGGAAATTCAAACCCTTTCCCTTTCCCCTTTTCCCCTTAACCGAAAAGTATTGAGATGCTATTCAGCAGAGAAGGGTTTCGTCTTACCGCAATTTTATTGAGGAAAATCATTAAAAATGTTACTGCATTTGAGTACTTGGCAAGAAGTCGAAGCTTATTTACAGCAGTCGAAGGGGATTATTTTCCCTATTGGTTCTACAGAACAACATGGGCCAACGGGGTTAATTGGTACTGATGCCATTTGTGCAGAAGCGATCGCAGCTGGTGTGGGTGATGCAACTGGCGCGATCGTTGGCCCTACAATCAATGTGGGCATGGCACTGCATCATACTGCTTTTCCTGGCACAATCAGTCTGCGTCCTAGCACTTTAATTCAAGTAGTTCGAGATTATGTAACTTGTTTAGCCAAAGCTGGTTTTAGCAAGTTCTACTTTATCAACGGACACGGTGGTAATATTGCCACCCTCAAAGCGGCGTTCTCCGAAACTTATGCCCATTTAGAAGATTTACAGATTGCCAATGCTCAACAGGTGCAATGTCAAGTGGCAAACTGGTTTATGTGCGGTTCTGTATATAAGCTAGCTAAAGAGTTATATGGGGATCAAGAAGGTTCTCATGCAACACCAAGTGAAGTAGCCCTCACCCAATACGTTTATCCAGAAGCGATTAAGCAAGCACCCCTTTCACCAGAAGTTGCAAGCGGACACAGGATTTATAGCGCAGCTGACTTTCGAGTGCGTTATCCAGATGGACGCATGGGATCAAATCCTGGTTTAGCAACACCAGAACACGGGAAGCAATTTTATGATTTGGCGGTGAAAGAACTCAGCAATGGATATTTGGAATTTGTGAACGCAGATTGAAGGGGGCAGGGGGCAGGAGGCAGGAGGCAGGGGGTAGAATGCAGGAGATAGAAGGCAGGGCAATACGGTTCGGTTAAGCCAAGAGACGTGATAAATCGCCGCCAAGACGAAGGATTGATTATTGTAGAGACGGCGATTTATCGCGTCTTTATGATTTAGAATTTTCATCAAAAAACCCTAACCGAACCGTATTGAAAGGCAGGGGGCACGAGGTAGAAGGCAGAAAGTAGAAACTCTATCTAATGTGTGAGTACTGCATTTGTACCCTTTCCCTTTCCCTTCTTAACCGAAAAGCCTTGGGGCTATCTATGCCTACGCACTAATTCCTACAAGCTCAAAATTTATTTTTTAATTGCCGCAATTGCCACATTTTCCAGAAATAGCTAGAAATCCAATTGGTAATCATGTGAGCGACAATCGGCACTAATAGGTTGCCCGTAAGCAAGGCGCTATATGCCAATATCATCCCAACAATTGTTGCCCAAATCACATAAGGCCATTGTTGAGAACCACTAAAATGTAAGATGCCAAAGCAAAAACTAGATACAATGACAGCCAGATGATCTAATCCTAAAGCTGACAGCATTACACCTCGAAATAACAATTCTTCACTCAACCCTGGTAGTAAACCGAGCCAAATTAAGTCTGGTAAGGCTAAGGGCTTCAGTACCACTTCTAGATAATAATCTGCACTTTTTCGATAGGGAGTCCAAACGCGATAAGCTATGCCACTTAACGCGGTAATGACGAATCCCAATCCTACACCCAACAGCAAATCTTTCTCGTCCCACTTCCAGGAAAAGAGGGAAAAGTTGCCAAAGTGCAACGACAGTTTGGCGACTATCAACAAAATGATTGCAGTCGCTCCCATCGCCCCAAGTACTTGGATGCGTGTCAGATATGGAATTTCTGGCTCTTGTTTTTGTTGTTCAACCACAGGTTTTTAGGGGAAGGGGCAAGGGGAAGGGGCAAGGGGAAGGGGGAAGGGGGAAGGGGGAAGATAGAACTTCCAACTCCTGTACAGACGCGATTAATCGCCTCTCTCCTAACTCCTAACTTTTAATTACTGGCTGCAAAGGTGATAGTTTGGGACGGAGAGCGGAGGGGTTAATGCCTGCTTTGTGTGCTACTAATACGCCTACAGCTTCTAAATATGAGTTTACCTGTATAACTTTGATCCCCAACGGTTGGGGAGGAACTTTGATTAGAGTTTTATTTTCTTCTACTGTAATTATTTGGCATTGTCTTTGACTTAAACTCAGTAAGGCACTGCTACCACAAGCATTTGCAGGTGCGATCGCAGCATCCACTTCATCTGCCCAAATATCTCCTTTTTCTGATGCAATCGCTCCTTTATCTATTATAAATTGTGGGGCACGACTTAATCCTACAAGGACGCACGGCAAAAAGGTATAACCCAATTCTTCGGCGGCAGAACGCGGAGATAAATCTGGTTGTGGAGGTTCGCTTAAAAGGGCGGGAGAATGGGCGCAAGGAATTTGAAAGGTTCGCACTAGCAAATGGCTAATTACGGCTTCTGCACCCGCTAAAGGATCTACACCTTCACCCTGGCGATATTTCTGTACTGCTTCTGAGTCCATATCATCGGGGAAACGGGCAACAACTGCGATCGCTTCTGCACCCGCTTTTTTAATTAATATCTCAGCTGCTCGTAATAAACTATCTGGGTTGCCAATTGTTCCCCAACTAGCTCCCGATGCTGTAGTCCGTAATTCTACATTTAATGGTGCATCTGTAATTACATAATCTGTTAGAGTCAATCCCAGAGTTGCTCTGACTGCATCGGCTGCTTGTATATGTCGTAGCCGCAACTCTGGCTCAATAGCTTGGTCTAAAAGCAAACCTACTTTATTGTTGCGGACTGGACGCAAACCCCAGCATCCAGAGGCAAATTTGTCAAGTCCATAACCTTCAACATAGAAAGTATTTGGCAGGTTCCAGTATAAACTTGCACCGTTAAGGACATTGGGGTGAGTAATTAGGCGATCGCAAACCTGTGCTATAACTTTGGCAACAGGCAAAGCATCACCTGCATAACCCCCAATGGTAGCCCCAACGCCAGTTGGTACGATTAAGATAGCGGTGTATGGACGCATATTGAGTTAGGAGTTATAAGTTATGAATCAGAAGCCATCAAATACTAACTCCTAACTCTTATACAGACGCGATTAATTGCGTCTCTAATTCTATGGATCTCATTTTTCTGCTAAAACTATTATTGCTTGGCAACAAGTGGAAGATTATCCCCAGTTGGAAGACCTTGTAGCCTTGGTTTATGGTTGGGATAAATTGGGAAATGAAACGCTAGAAGATGAAGTGATTGAGCGACTGGGTTTTGAGGATCTGGATGATTTTTGCGATCGCATTACACCTGTAGAAGGAGATAAACTAGGGGGTTATCCAGAATGGGTACAGGGAATGGAATGCCACAGATAAGATAAACCGAGTAAGCGTTTAGTCAGTAAAAATGCATCTTCGATTTGCCAACGTCGGCGATACAAATCACAAACCGACTGTGGTGAAAGTTGTTGCGGATCAAGAATATTAGCCCATATCTGTGATCAGTAAACCACCTACTGTTAAGCGTAGTTGTAGTTCTTGCCACCAGTTGGTTTCATTGCGTTTCGCGTCGGCATCGAAAAACGCTGCTACTGGGCGATGAGTAAATGCTTCTACCACCATCAGCATCTTCCCCGCCAACACTGCGCCTGTTTTTTCTTGGAGTTGTCCTAAATGTTTTTTGATGGCTTCCAAGGTCGATGCATCCGCTATCCATACTGCACTAAACTCTTCAGCTATCGATGACCACCTTGGGTCAACTTCTGCGGGATTTTTCTTGGCTGCTAGGCGCTCTATTACTTGCTCATATAACTTGATAAATAACTTTGCTGGCAAGCTTTCTGGTCGTTGAGATAGCGCTTGCCGACTCACAGACATTGCCTCAACCCACAGTAATCCTTCTATTTCCAGGCAGCGGAGAACATCTGTTAAATAATTTATTTGTTACAAGCGTTGTTTATCGCAAATGAGTAGCGTTTGGTTCGTGTTGGCGTAGCCCAACCTAGGCATCTACAGCCACCGTATATTAATGGCAATACGCTTTTTTGGTCAGGTTAGCCAGTAAATTAGATGTAGAGCGTAAAAAAATAAACTCAATGAAAGCGATATCTAACGACAAGCCGCAAGGCGTGTGCGCTACTGATTTTGCATCTATTATCGGCGAAGAAAATGCTGTTTGCCTTTGGGAAAATATCGAAATAGACCAGCAAAAACGTATCCAACAAGCTGTAAGTTCTGGAAAACCTCCCACTTGTATCGTCTATCCCCGTACCCAACAACAACTAGCCGCAGTCATCGCCAAAGCTCACACTCACAACTGGCGCATCTTACCCTGTGGTAGTGGCAGTAAACTTAGCTGGGGTGGTTTAGCTAAGGACGTTGATGTCGTAGTTAGTACAGAACGCATCAATCAACTGATTGAACACGCTGTTGGCGATTTGACTGTCACAGTCGAAGCTGGAATGAAGTTCTCGGATCTCCAGGCACTTTTGGCAAAATCGCGGCAATTTCTCGCCCTTGACCCCACAGCACCGGAGTCAGCAACTATTGGCGGTATTGTTGCCACAGGTGATACAGGTTCTCTGCGGCAACGTTATGGTAGTGTGCGTGACCAGTTACTAGGTGTTACCTTTGTCCGTGCTGATGGAGAAATCGCCAAAGCTGGGGGAAGAGTAGTTAAAAATGTTGCTGGATATGACTTGATGAAGTTGCTTACTGGGTCTTATGGCACATTGGGCTTGATTAGTCAACTAACTTTCCGTGTATATCCGCTATCAGAGGCATCGGGGACGGTGGTACTAACTGGTAGTGCTGAGGCTGTATCCCAAGCGGCTGATATTCTTAGAAGTTCGGCATTAACACCAGTTCAAGCTGATTTGCTATCAACTAAATTGGTGTCTAGCTTAGGTTTGGGTCAAGGATTGGGATTAATTGCCCGTTTTCAGAGTATTAGTGAGAGTGTTAAAGAACAGTCAAACCGAGTTTTGGAAGTTGGGCAAAAATTAGGTTTAGATGGGGTAATTTTTGCCGATGCTGATGAGGCTAGTTTATGGCAGAGATTGCAAGAACAAATACATTTTTCTGCCACAGAATCTGTAATTACCTGCAAAATAGGAGTGTTACCTACTGCTGCTGTGGAGATTTTGACTCAGGTGGAGTTAGGTTTAATTCATATTAGTAGTGGTTTGGGTTTGTTACAATTAGAGAGTAAAAATCAAGTTTTGAAAGTGCGCGATGAGCTACGCTCCGCCGGAGGCGATCGCACTCAAGCCTTTAGTGGTTTTTTAACAATTCTGTCAGCACCAGTGGCGGTTAAAGAACAAATAGATGTTTGGGGTTATACGGGGAATGCTTTGCCTTTGATGCGCCGTATTAAGGAACAGTTTGATAGTAAAAATATTTTAAGTCCGGGGCGGTTTGTGGGTGGAATTTAGTTTTAAGAAAACGTAGACGCGAAGCGGCTTGCCACAGGCTACCGCCAAGGACGCAAAGGACGCAAAGGAAGAGGGGAAAGGTAGAAATATGCAAGTTTCAGATAATTCTGTTAATAATACGGCTAGTTTAAAGAATTTGAAAGGGTTTGATATTAATCATCCACCTGACCCAAAGTTAATTGATAGTTGTGTACATTGTGGATTTTGTCTTTCGACTTGTCCCAGTTATCGGGTGCTGGGTAAGGAAATGGATTCACCTAGAGGACGCATCTATTTAATGGATGCAATTAATGAGGGTGAGATTGCTCTCAATACGGCAACCGTAGAACATTTTGATTCGTGTTTGGGATGCCTTGCTTGTGTGAGTACTTGTCCTTCTGGTGTGCAGTATGACAAATTAATTTCTGCAACTCGTCACCAAGTTGAACGAAATTATCCCCGCAGTTTGCCAGATCAATTTTTTCGTCAACTGATATTTTCTCTGTTTCCCTATCCCAATCTTTTACGAGTTTTATTAGTTCCGTTGTTGGTTTATCAAAAGTTGGGGTTTACTAAATTCTTTCGCGCTACAGGTTTACTTAATAAAATATCGCCCCGTTTGGCAGCGATGGAATCAATTCTGCCAGAAATTACCTTCAAATCTTTTCAAGATAATCTGCCTAGTGTGATTCCTGCTAAAGGTGAGAAGCGCTATCGAGTCGGGGTAATTTTGGGTTGTGTGCAACGGCTGTTTTTCTCTCCTGTGAATGAAGCAACGGTGAGGGTTTTAACAGCGAATGGTTGTGAAGTAGTGATTCCCAAATCTCAAGGTTGTTGTGCCGCACTTCCCGAACACCAAGGGCAGACAGAACAGGCAAAAGCTTTAGCAAGGCAGATGATTGATAGTTTTGCCAAGGCTGATGTCGATTTTGTAATTATCAATGCTGCTGGTTGCGGTCATACTTTGAAAGAATACGGTCATATTTTAGAAGATGACCTCGAATATCGGCAAAAGGCGAAGGATTTTGCAGCTAAAGTTAAAGATGCTCAAGAGTTTTTGGCAACTGTTGGTATAACAGCAAAACTGTCGCCACTTACTGATAAACCTTTGAATTTAGTTTATCAAGATGCTTGCCATTTATTGCATGGTCAAAAGATTAGCGTCCAACCGCGTCAGGTATTACGACAAATTCCAGGGGTGAAGTTGAGAGAACCAGTAGATGCAGCTTTATGTTGTGGCAGTGCTGGGGTTTATAATATGCTGCAACCAGAAGTTGCTGAAGAATTGGGTCAGCAAAAAATACAGAATTTGTTGAATACTGGTGCTGAGTTAATTGCTTCTGCTAATCCGGGGTGTACTTTGCAAATTACGAAGCATTTGCAGTTACAAGGTAAGAATATTTCAGTTATTCACCCGATGGAGTTGTTAGATTATTCGATTCGGGGTGAAAAGTTGAAATTGTAGAGGTTTGCTAGCTGCATTGTGCATTTACTTTTGACTTTGACAACAGAGTTTTAGCCTTAACTGAACCGTATTGGGTCATATCATGTCCACCCAAAAAACCTCTCCCTGGTTTTACTACGCAAAACCTGTCCCTCTCCGAGTCCTACGGTGTACACACAAGTCTGATAACCTAGCCCCACAACGTTTTGATCCCCCCTAACCCCCCTTCAAAAAGGGGGGAAAACTTCTTAAAGTCCCCCTTTTTAAGGGGGATTTAGGGGGATCAAACCACATTTTGCACCTGGCACAGAGATGTGTGTACACCGTAGCTCTCCGAGTCGGAGAGGGACAGACTTGAACGCAAGTTCAAGGCAGGGAGAGGTCTGTCGAACTCACGTTTTTTATGGAAGTCCTTAATCAGTCGCCTTGAAGAAGTTTTTTCCGAAATAGCCGCTTTATCATCTGTATAATCACTGAAATGGCAAGAGTATCAGGCTAATTTCGGGTGATTTGTGATGAAACTAGATTTAGTCAGGTTTTTTCAAGCTTGTAACCCCAGTAAAACTCTGGTTGTGAGCAAACCGGAGGATAGACAATATTATATTGATTTCTCTAAAGTTCGTGGTGCCAAGATTATTGAAGAACTTGGGCGAACTATCACCCGCCTTGCACCAGAACAACCTACCTGTCAATTATTTACCGGACATATTGGCTGTGGTAAATCCACTGAGTTACTGCGACTCAAGGCAGAGTTAGAGCAGCAGGGATTTCATGTGGTTTATTTTGAATCTAGCCAAAGCCTCGATATGGCTGATATTGATGTTACAGATATTTTACTAGCAGTAGCTCGTGAGGTGAGTCAAAGTTTAGAAGCAATAAAAATCAACCTCAAACCAGGATACTTTAAAAATCTATTTGCAGAAATTTCTGAGTTTTTGCAAACGCCGCTAGACATTGGGGTGGAGGCTGAATTATCTGTGGGTATTGCCAAAATTACTGCCAAAACTAAAGATAGTCCCAAACTCCGCGGCCAGTTACGGCAATATTTAGAACCACGCACCAATGGCATTTTAGAATCAATTAACAAAGAATTGCTCAAGCCTGCTGTAGAAAAACTCAAGCAGCAAGGTAAACAAGGACTGGTGGTAATTATAGATAATCTCGACAGAGTGGATAATTCTTTGAAGCCTTCGGGTTATTACCAGCCAGAATATCTTTTTGTAGAACGTGGTGAACAGTTAAACCAGCTAAATTGTCATGTTGTTTATACCATTCCCCTAGTGTTGATTTTTTCCAACGCTTTAGGAAGGTTAACAAATCGCTTTGGCGTAGACCCCAAGGTTTTGCCGATGGTTCCTGTGCAATTGCAAAATGGTTCACAATTTTCACAAGGAATTACGCTACTACAACAGATGGTCATGGCGAGGGCTTTTCCTGGTGTCAGTTGGGAACAAAGTCAGAATTTAATTACCGAGGTTTTTGATAGTCCTGATACTTTAGAGCGACTTTGTTTAGTTAGCGGCGGTCATTTGCGTAATTTGTTAATGTTATTATTTCGCTGTCTTCAGCAAGAAGACCCACCTCTGTCGCGGGAGTGTGTAGATAGGGTGATTAAACAACGCCGCAATGAGCTAACTTTGGCAATTACACCCGATGAATGGGAATTACTACGTGAGGTAACGCAAGAGAAAAGCTTGAGAGGTCATGAAAGATACGAACTTTTGCTCCGCAGTATGTTTGTATTTGAATACCGGAATGAGGATGGTTCTTGGTTTGATGTCAATCCGATTTTGGCTGAAGCCAAGGAATTTAGGTTATAAATCGGCTGTAGGGACGTAGAGTTGTATGCCTAACTTATGAGGTATTTTGTCAAATTTCATAACGTTAGCTATATCAACAAGTGCGGGAGCCATATCAGCAAGTCCGGGAGTTATATCAACAAGTCCGGGAGTTATATCAACAAGTGCGGGAGCTATATCAACAAGTCGGGGAGCCATATCAGCAAGTGCGGGAGCTATATCAACAAGTCCGGGAGTTATATCAGCAAGTGCGGGAGCTATATCAGCAAGTGCGGGAGCTATATCAGCAAGTGCGGGAGTTATATCAGCAAGTCCGGGAGCTATATCAATAAGTGCGGGAGTTATATCAACAAGTCCGGGAGCCGTGTCAGTTGTCATCTTCACAACTACAGCTTTTTACAACTAACAAAAATTGTCCGTCGTTCTTCCTGCTTCCAAACCCATAGCTTTGTACTTCATACAAAAAAAACTGCTGTACATTATGATTAATCAGCAAGAGCCAGAAAATTTACCCTTTGACAATGAACGTTCATTGCAAACTTTGGTGCGAGCAATTAACCTTTCTCAGGGAGAATTTTCACTGACTTTGCTGCGCTGTAACTATGCAGCTTTCCGTCAAGATATAGTACAACGTCTACACCAACTATCTCCTGTTAAAATCCGTGAAATTACCTTACCCGTGTCAGTAAAAACTCTTTACACGTCTATAGGTGAAAAATTGGGAGATGAACAGCCATCAGCATTAATGGTTTTTGGTTTGGAATCGGTTAAAGATATCGATATAGTTCTAACTTCAGCTAACCAAGTACGAGAGGAGTTTAGAAAAAACTTCCCGTTCCCAGTCATGTTACTGGTTAATGACCAAGTTCTGCAAAAGCTGATCAGATTAGCGACAGATTTTGAGAATTGGGCCACAATAATTCATTTTGCGATCGCAACTGCTGATTTAGTTCAATTTATCAAACAAACTGCTGAATCAGTTTTTGCTCAAGTTTTAGATGCTGGCGCAGGAAAATTTCTCGATAATTCCGCAATCAACTTGGCAATCGGTTCGCCGCACCGCGTAGAACTTGAGTTAGCACAAGCTGAACTGCAAAAGCGGGGTGTGAATTTAGACGCAGAACTAGAAGCCAGTTTGGAATTTGTTCTGGGTCGAGATGCGGTTTCAATGGAACAATCACGCCAGCATTATGAACGCAGTCTTGCACTTTTGCAACAGAGTTCTAAACTAGAACAGCAAGGCTGTGTACTATACAATTTGGGGTTATGGTGGCGTACCTACGCCGTGCAGCATTTAACAGAACAACAAAATGCTTGCTCGAACGCTAAAAATTATTATTACAAATGTCTCGAAATATTTGAGCAGGCGAATCGTCCTGACTTGGTAGCAAGATTTATTAACGCCTTGGGAGAAGTACTACAAAAGCTTCAGCTGTGGGATGAATTAGAAATAGTCGCTCAAAAAGCTTTAACTCTATATCAAACTTATCCTGATTGGTTCAGAAAAGCAAGAGCCTATGGATTTATCGCTGAAGTAGCACTTGCTCAGTCTGCTTGGGATAAAGCTAAACAAGCTGCCGAAAAAGCGCTTTTTATTGTAGCTAGTAACCAATCCATCCAATCGAAAGCTAATTTAGAATTGGTGCTATATTATCATCAAGGTTGGTATTTATTTGCACTAGCCAGAGCGCTACAGCAGCTTAATAAGGTGGAAGATGCTTTAACTACCTTAGAAGCTGCAAGAAGAGAAACTAAACCTCAATACGATCCAGAGCTTTACATTCGGATTTTGGAGAGGTTACAAAGCATTTATTATCAACAAGGTCAATATCTTGCAGCTTTTCAAATTAAGCAAGAGCTAATTAAAATTGAACATCAATATGGTTTTCGTGCTTTTATTGGGGCAGCTTATTTAATTCCTCGGCATGAGGTAATTAATCCGGCACT
Organism: Nostoc sp. LEGE 12447; assembly: GCF_015206985.1. Lineage (NCBI taxonomy): Bacteria > Bacillati > Cyanobacteriota > Cyanophyceae > Nostocales > Nostocaceae > Nostoc > Nostoc sp. LEGE 12447. The sequence goes on along the minus strand of NZ_JADEXT010000009.1, from coordinate 92,440 downwards.
AGTGCAAGGAGAAAATCTCATAAAAGTTGCTCAAGAAATTGCTGTTTCTGGTCGGCAACAAGATGTCAATCGGTTGATGAAACGAATGAGCCGGACTGACCATAAATTGACTGTATTTCATGGTCAGTCAGGAGTAGGTAAAAGTTCAATTTTGAATGGGGGACTAGTACCAACCCTGCAACTACAATCAATAGATGCGCGTGATGTATTACCTATTGTCATGCGAGTTTATACAGATTGGATGGCGATATTGGCAAAATGTTTAGCAGATAATGGTACCTCTAGTAATTCAATAGAATTTATCTGTGAAAGTTTGCACAAAAATGCCGAGCGGAAGTTAACAGTTTTAATTTTTGACCAGTTTGAAGAATTTTTCTTTGTTTACACAGATCAAAGTAAAAGACAGCAATTTTATAAGTTCTTGCAACTTTGTCTGGATATTCCTTATGTTAAGATTATTCTCTGTTTGAGAGAAGATTATTTGCATTATTTATTAGAATGCGATCGCCTGTTAAATTTTAGAGCAATTAATAACAATATTTTAGACAAAGATATTCGTTATTATTTAGGAAATTTCTCTTCAAAAGATGCCAAAGCTGTTGTCCAAAGTCTGACTGAACAAACCCACTTTTATTTAGAACCTGAGTTAATCGATCAATTAGTAGAAGATTTATCAGATGAACTTGGTGAGGTACGCCCGATTGAGTTACAAATCGTCGGTTCGCAACTTCAAACAGATAAAATTACAACTTTAGAACAATATCTTCAGTCAGGAACAAAAGAAAAACTAGTCGAGCGATTTTTAGAAGAAGTTATTAAAGACTGTGGTTCTGAGAACGAACTCTGTGCCAGAGTAGTTTTATATTTACTAACAGACGAAAAAGGTACTCGTCCCTTCAAAACTTCTGACAATTTAGCGGAAGATTTAAAAACAGCAGATATTGTCTCAGAAAAAGAAAAGCTTAATCTAGTTTTAGAGATTTTAGTTGGTTCGGGGCTGGTGTTAAATATACCTGAAGACCCTGCTAACCTATATCAATTAGTTCATGATTATCTAGTATCTTTTATCCGGCAGTCACAACAAGCAAGAAAATTAGAAGAACAGAAAAAGGAAAAGGAACAACGACAACACGCTGAAGCAGAACTAAATCGTGTTCTCAAGCGACAACGCAATGACGCAAAACGACAACTAAATTTTGCGATCGCAGGAGTCACTATAATGTCCATTCTGGCAGTTATAGCTGTAGGATTGGGAGTGCGGGCAGAATCTGAAAGGCAAAAGACAGAACAAGCTGAGACAATTGCGATTAGTAAAGCTTCGGAAGCCCTTTTTGCTTCAAATCAAAGGTTTGAAGCACTTAAACAAGCCATTAAAGCAGGTAAAAAACTCCAAGCTACAGACTGGGGAAAAACCGATTCTGAAATTCGTACCCAAGTTATAGCGGCATTACAGCAATCAGTTTACTGGATAGTAGAGCGTGATCGCTTAGAAGGACACAAGGCTCTAATCTGGGGTGTAACTTTCTCCCATAATGGTAAGTTGATTGCCTCAACTAGTTATGACAATACTATAAAACTCTGGAATTTAGATGGTAGCGTGTACAAGACGCTTGAAGGACATAAAGATAAAGTCTTAGGTTTGAGTTTCTCACCTGACGATCAGACAATTGTCTCAGGCGATTTCCAGGGCATCATAAAATTTTGGAAGCAAGACGGCACTTTATTAAAAACCTTACCAGCATATCAAGATGGAGTAAATAGTGGCGAAAATAAGGGAGTTTATAGTATCGATTTCTCGCCAGATGGTAAGACAATTGCTACAGGAAGTCGAGACAGTACACTAAAACTCTGGAAGCCAGATGGCACTTTATTAAAAACGATTAAAGCACATCAAGATGGAGTGAATAGTGTGGCTTTCTCCCCCGACGGTACTATGATTGCCACTGGTGGCCGGGACAAAACTGTGAAACTCTGGACATCCAATGGTAAGCTTTTACACACTACAGAAGGCTATGACGATTTTGTTTGGGATGTTGCTTGGTCAAGCGATAGCCAGACAATTGCGGCGGCTGCTGGTGGTGCTGCTGCGACTGGTAACGACAACAGAGTAAAACTCTGGAATCGAGACGGCACTCCTTTAAAAGATTTTAAAGCACATAAAGATGGAATCAATAGTGTGGCTTTCTCACCCGGCGGTAAGATGATTGCTACAGCTAGTGACGACAAGACTGTAAAGCTTTGGAAGCCTGATGGTACATTACTCACAACTTTATCAGGACATACCAATGGAGTTTATGCTGTCAGGTTTTCACCTGACTGTAAAATCCTAGTTTCTGCCAGTGCTGACGGTACGATGAAAGTTTGGCAAGTTGGTAATACCAGTTGCTTACACAACGCCCAAATTCCTACTTCTCCTAGCGCTGACAGCACAATGAAGATTCAGTATGGTAGTGGCGTGGTAAGTATTCTCAACGGTCATAGCGATCGGGTTAATCAGGTAGATTTCTCACCTGATGACAAAATAATTGCCTCAGCCAGCCGTGACAAGACAGTGAAACTTTGGAAGCGCGATGGTACTTTAGACAAAACTCTGGAGGGGCATAGCGATAACGTTAGTTTCTCACCTGATGGTCAGACAATTGCTACCGCTAGTGATGATAACACAGTGGAACTCTGGAACCGTGACGGTAAATTACTGAGAACCCTTTTTCCAAAAAGCGATAAGATATTGGACTTGAATTTCTCACCCAACGGTCAGTTCATCGCTTTGGGTACTATGGACAACAAAGTAATAATATCGCGGCTAGATGGTATCAAACCTCAGATTCTCAACAAGCATCAGGACTGGGTAAGGGCTATAGCTTGGTCGCCAAACGGTCAGATGCTTGCCTCAGCTAGTGATGACAACACGGTGAAACTTTGGAAGCAAAACGATAAGGGCGAGTTTCACATCTACAAGACTCTCGCAGGGAAAAACGGGCATAACAGTTGGGTTTTGAGTGTTAGGTTCTCACCTAGTGGCGATATGATTGCCACTAGTAGTAATGACAAGACGGTGATACTTTGGAAGCAGGATGACAAGGGCGAGTTTCGCTGGTACAAAAAGTTGAAGGGGCATACCGATCAGGTGAATAGCGTGAATTTTTCACCTGACGGTAAGATGATTGCAACAGCCAGTGATGATAAGACTGTAAAACTTTGGACACGCGACGGTCATTTAATGAGAACTTTGACTGGGCACAGCGATCATTTATTAAGCGCGAATTTCTCAGCCGATGGTAAAACTTTGGCTTTGGGCAGTGCTGATGGGGCTATAATTCTCTGGAATTTGGATGAGCTAAATCATCTCAAGAATTTAGATAGCTTACTGGAGCGTGGTTGTGATTGGCTGTATGACTATCTAAAGAATAATCCGAATGTCAGTAAGAGCGATCGCCATCTCTGCGACGATATCAAGTAAGAGTTAAGCGTTGGGACTCTCTCAAATTATCTCAGGCGATCGCTAAGTTTTTAACTGATTCCCAGTCTCAGACCGGTAATCAGTTAATTTCTCAAAGGTTTATTTGGTAAGTTTTTTACTTTATTTGATGTTTTCTGTATTAACCACCAGCAACAGCAGGGACAATACTTACTTCATCGCCATCTTTTAGGGCTGTGTTAATACCATCTAAATAGCGGATATCTTCACTATCAACGTAAAAATTTACAAACCGACGTAGCTTGCCTTCGTCATCGCACAACCGGGATTTAATCCCAGGAAAGCTTTGTTCTAAAGAATCCAACAATTCAGCAATGGTGCTACCGTTGGATTCTAGGGTAGCTTGATTATTAGTCAAATTCTGAAGAGTCGTAGGAACTAAAACTGTTACAGCCATAAAAGTACAAAGTGAAGAGTTAGGAATACAGTTAAGAGTTAGGAGTCATGAATAAAAAACTCATAACTCCTAACTGCTAACTAAACGAGAACTTGTTGCCATTCCAAGCGATCAAGAGTACGCGATCGCTCTAGGGCGCGTTCAAAACTATCCAGTTTAGCATCAATAGTCAAGGGTTCACCAACATAGCCTTGGATTGCTTCTTGGGTTTTCAGACCATTGCCGGTGATGTAAATCACGGTAGTTTCATCTGGATCAATTTTGCCAGCTTCTACCAGTTTTTTCAGCACGGCCACGGTTGTACCACCAGCCGTTTCTGTGAAGATGCCTTCGGTTTCTGCTAGCAACTTGATGCCATCAATAATTTCTGCATCATTGACTGATTCAATGTTACCACCAGTTTTCTGAGCTAACTCCACAGCATAAATACCGTCTGCTGGATTACCAATCGCTAGGGATTTCGCAATTGTATTTGGTTTAACTGGTTTAATAAAGTCGCGTCCTTCTTTGAAGGCTTGAGCAATGGGTGAACAACCTTCTGCTTGAGCGCCACTGAAACGGACTTTCTTGTCTTCTACTAAACCAACTTCTATAAATTCTTGGAAACCCTTATAAATTTTTGTAAACAGCGAACCAGATGCCAAAGGAGCAACAACATGATCGGGTAGCTCCCAGCCTAGTTGTTCAGCAACTTCAAAACCTAGCGTTTTGGAACCTTCAGAGTAATAAGGGCGCAGATTAATATTGACAAAACCCCAGCCATGTGTATTGGCAACTTCTGAACAGAGACGGTTTACTTGATCGTAGTTACCCTTGACGGCCATCAGCGTTGGGCTATATATCAAACTACCGATAATTTTACCGGCTTCTAAATCTGCGGGGATGAACACACAGCAGTCTAAACCGGCATGAGCTGCGATCGCAGCTGTAGAATTTGCCAAGTTACCTGTACTAGCGCAAGAAACGGTAGTGAAACCCAACTCTCTCGCCCTTGATAGAGCAACTGATACTACCCGATCCTTAAAGCTAAGGGTGGGCATATTAACCGCATCATTTTTTATATAAAGCTTATTTAGACCCAGGCGACGGGCAAGACGGTGAGAACGAACCAAGGGAGTCATCCCCGTTCCCACATCTATAACATTGTCAGTTGCAACAGGCAAAAAAGGACGGTAGCGCCAAATTGAATTGGGCCCGGCTTGAATTGTTTCACGAGTGACAGTCAGACGGAGAGCGCTGTAGTCATACTTGACTTCTAACGGCCCAAAACATAACTCACAAACATTACTGGCTTTGAGTTCATATTCAGCGCCACATTCTTTACACTTTAAGGCTTGAAAGTAGGCAGTGCTGGTTTGGGTTGGAGTTTGGGTTTTGATGGCCTGAGTCATAAACTAGCTTTCCCTGTTTGTCTGTCGGCTGTCGCCTGATAGTAACACGAGCAAAAATACCAGTCAAACATACCCGACTAAAAATGTCGGGTATTCTTAGTATTGGAAAAAATGATTTTTGTAAAATTTTTATAACCGTAATCGTAATATTAAGTATTTACACTTACAGTTATTTGTTTCAAAATTAGATAAAAACTTCAGTTATTCAGTCTTAACACTGAGTATTCATATAATTAAATTGCATCTTATCTATGAGTTATTTGCATTTTGCTCAATTAGTATCACTTTATTTAGTGATCCAGATCACTGAGTCGATTTTTTATTTCTTTATACCAATTACTCCACATGGTACTATGCATACATAGCAGCAAATATTCAAAAGTGCTTTTATATATAGGTTGTAGTGTATTTTCCTTCTGTTTTAAACACTAAAATTGCTATGTGTGTCGCCAAAATAAAGTTAATTTTTCAGCTTTGATGCACTCATCCATCGCTAGAGAAGTTACTTATTTATACGGAAGTTTTTTTTTGGCATAAAAGCTACATTGCTATTTACATCGAAGATTCAGCAGGACACAGTAGTAAGTTACCCATATTTACGATTGCTAACCTTGATAATCAACGGTAAACGTACAACATAAAACAAGAGGCAATAACTTTTCTGCCTATTGCCTCAATCTAGTTTTTCAGGAGTAGCCAATAAATTAACTCCTCATATATACACTGCCCAATGCCTTCAGGTTTTGGGCAAATATAGTCGGTAATTCTTTAAAGAATTGCCGAACTTTATCCTGTCTCAAAACCCAAAATACAAGTTCAGCAAATAAACAAACTACTTCTATGGTAAACCGAAATAAATTTGTCAACAAGCAGCGCCAGCATTACCAATCTCTAGTAGCAACAGCATTGTTAACTGGTAGCCTTTTCCAATTTATTGCACCTGTACTAGCTGACGGTACAGCTGGTGGTCAATCTATTAGTAACACAGCGACAGCTACCTACGAAGATCCTAACGCGCCAGGGACAACTATAAATGCCACCTCTAATACCGTAACAGTTACTGTGGCAGAAGTTGCTGGGATCACCGTTACTGCGTCGGGTGTCACAGATAACAATGGTGGCACTGTTGGAGTTAACGATTTACTAACCTACACCTACACCCTAACGAATGTAGGTAACGACCCCACCAAATTCCATATTCCCAACCAAGCAACAACAACCGGGCCTGGTACAGTTTCTGGTGTACTTCCTGCTGATAAAAATGGGGTAACACCAGCTAGTGGCACATTGCAATATAGTACTGACGGTGGTGCAACTTGGACAAATGTAGCAGCAGGTGGTGTAGATACAGCCTCAATTCCGGTTAGCGGTACTGTGTTGGTGCGTGTGCCAGTGACTGTACAAACTGGCGCTCTATCCGGTGACGTAATTAAAGTTACCCTTGGTAATACTCCTGGTGATGCCCAAAACCAACTGCGTAATCCCGATGGTGGTGACGTTTACACTGTAGATAACGCTGATAACGCAGGTGGTGGGGAAGTTATTGGCGCACCAGTTAACGGTACACGAGAATCTAGTATTACCCAGCAAATTCAAGTGGGTAACACTGTTAAAACCGTTGCTCTAGCCACAATACTCAAAACTCGGACAGCCTACAGCGCTGGTAATGCTTCCGTACTCAATGATGACTTGCTGACTTATGGTTTAAGCTTGCGAGTTGAGAGCAATGACGTAACCAATCGGGGGCTAACACCCGCAGCTTTAGCTGGTACAAATATCAATGTAGATGGCAGTCTAGTTCCTCGCATCTTAGTTTCTGATGCGCTTCCAGCATCCACAACTCTTAATGGGACTCCAACCGCTCCTTCAGGGTGGATAGTGGTTTATGCTGGCGAAGATCCCGCCACTACAACTGCCGATCAGTCTCTGTGGAAAACTAACAGTGCTAATGTAACAGGCGGTATAGTCAAACGGGTTGGTTTTATTAACAATCCTAGCTCTATCTCTACAATTGCCACTGGCACAACTGTTACAGGCTTTACGGTGCAAGTAAAGACCACTGGAATCACAGGAACGACAGCGACAAATGTTAACAACATCGCTCAAGTGTTCGGTAAAACTGCTGGCGATCCAAATAGCCCCCTACTCTTCGACGATTCAGGCGATCAAAATCCAGATAACATCAACCCCTCTACTGGAGCCTTTCCTACTACACCTGACCTTGGTTATTATCCCACTACTCCTGGTAATGTTGACACAGGCAATAACAACCAAGGTACTAATTCTGTTACAGGAAATGTCAACGTTTATACTGTTTCAGTTGCCCAGGCAAACTCAGTTTTAAACGGGCCGAATAATGCACCGGATGCTACTGGGCCATCGGGTTTAACCAACGATGACTTCACCAACAAATCTTCCTTTGTTCCTCCTAACACAGCACCTCTTAGTACACTTGACCCACAATCAGTTGGCTTTACTAACACAATTAAGAACAACGGTACTGCCACTAACGACATCACAATAGTGCCAACCGCACCAGCAACATTTACAGATTTGCCAAATAATACAAAGGTAACTGTTAGCTATAACAGTCAATCTGCTGTGTATACCTATAATAGTGCTACTGGTGTTTTTACCATAGCAAACGGTAATACACCAATTAAAATCCTTGCTGTTCCTGCTGGTGGCATTGTTAATTATGGTGTAGAAGTTGACTTACCACCTGGTACGCAACTATCAACTGATATTGGTAAGGGCTTCCCAGTACCGATCACTGCTTTTATTGACACTGATAATAATGGTGTACCTAATACTGCGGTTAATGGGGAAGCGTACAATATCTCCATCGATCGCGTCTACACTGGCTTCTTAAAACTATTGAAAATGTCACGAGTTCTACAAGGAAGTGGCCCCGCAGTGCAAGGGACTGATGGCACATTCAGTATCACTCCGAAGAAGCCTGCACCAGGAAACATTATTGAGTACCAAATTCAATACACAAATATTTCTGATGTTCAATCTGGAACTGGTAACGTGATTTTGAACGCTGACAAAGTTGTGATTACTGAAGATGGTACAGCAGGGGGCAACAACTGGGCGCTAGACAACGACAATAACACTCAAATTGATACTAGCAACATTGTTGGTTCCGCAAAGGATTCTGGGGCTTCAACGATCCAGTTCTTCAATGGTAATCCAGCTACTAACTCTAGTATCGATCAAACCGGAACCACGCTAAACAGTGATGTCACAAAGTATGTAAATACTGCCACTGGACAGATTGCACCTGGTGTTCAAAGAACATTTATCTTCCAACGCAAAGTTAACTAGATAGTTTGATTTCACCCCTCTTTGCAAAGAGGGGTGTATAGCACATCTGTATTTATAGCTGGTGCTTTAATCCTAAAGTGCCAACTACAAAATGATTGTTCCCCAGCGAAAACAGGGAAAGATAAATCAGCAATCGGCATTATGAAAGTTTTTTGAGGTTATTGATTATGAAGCGTTTTTATTTTGCAAGTTTAGGAGCCATCGCACTTATTGCTACAGTGCCATTTGTTAGCCAAGTGCCAGGAATCGCTTCTCTATGGCATTCTACCAGTGCTGTTGCCCAAAATGTCAAAACTCAAGGGCAAATACAATTGCGCTTAGAAGCTGAGAAGCAAGTGATAGCACAGGATCAGCAGGGTAAGCAAAGTAAGACATGGCAACCTTTAAAAGGTCAAGCTGTGGTGCAACCAGGAGATGTGTTGCGATATACATTAAGTGGCGAAAATAAGAGCGATCGCCCCGTAAAGAATTTGATTCTCAATCAACCTATTCCTAAAGGAATGGTATACATACTGAAATCTGCGATCGCCACTAATGAGACTAAAGTAACCTACAGCATTGATGGCGGACGCAGCTTTGTCGAAAATCCCACTGTTAAAGTTACTCTTCCTGACGGGAAAGTGGAAACAAAACCAGCACCAGCGAATGTTTACACCCACATCCGTTTGCAAGTGCCATCAGTTCCGGCCAAGAAAACGGTTAAAGCTATTTATCAAGTCCAAGTTCGCTGATTCGTTATGCCTGATATCACCCGCCTGTAGCGACTTTTTTGGGAGTCAAGAGCGAAAAACAACGTGCTTTATAAGGAGAATCGGAGGGATCTTCGATAGATAAACAAGTGCTTTTATTAACAAAAAAAGTGGCATTCCAGAGGAGATGTGTTCAGTGAGCCGTCCTCAAAAGAAAAAACAAATTACTTATAGGAGTAGCTGGTATCAAAGGTTAACAGCTACTGTTCTTCTGGGAAGTTTTTTGCAAACTACTATATCTATACCAGCGATCGCACAACAGACTAACAATCTGGGTGTGTCTTTGCCATTAATAAATCAAGCTACTTATACTTATACAGACTCTGCTAATAATCAAAAATATGACGGAACTTCTAGTCAGCTGAATGTTAGTCCTAGCCCATTAATCGATCCATTAGGGCGGATATTAGGTTGTGCTGGTACTATTTTGCCTGACTATACAGGTTTTTCAGTTGGTGTATACGAATCTAACCCTAGCGACCCAACGGGTACAGAATTAGGTGGCTTACTTTCTTTGACTCGAACAGAGTTACCCGATATTCCTAATAACAACGTTCCTGGCGGTAAGTCGCCAAATACCGAGAATAGTAACCCCTACTTCGTTACGAATAACCCTGCGGGTGTCTACAATTTCCTACTCGATCCGAATAAGGGTCAAACCGATCCAGGTAGAACTTATATTTTCGTAGTTAATCCACCGCCAAATTCTATCTATAAGCAACGGCGGATCAAGATTGAAATCCTTGGTAGCACTGGTACACAAGGTAATAATATTGTGCGATATCTTGCTACTTCTTTGGATGGTCAACCAATTACTCTTACAGGTGAGACTAGGGTAGAGCAAACGGTTGTCTTGGTTCCGAATGCAGAAGTAGTAGGACTAGATTTATTAGCCTTTGAATTCAGTACAAATTTGTGCCAAGCCAATCAGTTGCAGATTGTCAAAACAGGCGATCGCGCTACGGCTGAACCTGGAGATACGGTAATCTACCGGATCTCGGTAAAAAACCTTGCTGATGCTGGTTTGAATAATATATTTGTCACCGACAACTTACCTTTAGGATTTCAGTTTTTACCTAAATCTGTGCGGGGTGAGTTAGATGGTCAAGCAATTACTATCACCTCAGAACGCAATGGAAACACGGTGACATTCCGCACAGATGTAACAGTTCCTACGGGAAAAACTCTGAATATTGCTTACGCGGCTCAACTAACAGCCGATGCTGCGCGTGGTAACGGTCGCAATAGTGCGATCGTGAATGCTCAACGAGCTGATAACCGTTTTAGCACCAAGGATGGCCCAGCAACGCACCAGTTAAAAATTCGTCCAGGAATCGTTTCTGATTGTGGCACGATTATCGGTCGTGTGTTTATTGATAAAAACTTTGATGGTGAACAACAACCTGGCGAGCCTGGAGTCCCCAATGCAGTGATTTTTCTGGAGGACGGAAACCGCATCACCACAGATCCGAATGGTTTGTTCTCCTTAGCTAATGTCTTACCAGGAAGTCATACAGGCGTACTAGACCTCAGCAGTGTACCGGGTTACACCCTAGCTCCCAACCAAAAATTCCGTGAACGGAATAGCCAATCTCGCCTAGTACGTTTAGAACCTGGTGGCTTGGTACGTATGAATTTCGCTGTCACCCCCGCCTTCCAGGAGCCAGTCAAAAAATGAAACCCAGACTGCACCATACAACTATTTTCAACCTGAAGATGATGGGGTTGATGCCAGTAGCTCTCAGCCTCGTTTTGTATCCTGCCATAGTTAAGGCAGAACCTACAAATGAAAATCTTTTTTTCCCCGATTCGCCTTCACAAGCAGATAAAGGTGTCGAAGATCCTGAAGTTTCAAGGGATCTAGAAAAACTCTCTCCTAAGACGGGAGAGGCTTTGAATTCTCCCCCGTCCTTACAAGGGAAGGGAGCTAGAAGTTTGGTTTTTCCAAATAATGTGAAAAACCAGGATGAGGATCAAGCGGATCGGAATAAAGTTGCTGAAAAAAGCATAGATTCAAGTTATCCTCATCTTTTGGGAAGTTCTGACAAGCAATTTCTGTCTCTTGAACTTCCTTCAACGAATACTTTAATTTCAGATGTTCAGCCAAGGGAAACGGAAATACAAGCATTTCAACCAGCAACTTCTGTTCAATTACCTAGAGGCTTACGCAAAATAGCTGGAGTAACTGAGGAAAATCAGAAAATTCCCCCCACTTCCCCCATCTCCACAGGAATAAAATTCCTGATGCCAACTGCTAACAACATTGTGGATGTTCCTGCTACCAAAGTGATTGTGCAATTCCCCGTTGGAAGCACAGTAGAATTACGGTCTAATGGTGTATTAGTAGATCCTTCCTCAATTGGACGAACAGAAAGCGATGCCAATACTAATTTAGTAACGCAGACATGGTATGGTGTTTCGTTAAAAGAAGGTAATAATACCATCTCTGCACAAGTAGTAGGAGGGACAGAACCTCCTATAACGGTGCAAGTTGTAGTTCGGGGAGCGCCACAGAAACTAACCTTAGAAACTGTTGAGTCTCGTATCCCGGCCGATGGACGTTCTATAGCTACAATCAAGGGTCAACTGATCGATGCAAGTGGTAATCGCTCTAATCGTGATGCTGTTATCACTTTGATACCTACTGCTGGGGAGTTGGTTGGGAAAGACTTCAAAGCTGATGAACCCGGATTTCAAGTAGAGGCGAAAGCGGGGCAATTTACGGCTAAGTTGCGATCGCAACTCAAAGCCGAAACTGTCACAATTCGCGCCATAGCTAATAATTTAGAAGCCTTTACTCAACTACAATTTGAAACCTCACTCCGTCCGAGTTTGGTTACTGGCGTAATAGATTTACGTTTGGGCGCTAGAGGTACAGATTATTACGGCAGTTTCCGTGATTTTCTCCCGCCTGACAAAGATAACAGAACGCAGTTAGATTTCCACTCGGCGATATTTGCCACTGGTGCGATCGGAGAATGGTTGTTTACAGGCGCATACAACAGTTCTCGTAACCTCAATGAAGATTGCAACTGCGATAATCGCCTGTTTAGAACTTACCAATCCAGCGAGCAAAATTATCCTGTCTACGGCGATAGCTCGCGAGTTGATGTCGTTGCTCCTTCCATTGACAGCCTATATGTGCGTTTGGAGCGTACAACTGGTGTCCCCGGAGCCGATCCTGATTATGCCATGTGGGGTGACTACAACACAGAAGAGTTTGCGCGGCGATCGCAGCAATTTACTTCTGTCACCCGACAACTTCACGGTTTTAAAGCTAACTATAACTTAGGGAACCTACAAGTTACAGGTTTGTATGGCAACCACTTAGAAGCTTTCCAACGAGATACTATTGCTCCCGATGGTACTAGCGGTTATTACTTCCTCTCTCGCAGAATACTACAACCAGGTAGTGAAAATGTCTTTATTGAGTTAGAAGAACTCAATCGTCCTGGGACTGTACTAGAACGGAAACAGCTTAACCGTGGCCCAGACTATGAAATCGACTACGATCGCGGTACTTTATTATTCCGCGAACCTATCCTTCGTACCGATATCGATCAAACCGGACAAGTTTTGGTACGCCGGATTGTTGTTAGCTATCAATATGACAGCGAAGATTCTGATAGCAATATCTATGCTGGTCGTTTGCAATATAATCTTTCCCGCAAACTTAACCAAGAAAGTTGGATAGGAGCAACTTATGTCCAAGAAAATCAGGGAGTACGCGACTTTCAACTCTATGGTGCAGATGCACTGATTGCTTTGGGTAATCAAGGTAGATTAATTGCAGAATATGCCCATTCCACTAATGATTCTGATGTTGTAGGAAAGGTTAGTGGTGAAGCGTATCGGTTGGAGGCTGAGGGACAAATTACTAACGGGATTCAAGGTCGTGCCTATTATCGCTTTGCCGATACAGGTTTTGCTAATAATGCCACTATCAGCTTTGTCCCAGGACAAACCCGTTATGGAGCGCAGGTTACAGCTAAACTCAGTTCAACTACAAACGTCAGGGCGCAGTACGACCACGAAGACAATTTTGGCATTGCTCCCCAACCTTTAGATACCTTTGAAGAACTGTTTGCACCCCGTTATGAGTCGATACCTGGTAGTAAAGTTGATAATTCCTTAACGACAATTTCCGCCGGGATTCAACAACGCTTGGGTAGTGCCATTATTGATTTGGATTGGATTCATCGTCATCGAGAAGACCGCATTCCCGACAGCGCCCTCAGTGGTACTTCCGATCAATTGCGATCGCGTTTTACAGTTCCTATTGCTAAAAATCTGACTTTCCAAGCCCAAAATGAAATCAGTTTATCTTCCCAAAAAGATAGCGTTTACCCAGACCGTACCATCTTCGGGCTGAATTGGGCAGCAATTCCTGGTGTAAATATCAGTCTGGCCCAACAGTTTTACACTAGTGGTCAATATTCGGGTAATTCCATCACCAGCTTGAGTGTCAACGGTGAACACAAACTCGGTTCGGATACTACCTTGACTGGTCGTTACTCAATTTTGGGTGGTGCAAATGAAATGACTACCCAAGGGGCGATTGGTCTAAATAACCGTTGGACTATTGCTTCGGGATTGCGGCTGAATGTTGCTTATGAACACGTATTTGGCAACTTCTTCGGACGGACTGCGGCGGGTCAACAATATGCCCAACCCTTCGCCTTTGGTCAATCAGCATCTGCGATCGGATTTGATGGTGGCGATAGCTACAGCGTGGGGCTGGAATACAGTGATAATCCGCAGTTTCAAGCCAGTGCCCGTTACGAACATCGTTCTTCTTCTGGTGGTAGCAATACAGTAATTACCGCAGGTGCTGCGGGTAAAATTTCTCCGGCTCTCACCGCATTGGTACGTTATCAACAAGCTGGTTCATCCAATCAAAAGCTTTCAGGACTGGGGGATACAGCTACTTTAAAGTTGGGACTAGCTTATCGCGACCCCAATAGCGACAAATTTAATGCCTTATTGCGTTATGAATATCGCAAAAATCCATCAACTATCCCTGACACCATCCTCTTAGGTAGTGGTACGGGTTCCGAAGACCATACTTTTGCTTTGGAAACTATTTATGCTCCTAACTGGCAATGGGAATTCTATGGTAAGTATGCCTTGCGTAACAGCACTTCTTACATAGCCAGCGATTTAGCTGGTACTAGCACAGTAAATCTGGGACAATTACGCGCTACCTATCGTTTGGGATATAGCTGGGATTTGGTGGGTGAGGCTCGTGTAATTAGTCAGTCTAGCTACAGTGAAACAGGCTTTGTAGTAGAAACAGGCTATTACCTTACACCTAACCTGCGTGTTTCTGCTGGATATGTATTTGGTAAAGTTGATGACCGGGATTTCTCAGGAACACGTTCCGCAGGTGGCGCATATTTGGGTGTCAGCGTCAAACTCAACGAATTATTTGATGGCTTTGGACAACAAAAACCAGTGCCACGTCAGCCACAGGAATCTGCAATGAAAACTTTGGTGGGTAAACTCAAGGCTGCAACGAAGGGGATGCAAAAGCGTGAAATATAAAACAACTATTTAATAAAAACAATGCCACTATAAATCTGAATACAAATGGTAGATTATCTACGATTTCGGGAAAGCTAGAGACTGAAGATTTGTTTGAGGATAATCAGCCTTCATTGATGATTATGGTTCAGGTAATCAGCATCTTTTAAAGGTTATTTTATGGTGATTTACTAATGAAGAATTTATGGCAAAATTTTAATATTTTTAGCTGGGGATTGCTCGGTGCGACATTAGTACTTCAACCTACAGTAGCGCAAGCTCAATATATCCAGCGATCGTTCCTAAATCCCAGCTTTGAGCAACCTGTATTTGGTAATGTTGGTCAACAATGTTACGTTCAAGTATCGCCAGGTATTATCCCTGGTTGGGAAACGACTCATGGCTCAGTCAAGGCGGGAACAGGTAATTGTAGTGGTTATGTATCTCCAGGAAATGTACCACTGATTGAGATTTGGAAAACAGGATTTAATGGTGCTAGCACAGCAACGATACCAACTAGTGCAGGAAATCAATTTGCTGAGTTAAATGCAGAGCAAAATTCTGAGTTGTATCAGAATATATGCCTAATCAAAGATGAAACGATCACGTTCTCTCTTTTACATCGCGGGCGCTCAAGTTCATCTGTGGCTGATGTTACCAATTTTTTAATTGGACTAAATACCAATCCAACATCAACTATTTTTGGCACATTCTCAACAACTAGCAATGGAACAGTTATGGCACAACCAGTAGCGCAGAATGGTGCAACTATTCCTACTGTAAGTAATAATAATGCAGGAAATGGCTGGGTAAGATACACTGGCACAGTGCCTTACACTGGCGCTTCTGCCACTCAACCTGTAGGATTTGCGGCTGTTTCCACGGCGGGCGGAAACAATACTATAGGCAACTTCCTTGATGAAGTCCAATTTGCTGGTAAACCGGTGCTTGAGTTCACGGCGAGTTCAGGTGGTGCAGCAGAATCGGAAACTAACCCTACTACTAACCCACCTAAACTTAGGATTGTTGGTTTAGTGCCAACTGGTGGGATCAGTGTTTCAATTTCAGTTTCTGGTACAGCCGTTTTGGGTACAGACTACAACACAATATCAAACACATCCACCTTTAATATCAGTATTCCTGCGGGTAACTACGACGGCAGTGATGCTACTAGTGTCTTTACCATTCCTTTTACTGTTATTAACAATAACGTTCCTCAAGGTGTGAGGACAATTGTATTTACCATACAACCTTCATCTAGTTTTTTCGCCAGTTCAACAACAACTTGTGGTGGTTCTCCAAAGATCGCTTCCAGCTACACAATCTATGATGATGATTTCCTTAGCGGCAAGGTTTGGGATGATGCCGACAATAGTGCTAACAATACTTTTACTAATATCAATACTGGTTCGGAAACTGGCACCAATGCAGGTGGGTTATTAAATGCTATTCTCGTAGATTCTAATAATAACGTCTTAAAAACAACACCTGTCGCCGCAGATGGTACTTATACTTTTCTCAATGTTCCCTTGAATCAAAGTAACGTTAAAATTATCTTAAGTACAACTGCTGGCACTGTAGGTAATACTGCCCCTGTGCCATCCCTTCCATCTAACTGGGTCAACACTAGCCCACTCACGACAGCTACTTTTAATACTGCTACAAACATCTCTAGTAAGGACTTTGGAATTGAGCAGTTGCCCGATACTAATAATGTCAGTGGATCTACAACAACAAATCCAGGGGGAACCAATACTGTACAAGTTCCAACACTATCTGGCACTGACCCGGAAGATGGGAACCTTGGTTCTAGCAACAGTTTCAAGATTGTTAGTCTGCCAAGTAATGGGACGCTGTACTACAACGGTGTAGCTGTGACAGCTAATCAAGTGATTACTAGTTACGATCCGACGAAGCTAAAAGTAGATCCGAATATAGATGGCGCTACAACCATCACTTTTACTGTAGCCGCAGTAGACAAAGCAGGTAAGGAAGATCCCACACCTGCTACGGTAACTATGCCATTAACTGCGTTATCAGCTAGCAAACCTCAGTTAATTTTAGTGAAACGCATCACGCGGATTAACAGCCAGAATTTAACTAACATTGTAGATGGTCGCAGCGACGTTTCTCCTAGCGCTGCCAACTACGTAGCATCTCCTCGTGACACTGATGATGATAGCAGTAACACATGGCCCACTAATTACTTGCGCGGATTGATTAACGCTGGGATAGTCAAACCAGGAGATGAGTTAGAGTACACTATCTACTTACTTTCCAATGGTCTAGGTAATGCAACTAGTGTTCAAATTTGTGATTTAGTTCCTGTCAATACTACTTTTATTCCCACTGCCTTTAATGGTCTGACTCCTAATGATGGTGGTTTATCAGGAGCAGATCAAGGTATTGCTCTTGCGCTTGGTTCTAGCACTCCTACAGTTTATTTGACTAATGCTCAAGATAGCGATCGCGGACGTTTTTATACTGCTAACGAGACAGTCCCATCATACTGCGGTGCTAACATCAATGGGGCGGTGGTGGTGAATATTACACGGAGTCCAGATTTACCCAATCTCGTCAAAGATTTTTACGGTTTTGTCCGTTTCCGCGCTAAGGTGAAGTAGCTTTGAGGAAGAAAAAAGGTTAAATGTGAGGTTCCTTTTCCCCTTAACCTTTTGCCTTTACCCCTCTTGTTTATACTGGTATGGCTTGTCTCACTTCAACTGGTTCACCTGTGAGGCTAAAAGGGCGAACTTCGGTAATTTTTACCTTCACTAACTGTCCTTTCAATTCTTTGATGTCCCCACTGAAGAATGTCAGACGATTACCATCAGTGCGTCCCATTACCTGGGTTTGATCTTTAGGATTTTGGTCTTCTACCAAAACTTCTTCGATACGTCCAAAGTAACGTTGCGATCGCTCTGCTACTTTCAAGTTTCCTAGATGATTGAGCCTTTGGAGGCGATCGCTTTTCACTTCTTCACTTAGCTGATTGTCCCACAAAGCAGCAGGTGTCCCTGGACGCGGTGAATATGCTGCTGTATTCAACATATCAAAGCCAATATCTTCCACCAGTTTCAGGGTATTTTCAAACTGTGCTTCTGTCTCCCCAGGAAAACCAACAATCGCATCAGCACTAATGGAAGCATCTGGCATATACCGCCGAATGGTATCGATAATCCGGCGATATTTTTCATGGGTATAACCCCGCGCCATCGCCTTCAAAAGTTCATTATCCCCAGATTGAAAGGGAATGTGGAAGTGTTTGCAGACTTTGGGTAACTCAGCACAAGCCTTAATTAATCTCTCTGTAAAATAACGGGGATGGCTAGTAGCAAATCTTAATCTTTCAATTCCCGGCACATCATGGACGTAGTAAAGTAAATCTGTGAAGTTGTGCAGATGCCGACCTTCTGGTGTTGTTCCTGGTAAATCTCTACCGTAAGCGTCAATATTTTGACCAAGTAGAGTAATTTCCTTGTAACCTTGCCGTCCTAATTCTTCCATTTCAGCCCGGATCGCTGACGGCGTGCGAGATTGTTCAATACCACGCACATTGGGAACTACGCAATAGGTGCAGCGTTCGTTACAGCCGTAAATTACATTTACCCAAGCTGTGACTTTACTATCCCGTCGCGGTTGGGTGATATCTTCAATAATATGAACAGACTCGGTTGCTACAACTTGGTTGCCGTCAAACACCGACTCCAGCAAATCTTTGAGGCGATTGGCGTGTTGTGGCCCCATTACCAAGTCTAATTCTGGAACTCGCCGCAATAGCGCTTCACCTTCTTGCTGGGCAACACAACCTGCAACGATGAGGGTTAAATCTGGCTGCTCATGTTTACGCTTCGCTTGTCTGCCAAGGTAAGAATATACCTTTTGCTCGGCATTATCCCGAATTGTGCAAGTATTGTAGAGAATCACATCTGCATTATTCGGATCTTCTGACCATTCAAAGCCCATGTCTTCCAAAACGCCAGCCATGCGTTCTGAGTCAGCTTTATTCATCTGACAGCCGAAGGTAGTGATGTGGTAGTGGCGTTTAGAAGTGGTCATGTTGCTTAGTTAACCAGTTAGAGTGAGGTTATTCTTTAGCCTCAAAGTCAACTTTATCATAAATATCTGATAGAGGGATTTGAAATTGAGTAGAGGATAGTGTTAAGATAGTACTCTCTTCTTCATACTCTGAGAAAATCCATTTATTTTCGTCAGTTTTAGAATACTGTTCTACATGATTTTTGTATTGATCGATGAGAACATATTCCTGAAAACTGGGAATGGTACGATAAGCCGCAAATTTTTCATCTAGGTCATAGCTTCTGGTAGATTTGGATAACACTTCACAAATCACTAAGGGATTAGTAATTGTATCTGTACGTCCCTCAGAAAATTCTAATGAACCTGCAACAACCATTACATCAGGATATGTATGAATTTGCTTTTTGGGAATCTATAGACGTTGATCGGCTATGAATACTCGATAAAGTTGTCGCTTCAAAGCAAAATTGAGGGTTGCACTTAGATTAAGAGCTATTTGGTTGTGATTTGGTGTTCCACCTGTCATGGGTATAATTTGACCATCTATATATTCATGACGATACTCGGAAATGACTTCTAGTTCTAGGTATTCTGTGGGAGAATAATGGCGTTTTTCTTGTAATTGCATAGGGCAATATTTTTTGGTATTTTTGATTTTGCATTGACCAGATGCGATTAAGTCTGATCAATGCTATTCGTTTTTACTGTAACCTTGTTTTTTAACGCAGAGGTAACACAGAGGGGTTATTAGGCTGGGTTCCAGGTGCCGTGGAAGCTGTGAGGGATGACACTGGGTAATCCTAGTTTGCAAACGGGTTCGGCATCCAGGCGATCGCTATCAAATACCCAAACTTCGCTACTATGAGAATTACCATCGTAGACGACGGTTAGCACCCAACTTTGCTCAGGGTTTTGGGTATTTTGGGCATGGATGGGTTCTGAAGGATAACGGTTTTCTCCAAAGTCTGCTTCGGTGAGGGTTTCGGTATTGTGATCAAAACGAGCGATCGCATTTAGTACTTCTTGGCTAATATCTGTTTCTGAACGGAATGTTGACATATATGTGTATCGAGAAGCTTGCCCCACGTTTTGCTGTGGTACATTCGGGAATTCACAATGTCTGTTTAATAGTTGCTGAATTGACGTAACTTTGCCAGTTTGGGGATGCAGATGAATTTGCGTTAGTGTACTTTTAGCTGAGGTGTGAGTCTCACCTGTAGCTACTTCCTTGAGATA
The DNA here is from genome assembly GCF_015206985.1 of Nostoc sp. LEGE 12447. Classification (NCBI taxonomy): domain Bacteria; kingdom Bacillati; phylum Cyanobacteriota; class Cyanophyceae; order Nostocales; family Nostocaceae; genus Nostoc; species Nostoc sp. LEGE 12447. Next base: position 72,295 of record NZ_JADEXT010000009.1, on the reverse strand, counting down.
TTGGTTAGTTTGAAAATCTTCATAACGGGCAATATCTACAATCACTGAACCGCTACCATCTGCATAACCGTTACCAAAATGCCATTGGAACCAAGGTTCGGTTTCTCCACGACTCACTACAGATAGGGTTTCTCTGTCAAAAACTAAAATTTGAGTTCCTAATTTAGGTTGCCACTCTAGCGAATCACTATAGTTGTTTATCCCTATTAGCAGAGCTAAGATACTCAACCGCACCGGCGGAATGAAAAATACAAGATACTGTCCTGCTAAAACAAAATCATGCACAAATGGTATACCGTCTAGCTGGTATGCGGCTTGTTGGATAATCCGGCCAGTCGAATCGCTTTTGTAAATATTAAGCGTCGCTTTTTGTCCAGGACTGATGCCAAAGTTAAAAATCTCCCCTGTTTGCTCGTCACGCTTATAATGTGCGGAATAGCTTAATCCTTTAGTTAACCCCCCTAAATCATCTTCGCCCCAAGTTTCTAAAGTTTGTAAATCGAGGGCGTGAGGTTTACCACCTTCCCACAGTGCCAAAAGTTTATCTGGAAGTGCTATCACCGAAGTATTGGCAGCATTTTTAATGGGCTTTTGCCATTGATTCCAAATTGGCCCTGGTGCAGTCATGCCATAATTCCCATAGAGTAGTTTACCTGCTGTGGCTTCTTCTTGATAGCCAGAGGTTTGCACGTAGCGATAAACCCCCGTTGCAACTGCATCAGTAAAATTTACAGCCAGAATTGCTCCATCTCCATCAAACCAGTGTCCCATGCCAAGACCACCGCGTTCTAGTCGTGCGGGGCCATTGCGGTAAAGTGTGCCACGCAAGCCATCTGGAATTTTGCCAGAGATAATTGGCAGTTGGGTAGAAGGAAATTCTTTTGCTGGTTCTGCGATCGCACCTGCCCAAGCTTTTGTAGTTGACTTTTTTTCAATGGTATGCATATCAAATTTTGGTTGATAAATTATCGATGTACATACCTGCATTCTTACATTTTCATCTTTGTTGCAGTTTTTGAAATGATATTACTCGTTAACTGAGCTAGCTCATAGTAACCAATAGGAATAATCACTAAAGTGAAGTCAATCAAGATTCTAAGTGGTTCAAAAAACTATGGTTAGCCAACAAACAATAGATATCGTCAAATCTACAGCACCTGTTTTGAAAAAGAACGGTCAGCAAATCACAACTCGGATGTATGAAATTATGTTTCAAAATCATCCAGAAATCAAAGAACAATTTAGTATGTCTGCTCAAGCAGATGGTTCTCAACCTGCGAGATTAGCAACAGCAGTTTATAGCTATGCTAACCAAATTGATAATTTGCCTGCTTTAAAGTCGATGGTAGAGAAGATTGCCCATCGTCATGTGCAGACTCATGTTACACCAGAGCAATATCCTATTGTTGGAGAAAGTTTACTGCAAGCTATGAAAGATGTTTTAGGGGAAGCAGCTACAGAAGAAGTGATGGCGGCTTGGACTGAAGCTTATCAGGCATTGTCTGAGGTTTTCATTCATAGAGAACATGATATATATGTGGGTGAAGAGAAAAAACCACAGCTTGTGCATTCCTAACGATAAGACTTGGTGTCATAACAACAGCTTGAGGGTTTGTTACAACAACTTCAACGTTTATAGTTACAGTTTGAGCATTTATAACAACAGCTTAAGTTGTATTAACAACAGCTTCAATTTTACTTATCACAACTGGAGTTGTAGTAACTACGGCTTGAGCATTCATAACAACAGCTTAAGTTGTATTAACAACAGCTTCAATTTTACTTATAAGAACTGGAGTTGTAGTAACTACAGCTTGAACGTTTATAACAACAGCTTAAGTTGTATTAACAACGACTTTGATTTTGCTAATGAAAGCTTTTAGCGTAGCGACTTCAGCAAGCAAAAACTCTTCTAAATATAGTAGGACTTACGCACAAGAGATCCCCCAACCCCCTTTTTAAAGGGGGCTTTTAAGATCCCCCCCTTTAAAAACTACGGTGTACACACAAGTCTTATAAAGTTGTCTAACAGTGTTTCGATCCCCCCTAACCCCCCTTAAAAAGGGGGGAAATTTCTTCAAGTCCCCCTTTTTAAGGGGGATTTAGGGGGAGCAGATGATTTGTGTGTACACCGTAGCCCTTTAAAAAGGGGGGTTAGGGGAGATCGAGGTTTCAGGTTTTCAATGCGTAAGTTATGTATAATTTTGATCGCTTCTTCTATCGTCTCTCCTTGGCTGGCGGTTCCCACCTCTGGACATTCAGCTACATAAACATCCTCTTCCCAGTGCAAAATTGCTGTAAAGGTTCGAGTTTTTGTATCTTTAGCCTGTTGTAATGAACTCATGGAGCGTTTATCTGGCTATCTTTTCATTTTTTTATTGTTGCTTAACCACCTGGAACCAACAACATCCGCGCCTCAATCGTTTCCCAGGTTTGGGGTGACACCCGCACTGCTGCTTGTTTACACTGGATGATGAGGTAATTGGCGTAGAGATAATTGCCGAATGCTTCCACTTCTGCCTCAGATAAATCGATTATTTCTAGGGTGAGATTGAAAGCATTGAGTAAGGTTTCTTGGAGGCGGTTAGCAAATGCTTGACGTACTTTCTCTGGCTGTTGATCATCAGGAATTGTAGCTTTAAGTGCTTTCAGTTGGGCGATCAGCCCAGTAGAGTTGAGGTTATTGAAGATGTCTAATTTTTTTAGATCATCAGTATATTTGATGGCATCGCCGATGGCGTTGGCGTAGGCGTAGGCGTTGGCGTAGGCGTTGGCGTTGGCGTTGGCGTTGGCGTTGGCGTTGGCGTAGGCGTTGGCGTTGGCGATGGCGATGGCGGAGACGTTGGCGGTGGCGTAGGCGTAGGCGTTGGCGTAGGCGTTGGCGTTGGTGTTGGCATTGGCGTTGGCGTTGGCGTAGGCGTTGGCGTTGGCGATGGCGATGGCGTAGACGTTGGCGTTGGCGTAGGCGTAGGCGTTGGCGTAGGCGTAGGCGTTGGCGTTGGCGTAGGCGTTGGCGTTGGCGATCGCAATCGCAACTGCACGTTTACCCACAGGTTTAAAATCCCCTGCTGATCCAACTGTTACCTGTTCAGCCCAGTTTAATAAAGCTTGTAACTTCGGGGTATTAATATATTTTTGCGCTTCCTTTTCCATCAGCAGCAGCAAATCATCTGCACCACTACGCATTAACCCGGCTACTAACAAAAACACCTCTTTCCAGCGTTTATCTATTAGGTGTTCATTAAGTAACTTCTCAACTTGGCGATGGTCATCAATATATTGTGCTGTTAAATATTCCTGTAGCGTTAGATGAGAGAAAGAAAAGACATCCTCGGCTCGTTCTACTAAAATTCCTTGTTGAACAGCGATCGCATTCAGCACTGATTCCCCATTTAAATGCTGGGGTGCATTCAGATTACTCGCTAAGAATGTTTTGATTTGCTGAACAATATCACGCCCAGAAAAGAACAGTCTGTCAGACTCAAAACCTGTATAAGCAATCTCTGATAGTAATATCTCTTCTAATTCTGTATGCAGTCCTTGATAAATCTCTTCTCTGAGAATTCGCTTTTCTGATGCCCACTCTTCTAGCAATATCCGCAGTGCCTTCCGGTAAAGAACACTGCGATTATCTGGAAAACTTTGGGAACGGTCATAAACTAAACACAGAAATGTCAGCAATAAAGGTGTATGCGCCAACTCTTTTGCAGCTTCATGTTCTGGTTTTTGCAGTAACTCCCAACATTTCTCGCCTGTCTTCGCCTGTTTGTCTGCTTCACAATGAAACCAGTTATCAATAAATTGGTGAATTTGATCGTCGTCAAAATCTGCCATTCCCACATCGCTAAAGCGGCGAAAACTGCTGCGATAAGCCGCCGTGCGACAGGAAGCAATGAAACGATTATTATTGTACTTATCAACAAAATTTTGAATTTCGCTAATTGCCTCAGTCAAATTTTTTGTTGGTACTTCATCTAAACCATCCAGCAAAATTAGTAACTTACCTTCTTCTAGAGCTTTAACTGTAAATTTATCTGGTGATGGAAAGCCACAAATACGGAACTCTTCAGTAATAAATGCTTTAATATCGATATTGCCGGATGCAAACCTTTTCAATTCGATAAAAACTGGAATGCAGGCATATTTAAACCCTCCTTTTTTACCTTTGAGTGCTTCTAGTCCCATCTTCCGCACAAATGTAGACTTTCCGGCACCAGGGCCACCAAGCACCATCAGATATTGTTTATTGTTAGCAACTTTAATTCCTGCTTGTTTTTTACCATCGTGAGATTGAAAACTTCGGCTTTTTGCTTGGCGATAGACTTCTTCTAAATTCTCAATGGATTCAAAACTACGGATAGCATCATGACCTAAAAACTGAACTGCTGTATAGATCGATTCTAGCTTGACAGGTTCCCGCATTCCCAATACTTTGAGAATGCCATGCCGTTCTTCGTAGTTCTTTTCATATTGCTTTGATGCAGCAAAAATTAACTTCTTGGTTTTTTCATCCAGGGTTTTGCCTAATACTCCTAAAGCCTGACCACCGCTTTGGAAAACCATAGCGGCGACACCGCTAACGGCTGATATAGCCCAAGGTTCCATTCCTGTCATAAGATTATCAGTGAATATATCTAAAAATTAAAGCAAAGTTGTATTATCCAACTCTAAGCTCTCTTATGACAACTACACCAAGCTTCAATTCCTGGGTTATCTGTCCCCAACCAAATCCGCAAGCAAACTTGCGTTTATTTTGCTTCCCCTACGCTGGTGGTAGCGCGGCAATTTTTCGCACTTGGCCTAATAATCTACCGAGTAATGTCGAGGTCTGTGCTGTGGAATATCCAGGACGGGGAAGACAGATTAAGTCAGCACCCTTGACGCGATTAGAACCTCTTGCTGAAGCGATCGCTCCAGTTCTGTTACCATACTTAGACAAGCCATTTGCCTTCTTCGGTCATAGTATGGGCGGGTTAGTTAGCTTTGAGTTGACCCGTCTACTTCGCTCTCAGTATAATCTTACTCCCTTTCACCTCTTCATCTCTGCTCGTCGCGCTCCGCAATTGCCACCCATCAAACCACCCCTGCATATCCTCTCAGACCATGATTTGCAGGACGAGCTACGCAGCCTTAACGGTACACCCAAAGCAGTGCTAGAAAGTGAGGAACTAATGCAGATATTTCTCCCGATTTTGCGGGCAGATTTTGCAGTTCTAGAAACTTATATTTACACTCCAAAGCAGCCACTGGAGTGTCCTATTACTGCTTTTGGTGGTTTGCAAGACCAAGACATTAGTCATGAAGCTTTACAAGCATGGCGAGAACAGACCATCGCTGCTTTCTCATTACATGAGTTCAATGGCGACCACTTTTTCATCCATTCCCACCAAGAATTATTACTTAAACTTATATATCAAGAATTGCAGATGCGTAACGGTAGCTGATATTAGTTTTTAGATAGAAAGGAGTTAGGAGTCAGAATATCAAATTTTCCTGACTCTCTGAACTTCTGATGTACAATATTTCTACTTTTTATTTTTGGGTAGCGATCGCTAACTTTGCCCCTTCAACTTTACGAACCCGATCCATCACCGCTACTACTCGACCATAATCAACTTTCTCATCAGCATTAATAATCACCAACACGTCTGGGTTAGAACCAACTAAAGCACGTACTTGCTCTGTCACATCATCAACTGCTATCGGTTTCCGGTTTAAACTTACCTGTTCTTTGTCATCTACCGTAATGGTAATTCTAGTGGGAACTTGCTGTTGTTTCGCTGTGCTGGCCTTCGGTAAATTTACTGGTAAACCTTCTGAGCGGGTTAAAAACAAAGTTGACATGATAAAAAATGTCAAAATTGCAAAAATCACGTCAATCATCGGCACGATGTTGATCTGTAATGGAAGTTCTGGCTCATCTGGTAGACGCATAAGTTTTTTCTCCTCGTTCATAGCGGCGGCGGTAAAGTAATTCTAACTGTCCCCCATACTCTTGAATTAGTGCAATTTGCCGTTGATACAGTCCCCGGAAGGTATTGGCAAACATGAGTATGAATATAGCAACTATCAATCCTGATGCTGTTGATACTAGAGCTTCACTAATCCCAGCCGTAACACTTGCGGTTTTGCTACCTCCTACGTCACCAAGATTTAAGGAAGCAAAGGAGGCTATCAATCCTAATACTGTGCCGAGAAGACCTAACAATGGTGCCAGACTAATGATTGTCTCGAAAAGGTTTTGGAAACGTTTTAAAACAGGTATCTCAGCCTGCGATTCACTTTCTAACGCCAAACGAAATTCCTCTGGATTTGGCTCCTCTAATTCTAAAGCCGCTAGAAAAATCCGGGCGAGTGGTAAATCTGCGTTTTTCTGAAGTTTATCCATTGCACCGACAACATTATCGAGACGGTAGAGATTCAAAACATCTCGCACCACCCGATTTTGACGCTGATTAATCCTTACCCAAAATCTGATCCGCTCAATGATCAGTGCCACACCCAATACCGAAAACGCCAACAGGGGCCACATGACGATACCACCTGCTGCAAACAAATTCTGAATTCCCATGTAGTGCCTCTATCACGTCATCTCACAATACAAAATCAGACTACCAGAATCTAGTTCAAAACTGAAACTTTTTCTCAATAAAATATAAAATATAATGATAAATTTTTCAAATGTAGCCATCATGATTTTTATTTAATTGTTCGTTTGCTTTACATAAAAAAATTTAATTGAATTGAAATAAAAATTAATTTTGTTCAAAAACCATGATATTGGTGGTTTTAAAAGATGTTTTTGCTAGTGAAGGGTTCCGTAACTATATTCCAATTAATTTTAATTCTTTACTTGATATTTGTAACCTTGCATTCTAAGATGGCTAAATTAGTGAGAATAGGTAGCAATAGCTATGAGCTTTTCTGGCATTACTGTCGAGCAACGTTCCAAAGAAGTTGAGGCTCTCAAGTCTTTTCTGACTTACAGTCTGATAGGTTCACTGGCGCTGCATATCGGCGTACTGTCCTCAGGCATAAGTAATTATTTGACGAGAGTGCCTACAGGAGAAGATGAAGCGATAGAGGTGGCGATCGTCGATTCTCCGGCCGCGGAACCAGAAAAACCACTTGAAAAAATTCTAGAAGAACCCAAAAAAGAACCTGAAGTTGTTCAAAAACAATCTATAGAAACTCCACAAGTACAAAAACCAGTACAAGAATTGATTGAAAGACCAAAAATTGAAGCAGTTGAACAACCAAAACAAACTACTCAAAACCCACAGCCAACAAATACGCAAATTGCTCCGAAACCATTCGTCCCTGTGACAACCGTTGCTCCTCAGAGTAGTGGTGGCGGTGGTGGCGGTGGCGGCTCTGGTGTTGGTTTAGGCTCAGGTAGTGGTATTGCTGTAGGTACAAGTAGCGGTACTGGCGCTGGTGGAGGAACTGGCACTGGCACTGGTGGTGGCATTGGCTCAGGTAATGGTAGTGGTGTTGGCTCAGGTAATGGTAGTGGTGTTGGCTCAGGTAATGGTAGTGGTATTGGCTCAGGTAATGGTAGTGGTATTGGCTCAGGTAATGGCAGTGGTATTGGCTCAGGTACTGGTAATCAAACAGAAAATCGTCCGCCAGTAGCAACAGCGCCAACAGCACCAACACCTCCAAAAATTAACAGTTCAGGTAATGGTAATGGTCGTGCAGCCTGCCGCGAATGTAATGCCAAATATCCAGAAGCAGCAAGGCGGCGAGGAGTTGAAGGTAGAGTAGAAGTAGCTGTTGATACTGACGCACAAGGCAATGTTACCAATGTGCGGATTGCTCGCTCCAGTGGAAACCGCGATTTGGACGAAGAAACTGTAAGACAGGCGCGTGACTGGAAATTAAAACCCGCAGAAGGTGGTAGACAAGGGGTATCAATAGCCACTGAATTTGCCATACAAGGTTCCCGGCGATCGCGCCAAGTTCAAGAACGGAAACGACAAAGAGAAGCAGAAGAGAGAACGCAACAGACGACGGCTGCTAACTCCACAGAAGAAACCCCAAAACGTAGGCGCAGAGAGTTGGCACCCTCATCTAATCAAGCTACGGTCACAAGACCGGCAATATCTGGATTTAGTCGGCGACTGGAACCTCAAAGAAGGGAAAGTACTAGTACAAACTCATCATCTGGAGCTAGGACAACTCCTTCTCAAGGAAGTGCAAGAGAATCTCTACGCCGTATCCGTACTGAACGAGCGGGTAGTAATTCATCACAAAAGCCACAACCAACCGCAAATCGGCGGCGGCGAAGAGATAGCTCTAACCAGAACAAGTTGCGGGACTCGTTGCGCCGTTTACGCCAACAACCTCAATCGCAACCTGCTGCACCGCCTGCTACAAGTCAGGAGTAGAGATGTAGAAGTGTTACCAATACTTTTCGGATAAACCCAATAATCTCTCTTTTGGTCTGGGGAAAGGTTAAAGGGGAAAGGGAAATTCAAACCCTTTCCCTTTCCCCTTTACCCCTTAACCGAAAAGTATTGGAAGTGTTACGTCTCTAGAAGGATGTAGAAATTCCTGATTTTTTGTGAGCATTTGAGCAGGTACGGTTATTGCGATCGCACATTGTTATAAAACCGAACCTGCTCAACTTGAAGGTTGATTTAGTCTAATAACTAGGAAGCTTGAGATTGAGCTTTGTGCAATTTAAGATTGCTTAATAACCATTTTATCAGCTGTTTGCAAGCTAAGAAGCTTGAAATTGAGCCTCCTAAGACAAAATAGTTCATCTTAGAGGTGATAGTTATGCCACTGGTGCGTTGGAACCCATTCCGGGATAGTGAACGTTTAGAACCATTTCGGGATACTGAATCTTGGGAACCATTCCGAGAAATCGACACCTTGCAGAGGCAAATGAATCGTTTATTTGACAGATTGATGCCAACTACTAATGGTGGTGAGAGGTCTGGATTTATATTTAGTCCTGCTGCTGAACTAGAAGAAACTGATGATGCAATTCGCTTGAAACTAGAAGTACCTGGTCTAGAACCAAAAGATATCAATGTAGAAGCAACTCCCGAATCAATTTCGATTACCGGTGAGCGTAAAACTGAAACCAAGAGTGAAGAAAACGGTATTACTCGGTCTGAGTTCCGTTATGGGAAATTTCAGAGGATAATCCCGTTACCTTCCCAAATTCAAAATGACAAAGTGCAAGCTGAGTACAAAAATGGTATTCTCCAGTTAACTTTGCCGAAAGCGGAATCAGAAAAACACAAAGCCGTCAAAGTCAATCTTGGTTAATTCAATTCAACATTCGGGAGTCTTGGACTTTCTCTGATATTTTGATTAGCTGTGAGAACCGCCTTCTTAAAAACGGGAGGTGGTTATTCTTTATACATAAATTGCTTTGCTACTCGTCACCCATCTACTATGGGGAAGAGGGCTTAAAAGTGGTCTACTTTATATAATTGGCAATTATACACACTGGTAATAACTTGATTTTTCTATCAATAAAAGTAGAAGCGAATAATCTTGCACTCCCCTATGCTCAATTTCCCTGATGAGGTCGATGAAAATCGTTTCTGCATCCAGATGAATCAAAATCAGGGACTAAAGGATACTCTGGTAAGATTTAATTTACAGTCTATTCAAGCACCTCTAAAAGGTCTTTAAGAAACTATTGTCGAAGTGTAATCTTATCCAGCCAAACTAGTAGTCTGCCAACCCAAAAATGCGCTTGTGAGGTCTGGGGAAAGGGTAAGGGATTTAAAACCTTTCCCTCTTCCCCCTTACCCTTTACCCCGCTTTCGTCACGAAAGCGAACTACTAGCTTATGCTTGCCTTTTCTTGGCAAGATTATTCCGATATGTGCTTTTCAATTTACAAAACTGGCATGATTGAGAGAGATTGTGCTTTAGTTGAAGACTACCCATTTGTATCGAAAGTGCATCACGTTAGGCAAAAGCAGCTAGTTATAGGTAGTGGGAATTGTATTCACAATCAAGCATCATAGAAATGGTGGTAGTTTTTGCTCATCATCAACTATATGCTGAGATGATAGTCAATGGCTAACTCTCAAGTTGCTCATCTGTACTTTATGTTCAATGTCAAATTCACTGATTTGAATAAAACTTCTACATAAACACACACTGATGCAGTTTGATTTGCTTGAATAGCTATATTGATAGGACATTGATCCGAAGGCAATTCACAATCCTGATTATGGCAAGTAAATTCATTGATGTTAGAGAATACACTGTCAGGGCGCACAAAAGACAGATTCATACTCGTGTTTTCCAGTTTGTCTGTAAAGAGTGTAACGATCTGACAAAACGCGAGACGTTCGGGCCTCGACCTTTATATTGTGAGAGATGTCGCCCTCCCCAAGCACCTAAGAAATCTCAGCCAACATCTCAAAAGGCAAAACCCAGACCAATGTCTTACAAAAGTGACATCGATTTAAATTGATTGAAGCCTTATGACTCAAAATGGACAATTAGAACCACCTCCGGGCACTTTTCTTTCACCACTGTTGGAATTACGAGACTATTATGCTCGCCTCACGGAAGAGTATGAACGCCTTTTTGTGCAGGCGCGATCGCAACTCGATCATGTAGAAGCGTTGTTGTCTAACTGGTCTTTTTCAGATCCCAACAAGCAGATATCAAGACTGACGGCGGCTGATGAAACCTCAAATGTTTCCCCAGAAGGCTCTCTGCGGTTTTTATCGCCTCTTGATGACATGGACGAAATCAGCTTGGTGGAGTCTCTACAGTCAGAACCCACAGACTCGGATAAGGTTGAGATCGATAATTCCTTTTCTGCTGCTGTTGATACAAAAGAGAGAAAACTTCCAACTACATCGCCAGATGCAAAGATAGCCTCAGAGAACAACGATAGTTCAACGAGGGTGGCAGAAATCCCTATGCTACCCCAGTACAATCACGCTATCTCCCGAATGGAAGCCATTAAACAGCTATTGCAAGAGCAGATAGGCACTGTTTGTCATATCGATTTTATCGTGCGATCGCTTTATGGAGAGTTAGATTCCAATTTATTCAAAGTAGTTAAAGGTAGGGTTCAATCTTCCCTCACCCAAGGTAGAGAAAGGAATTACTGGGTAACTATTCCCGATGAGCCAGGTTGTTATACTCTGGATTTAAATTTGGTAGCCCCAAATAAACGCAATGGTGCTTCTAGAAACAAAAATAAGAAGCCTTTTGTACCTCCGTCAAAAACAGTACCGATGCTCAAAGCCTTTGAGGGTCAATTCTTAATTGATGCTCTCACCTCTCTGTTTGAAGAAAATCCAGGTAAAGTTTTCAGCGTTGCTGAAGTCATCACCGGAATTTATGGAGAACTAGATTCTCAGCAAATTAGAGAGATCAAAAATAAGGTGTTGAATGAATTATCTAGAGGCTATCGGACAGGCAGATTCTCTAGGGTTCCTAACGAAATCGGCTTCTATACTTGGGATTCCAATCTGATATCGAAGGCTCGTTAAATGGGCATTGGGGATTGGGAATTGGGAATAGTAAGTTCTAAGCTTGGCGCTTTATGCTTTGTGTTCAGAAGTCGAAGTTCCGAGTTCAAAGCTCAAAGTAATCATCTTTCCTCCCTATTCCCCATTCCCCATTCCCCATTCCCCATTCCTCGCCTATCCCAAAAACAGCTTGTATGCGGGATTCTTGTTTTCATCCCAATAGCGATAGCCCAGGTTATCGAGAAAAGCTTGCCACTCTTCCATCTCGTGGGGAGGAACCTGGATACCAACTACTATTCGTCCGTAGTCTGCACCGTTATTACGGTAGTGAAAAAGGCTAATATTCCAGTCGGGACTCATGGAAGTCACAAACTTCATCAATGCGCCAGGACGTTCGGGAAACTCAAAACGGTAAAGTAATTCATTATGAGCTAGGGGAGAGTGCCCACCCACCATGTGCCGCAGATGTAATTTAGTTAGTTCATCGTCTGTTAAATCAAGAGTTTCAAATCCTTGAGCTTCAAAGGTTTCTACCATCTTTGCAGCATCAGCACGGTTTTGAATTTGCACACCTACAAAAATATGGGCTGTTTTTTCATCAGCAATGCGATAATTAAACTCTGTAAGATTACGGTTGCCAATGCATTCACAAAACTGGCGAATACTTCCCCGTTCTTCAGGAATTGTGACTGCAAAGATTGCTTCCCGACGTTCGCCTAACTGGGCCCGTTCTGCCACAAAGCGGAGACGATCAAAATTCATGTTTGCACCACAGGCTACGGCAATTAAGGTTTGTCCCTCAATTTGTTCTCGTTCTGCGTAAGCTTTGGCAGCTGCGATCGCTAATGCACCGGCTGGCTCTAAAATTGATCGCGTATCCTCAAATACGTCTTTAATCGCAGCACAAGTATCATCAGTATCCACCAAAATGATTTCATCTACATACTGCTGACATAAACGGAAGGTTTCTTCACCTACTTCTCGCACCGCCACACCATCAGCAAATAACCCCACTTGAGACAAACGCACTCGATGACCGGCTTTGAGCGATTGAGACATTGCATCAGCATCTACTGGTTCAACACCAATAATCTTGATTTCAGGACGCAATCGTTTTACATAAGCCCCAATCCCAGAAATCAATCCACCACCTCCAATTGCGACAAAAATTGCATGGATGGGTTGCTGATATTGCCGTAAAATTTCCATCCCGATGGTTCCTTGTCCAGCAATTACATGAGGGTCATCAAAGGGATGAATAAAGGTCAAACCTTTTTCCACTTCTAATTCACGAGCATAGCTATAAGCATCGTCGTAGGTGTTTCCATGTAACACGACTGCTCCGCCCCTCATTCTCACTGCGTCTACCTTGACTTGAGGTGTGGTTATTGGCATGACGATAATTGCTTTGGTTCCCAAGCGATTGGCTGCAAGGGCAACTCCTTGAGCATGGTTGCCCGCAGACGCTGCAATTACACCCTGTGCTAATACATCTGATGGTAGTTGCACCATTTTGTTATAAGCACCCCGCAGTTTAAAGGAAAATACTGACTGCATATCCTCACGTTTCAACAGGAGTTGATTATTCAACCGCGCAGACAAATTTGGTGCATACTCCAGTGGTGTTTCCTGGGCAACATCATATACACGGGCAGTCAGGATTTGGATAAGGTAGTCGCAATACATGGGTGTCAAGGTGTTAGCAAATGCCGGATGAAAACTAATTTTACGTTACAAGCGATCGCACTGGTTTTATTTAATTCCATTCTTTTGTAATTTTGAGTGAATTAAATTTCAATATTACTAATCCTTTAGGAAGAGAAATAAGTATCAGTAATTGCATTTTTTGTAACTTAAAATTTAGTGCGATCGCTGGTAGGTTCATTTTAAAAGAGTTTCGCCAACCGTCCAGATATTTAGTTCAACAAATGAGTATAATGTTGCTTATGAACATAAGTTTTCAATTTATGATAAAGTATCGATAGAAGATTAAATTCGGCTGTGTAGTTTGTTTTTATAGATACTTGTATTACAGACCTCTCCGCATCTAAATCTCTGCACCCTCTGATTCTGGAGATATTGTATGTCAATTTACGTTGGTAATCTATCTTATGAGGTTAAAGAAGATGACCTCCGCCACGTTTTTGCAGAATACGGAACGGTAAAAAATGTTCAATTACCTATCGACCGAGAAACAGGTCGGATGAGAGGTTTCGGCTTTGTAGAAATGGAATCAGACGCACAAGAAACAGCAGCAATTGAAGCCCTTGATAATGCTGAGTGGATGGGTAGAAGCTTAAAAGTGAATAAAGCTAAACCCAAGACTGATGGGGGTTCCTCTGGCGGTAGAAGGGGTGGTGATGGTGGTTCCTCTCGCCGTTATTAAGGTCTAAAGCTAAGAATTTAGCTCTAAAGTCTTGAAGGCAGACAAGGCCGTCTGCCTTTTTTGTGCTTCTGTTGATTTTTGTTAGCCTAACTTTCCGTAGGTATCGTTTTTGTAATAGGTGTAGCAGCCATGAACCCAGAAGCTAAACATATTGTTAGCGAACTAAGGCATAAGTTCTACTCTAACTTCGCTGCTTCTATGAATATGCCGGTGATCGTAACTGGTACATCTTATAGTAGTAATTCCCCGATCGCATCTTGGATGGATCGTAGGGAAAGACTAAACTATGTAAATGTATACGCTTATACCGCACCTGATGAATTTGTCCCATTCCGTCCGTTCATTCTTCGACTGGCTATAAACAAGAGTGCTGGGAGAGTGGCGACGTTCAGAAAAGGACAAGTTTGCCGAGGTCTTAATTTGATGTGGGACTTCGAATTAACTGTGCTACCAAAAGAAATCTTAGACTTTCTTCCCTGGATAGTTAATTTAGTGGAGGCTCATGACAAAGGTTCGTCCTTATTGCTACAATCACCACCTCATTCATTTGAATTGGAAGTGCCAGAGGTTGGTTTTTTTAATAACGCTTGGACTCAGAAAGCTAGGCTTCTTGCAAATTCGACAATATCTTAATACTTAGTGATTAAGTTGCTAGTTAAAAGCAACTAAAAATGTATATTATCTAATACCAAAGTAGCGAACCTACTTTGGTGAATGTCCAAAATATTTGTCAACTTTTAAAACAAAATAGACAAGGTTGCACGACTGCTAGAAGATTCTCCTCATTTATCAGCTAATCCTGCTACTTGTGCGTTAATACCTGCAATATATGCCTGATAATTAATAAGGCAATCTACAGAGAGCAAACATGCAGACTCTCCAAAAACTCTCCCTCCCAAGTATGGGCTGTGGAACTTGGGCCTGGGGCAATCAACTGCTTTGGGGATATGACGAAAGTATGGATGACCAGTTGCAAGCGGTGTTTAACCTTTGCGTAAACAACGGTGTGACTTTATTTGATACGGGTGATTCTTACGGAACTGGGAGATTGAATGGTCGAAGTGAGTTACTTCTGGGACGATTCAACCGAGAATATATAGGTTCAAACAAAGAAAATATTTGTATTGCGACTAAGCTGGCTGCTTACCCGTGGAGATGGACACGTCAATCAATGGTAAAAGCTTGCAAGTCATCTGCCCAACGCCTAGGAAAAAACGTAGATTTGGTACAGATGCACTGGTCAACAGCAAATTACGCCCCTTGGCAAGAGGTAGGGCTGTTAGATGGTCTTGCCGATTTATATGAGCAAGGACTGGTTAAGGGAGTAGGACTGTCCAATTATGGGCCTAAACAGCTTAAGCAAGTGCAGAAAAAGTTTGCTGAACGAGGTGTTCCTATTACTACTCTGCAAGTTCAATACTCTTTGTTGTCTACATATCCTGTCACCCAATTAGGTCTTAAAGACCTTTGTGATGAGTTGGGAATTAAATTGATTGCTTACAGCCCTCTAGCTTTGGGACTACTGACAGGAAAATACTCTGAGCAAGGTCCTTTGCCTAAAGGTATTCGAGGTCTGTTGTTTAGGCAGATATTACCAGGAATGCGTAGACGCGGAGCGGCTTCTGCTGGCAGTTCGCTTTTGGGATGTTTGCAAGAGGTGGCACAGTTCAGAAACAAAACCATGTCACAGGTAGCAATTAATTGGTGCATCTGTAAAGAAACCATTCCCATCCCTGGAGCCAAGAGCGTAGAACAGGCAAGAGAAAATATTGGTGCTTTAGGTTGGCAATTAAACGTCAGCGAGATTGCAGAGTTAGATAAAGCGGCGGCGAATGTAGGCAAGAAAATGGTACAGAATATCTTTCAAACTAAGTGAAATTTCAACGTTACTTAATTTAAATTTGCAAAAACCTGGTTTAAGTCTGAAAACAAAAATACTTAAATTTTATATAAATCCAGACATAAATATCTTAATTATGTCTGATGAATTAGTAATATAAAGTACTAGTTTTCGATTATAATAGAGCGATATTTTAACCGTTATTTTATGAAGAATAGTTTTTGTATCGACTATATACGTAATTAAGAGACCATTTATAAAAAAAATATTAAGTAGGGTGTGTTACGGCTTTAGCCTAACGCACCGCTATATAACAAGGTGCGTTAGGCGCTCAGTCATATTCTTTGTGACAAATAATATCGAAATATGCGCCTAACACACCCTACAATAATTTTATTTTCACTTTATAAATCGCTTCTAAAATTCCGTAAAATATATTTTTAGATAATTTTTTAAAGACTTAAATCAATGAGTTATGTCCTAATGTTTGCTCTGAAGAACTTGAATTTTAAAGTGTACTAAGAAAGAATGAATATTGAGTCTAACATCTTGTAGACACTCTTGGTGACAACTTAACCTTATCCAATGTCCACAGTCCGCGAAAGCGGACTTTTTTATGCAAACTAAAGTTATAATCGTTTATTTAAGTAAATAAGCAATGAGTAGTAGTGGTTTCAAATTTTATGATGACGAGAGTGATTAAGGAGGGTTAAAGGAGAATAGGGTGAGAGGATAATTACTGATTTGCCTTTACAAGAGTAGTAAACTCTTGCAAAGCTTTCTGATACTTGTTTTCAGCTATCCAGAATAAATCATTATGATTTGCTTCTTCAACCCACAAATGAAGCTTTGGCGATATTGCAGCATTAAACAACTTTTCTCCATGAGCAAAAGGAATGACATCATCTGCTTTGCCATGAATAACTAGTATTGGAAATTTTACTTTTTTGATATTGTCCAGATTGGGAAATTTCTCAAAAGGTAAAATCCTGAAAGGTACTATTACTTGAAAAGCGGAAATAAACGAACTTTCAATAATTAAACCAGCTATTGGTTTTCGCATCGCTAAGTTTACCGCAGAACCGCCACCAACCGAACGCCCCAAAACTATAATTCTTTCAGGTGGTATTTTTAGATTTTCGGTCAAATAATTGTAAGCGCTATTGATATCTTCGTATGCGTGGCTTTCTGTCGCCTTTCCTTGACTCGTACCATAACCACGATAATCATAAGCAAAGACACTAAAGCCCCATGCGTGTAATTTTTCTAGGATTTGTTTAATATCTCCTAAATCTTCAGAATTTCCATGAACATAAAGAATAGTGTAATTAGCTTTATTGTTTAATAAATATGTAGCTGAGATATTTGTATTTTCTCCACTTTTTAACTTAATAATTTCTGGATTATCCTGATAACTAGAAGGACGAGATAGAAAAATCATACTATCTGCCCTAAAATATACATATCCAGCAAAAAATATATAAATAAAAATAAAAGATTTAAGCAGTCTTTGCCAAGTAAAATCACCAATTAGCAATTTTATTAGTTGCTGTTTTTCCATTAGTTTTTATTTTTATTTACCTTGATTCCAACCATCAATCATTTGTTTACAGAACTTACGCAAAAGTACACGCTGTAGGGGCAATACTTTAAGAGTTTTCCAACAGGTACCCGCAGAGTATTGCCCCTATCTAAAAATCCAGTAAAGACTATTTTGATTTTCGTGCTGATTTGGGTGGTGTTCGGTGTGCGCCAAAGTACTTCTCACTGCGATAGCGCAACCACACCCGCAACACTTGCGGAATCTGATCTTTTTGTTCCTTACTCAATGTATTGTAAAGGGCTAATGCGCGATCGCGTTCACCCCGACAAGCAGCGTTATTGTGAGCATCCCAATAGCTGCGGGCTACCCGAATCCGCCGACACACTTCTTTAATCAGTTCTTCTCCTGTGAGTGGAGCATCCTGCTTTGCCATACTCAGATGCGATAAATTTCTAATGCGATCGTAGCGAGTCAGACTCATTCTCACAATTACAACCCAAGCAAGTCAAACTCGCCAATCGATTTAATTAAACTTTAGCAAGAAAGGCAGAAGGCAGAGGGCAGGAGGCAGACAGAATACTGCCTTCTGCCCTCTGCTGCGAACCATTGCGGAGCAAGGGTTTAAGCCCCACTCCAAAATCTTTGATTTGGTGTCCTGCAAGACGCTCCTGCGTCGCTAACGCTGCGCTATCAGTGTAGGTCTGTTCGCGTAGCGTCTCGTAGAGAAGCCTACACTGTATTGCAACCTTCTGCCTCCTGCCTCCTGCCTTCTTCACACACAGACAGCAAAACTAACTCAGCAATCAAATTCTGTGAAAACATAAATTTGTTCACTCCTAAGTATGGTGATTATTCGTATTTTTTCATCTTTAAAAGAGATTAATGCTCAGTAGAATCATTTATGCGTATTCATCATCTTAATTGCGGTTGTATGTGCCCAATTGGTGGGGCACTCTTCGACGGTTTTAGCCGTGGGCTAACAGCCTGTCTGGTCTGTCACTGTCTGCTTATTGAGACAAAGCAGGGACTCGTTCTTATAGATACAGGCTTTGGTCAGCGCGATATTAAAGCGCCATTATCAAGACTCAGCCCCTTCTTCATGAATTTGAATCGCATCAAGTTTGAACAAAAATACACGGCGGTTGCGGCTATTGAACAGCTTGGTTTAAACCCACGCGATGTCCGCCACATAGTACTTACTCACCTTGATTTTGACCATGCAGGCGGGTTGGAAGATTTTCCAGAAGCAACCGTGCATGTAATGCTCAGTGAAATTGAAGCAGCGCGGGAACGGCAGGGCTTTATCTCATCGCAACGTTACCGCCCTGGCCAGTGGGATGAAGTAAAAAATTGGAAGTATTATTCGGCTGGTGGTGAACCTTGGTTTGGCTTTGAGGCTGTACGTAACCTCGAAGGATTACCGCCCGAAATTCTCCTGATACCGCTCGTTGGTCACACACGGGGTCATGCAGGTGTCGCTATTGAGACATCTGAAGGCTGGCTCTTACATGCAGGCGATGCTTACTTTTACCGACACGAAATCGGCTCTCCTAAACGAGTTTGCACACCTGGTTTGCGTGCCTACCAATGGTTTATGGAGGTAGACCGCAAGGCTCGACTTTCTAATCAAGATAAGTTGCGTGCATTATCACTCGACCACAGTAGTGAAGTGCGCCTCTTTTGTAGCCATGATGCGATCGAGTTCAAAACTTTTGCTGACCAAGATAATTTGCAATTGCAGGAAGGCAATTCGCGCTCAACAGCTTTTAATTAGCTAAAAAACTCAACGCATCTCAACAGAATTATAAGGTTTTTAAGGTTCGGCTGAGATGCGTCTATGAGTTTCAATGTAATTAACTCAAAGTAAAATATCTTACTTAAGCTTGTCAAGGTTCTAATTACTTGCTCAAGTCAATTTCAATAAACAATTAAGCATATTGCTTTCTCCTTTCAGTAGATTTAGTAAGCAAAAAGGTATATTGCTTTCTCAAAATGCTTGATTGCTTTCTCGTTTCAGTAGATTTAGCAAGCAAAAAGGCATATTGCTTTCTCAAAATGCTTGATTGCTTTCCCATTCCGGTAGATTTAGCAAGCAAAAAGACATATTGCTTTCTCAAAAGCTTAATTGCTTTCTCATTTCGGTATATCGCGCATTCATTTCGGTAGATTCAGCAAGTAAAAAGGCATATTGCTTTCTCAAAATGCTTGATTGCTTTCTCATTTCAGTAGATTCAGCAAGCAAAAAGACATATTGCTTTCTCAAAAGCTTGATTGCTTTCTCATTTCGGTATATCGCGCATTCATGACAACATCGCTATGTAACAAAAACCATTGGATAATTGCTGGAGTTCTCTCAAGCCGATCGATACGGAAGTTTTTTAAAGTAAAGAATATTAACCGTACTAAATTACAAGGTTCAGATCATGGCTCGGAGAAAAAGAACCTCTCAGGTGTTAGAAAAAGCAGCGCGTCGTGCTGCTGGCATCAACTCAATTGATCCGAATTTAAATGTCGGCAATGGACTTACTCTACCGGCGTTCTCAGCCCTAATTGAGACGATGCGAACTAGAGAGCATTTATATAACACTGCTCTTTCTAACCTTGATAAGTTGTACTATGAAATGCTCGAAACAGAGCGCGAGTTGGCAGATATGGCAGAGCACATGCTGTTGGGAGTTGCCACTCAATATGGTAAAAGCAGTGTGGAGTACGGTATGGCGGGAGGTATTCCTAAGAACCAACGCCACAAGGGACTGCGAGGCGAGTCACCAGTTCCCAGTTCACAGCAACCATCATTCATTACTAGTATGAATGGTAACGGCAGCAAAAATGGCAGCCAGAATGGAAACAAAGCAGCAACAAGTTAGCTTGCATTAAAAGCCCCACAAATAAATGCGGGGCTTGAATAATTAGCTTGAGCATTTTTCTTTTGAGAATCCCCATAGACTGAGGCTTCATCAAAAATCATTCTGATTTATTGTTATTCATTACCGATGCTATTGCACTTATGAACAGGTCATGAGTGTTACATGGTAGTACTTATTTGGGAATACTTTTATAGGAGTGATAAAAAAGGCGATCGCGCTAACACTTTCAATTTAAATGTACTACGTCACCTTACAACCACTCCTATTTTACAAAAAAGACGTATCAATACTCACTAATCTACCAGGAGCAAACAAGATGGGATTTACTGAAGATATTGTCAAGCTGTCTGAACAAGTGCGTAAGCGATTTGACCAAGTTGTTGGCGAAGAAGCTACTAAGATGGCGTTGATTGTTCCTTTTTTAAGCGCTCTTGGCTATGATGTCTATGATCCTAGCGAAGTCATGCCAGAATATGTAGCGGATTTTGCTACTAGAAAAGCAGGGCAGTTTGAAAAAGTAGATTACGCTTTAGCTATTAACAATAATATAGTCATGCTCGTAGAGGCAAAAGCTCGTGGACAAAAAGCTGATGCACACGATGGGCAATTAAGAAAATATTTTAATGCACTTTTGACAGCAAAAGTAGCTGTCGTCACTAATGGTATTGAATACCGTTTTTTTACTGACTTACGTCACCAAAATATCATGGACAAGGAGCCATTTTTCATTTTTAACATCCTTGAATATGATTCTAAAGATATTGAGAACCTTAAAGTATTCCACCGTGACACTTTTGATGTGGCAGCTATTACTCACCATGCAGAGGAAATGGTATATGTAAAAGGCATGACTCAGCTTGTAGGAAATCTTCTGCGCTCTCCTTCTGAAAAATTTATTCATTTTTTAGTATCTGAACTTCGTGCTTCTGACTCCAAGTATGAATTCTCAGGTAATATTAATAATAAAGTTGTTAAGAAATTCAACCCAATTATTAAAAAGTCAATTCAGGGAAGTTTACTAGACTTAATGACAAGCTCACTTAGCAGAGAAATGTCTCAACCTGTCAAAGTTGAAGTAGAACCAGAAATTGAAGAAGAGGAACAACCCCAAGACCCTCAAGACTCCAGAATATTAACAACTGCTGAAGAAATAGCAGCTTTTGAAAAAATTAAAGCGATTACGCAAACTTTAAAGAGCTACAGTTTTGAACTCAAATACAGAGATACTACGTCTTATTTTGGCATTAATCTTGGCAAAAGTACTTGGTGGTTTCTGAGACTATATCTGTCTTCGCAGAAAAAAAGTTTTATTACTCGACTAAGTGTAGATGAAGTAAAGTCCCTAGCTTTAAACTTTGAAGTGCAGGAAGTATCAGCTTCTCTGGGGGATGCCGCATCAAAAGTAATTATTTCCTCTGTCAGTGATTTAGATAAGCTGACATCACTAATTCTCAGATGCTATGAGGCAGAAGCAGCCAAGCATCAAGCATTCACCCCAGATGTAATCAGAATGGAAAAATCAGCTTAACTCAAGGTATCTAATACAAAACTCCACCTACCCAACCATTTTTTGCTGTCTCCCATTCTGAGTGTTGAATATTTGTAGACAAAGGCAGATTGGGAATAACAGCATACTCAAAAGACAAAGTTATTAAACTAGTTTTTTGATTAGATACGATTTTTGCCTGCTAGCAAATTAGCGATCGCAGTACTAATCGGCTAACCTATAATATTTAAGACAAAAAAGTGGCTCTGCAATCAGCAGAACCACTAAAGCTTTCGCAAATCTGTTATAAATTAACGAACTGCCCCTTGAGCAGAAACAGTATCAATCGGTTTCATCAGGTACAGCCGTAATAACTGCCAGCCATTGGAGATGTAAAGTGGCAGTTTTTGGAAGAATTGCAGGAATTTGGGTGTGTTGGAATTAGCGATCGCACCCAGCTTCTCGTTATTGCTGATACAAGTATCCAATCGCTGATAAAACTCAGGATTCTCTACATCCAGCATTAACGGGAATACGCGACCGGCGTTTTCGTTAGTCTTTTGAATTACATGAATGTCGTATTCTCGTGCATCCAATCCCAAGGTGGCATAAAAGTCCTTGCGTTGGATGTCATTGAGATACATTGTCGCAAATACCGACAACAGGAAGAACCGACTCCACAGCCGTGCTTTCCAATCATTCAATATTTGTGGCTGGGATTTCATGATGGCATCAAAGAAATCGCCGTGGCGGTTTTCATCTTGACACCAGTTTTCAAAGAACCGGAAGATTGGATAAACCCGGTCTTCGGGATGTGCTTCTAAATGGCGATAAATGGTGATGTAGCGCCAATAACCGATCTTCTCAGAAAGATAAGTAGCGTAAAAGATGAATTTCGGTTTAAAGAAGGTATAATTGCGGCTCTTAGTCAAAAACCCTAAATCTAAAGACAGATTAAAGTCCGACAAAGCTTTGTTTAAAAAGCCAGCGTGACGTGCTTCATCCCGTGACATCAGGTTAAAGCACTCTGCCAAGACGGGGCTTTTTCCTTTCAAGCGACGGCCAAGTTCTTTATATAGCAAAAAGCCCGAAAACTCTGCTGTACAGGAACGTTCTAGAAACTCAACGAACAATTTGCGAGTTTCCCCGTCAATATGATCCCAGGATTGGTCAAACTCCGCATCCCGAACAAAGTGATGGCGGTTGTAGTCAGTGCGGAACTCTTCGAGAATGGCTTGTAACTCGTCTTCATTGACGGAGATATCCATCCGCGCCATTTCATCAAAATCGGTAGTATAAAACCGAGGTGTTAACAGGGTTTCTTTTGCCGGGACTTTAATCCCTGGCCGGATTTCTTCAAAGCCTGGTTTTTTGAGGGAATCTACCATGTCTTGATTGCTCTTTCGTCTTTATTATCTTAAGTAGACCCTTCGGGTTCGGCAGTTCCTTATGGGGGAAACCCCCAAGACCGGACTGTCTCACCAGAAAGCCAAGGTTAATGTTCTGTTAAGGCGTAACAGCCCATAATAATCCAATTGTATAAAGTTCAGTCTACCAAGGTGCGGGTGAGAAATTTGTAAGTAAAAGATTAAGAGTTGCAACAATCATTCCATATTTACGGAATCAAAAATCGCGGATTAGGAGTCAAATAAACGTAGTTCGGTGATTAGCAGGGTTTTGATCGAGTGGAGTAGCACGCATTTTTTGTATTTTAAATCGCCATAATCTCAGTAATTTTCTGTAGTTGCTACTACAACATAGAAAACCCATTTTTAGACAACAAGAGCAAATCCAAAGGGTTGAAAACAAGATGAATCTTGAAAACAATCAGCATAAAGACCGACTGCTTGTCTCTTATATCTTGTGTGCAGTTGGATTTTTCGGATTAGGAGGACTGCACCGCTTATACAATGGCAAGATAGGCACGGGTTTGCTGTGGCTGTGTACTTTTGGTTTGTTTTATATAGGGCAGACCGTGGATTTGCTTCTCATCCCTGGCATGGTTGACGAATACGAACACAAGCTGAGACTAAAAGCAGGTGTATCTCCCTTTGGAGTGCCGTTGAATCAAGCAGTGGTTGCCTCTCAAGTCCACCCTCCAACAGGCAATCAACTGATGATTAAACTGATTGAAGCGGCGGAAAACAAGGGTGGTATTTTAACTGTCACTCAAGGCGTGAAGTTCACGGGAGCTAGCTTTGCGGAAGTGGAAGCTACTCTCAATGAGATGTACAAATCAGGTTATGTAAAAATAGATAACGACCCCAATACTGGAGCCGTTATCTACCATTTCCACGAACTTTAAATTTTCATTTGTCCTTTGTCATTTGTCCTTTGTCATTTCTCATTTCTCATTTGTCCTTTGTTAAAAACCAATGACTAATGACTAATGACTAATGACAAAGGACTAATGACCAATGACCAATGACCAATGACCAATGACTAATTTATACCTAGCCACTTTTGGCCGTCCAAGCGCTGAACTAAGCCAAATACCAACAAGTCGAGGGTAATTTTGCGCTCATCGATTAAGAAGGACTCAAGAGTGCTAGGTTTTTTGCCTTCATTACAGGAAAATCCCTTTTTCCCTTGAATATCTTCTTCGGGGAAATACAGGTTAAACTGACGCGCACCAGTTTCTTTCCAACTGCCGGTAATTTGCCAGCATTCTTCAGCAGATTCAAAGCCAGTAATTGGTACTTTCTGCTTGGCAAAAGACACCTGTAAATCTTGCACACCTTTTTGAGCGATCGCTTTTTGTAAAGCTGGCAAGTAATCTTGCTCGATAAACTCTACAAACGGCTTATCTTCAACAGATGGGGCTTTTTCTTTTTTGGCGGCTTTAGCTGCGGGTTTTTCTTCTGCGGCTGCGGCGGGTTTTTCGCCGACTGCGGCTTTAGCTGCGGCTGCGGGTTTTTCTCGCTTGGGGGGTGTCGCAGTTGGTTTAGCAGCGTTTGGATCTGGCGCGTTGGCAGTAGGAAGGTCTGTGGCTTCAGGTGAGTCTGTACTCGGAGCGTTTTCTTCAGCCACACTAGGAGCTTGCTTGTCAACAGTGCTGGGAGCTACTTCTCCCGCTTGATTGTGATTGGTTTGGTCTGCCATTGCTCAGGTCAATCCTTTAATCTAGCTTTGGGAGCGATCGCTCACCTTGATGTATCGGGTATTTTTATTTTGACATACTAGTGCAGCAAGGCAGTAATAACTGTACAGTTAAAAATAACGCAAAGGCATAGGGCATAAGCTTTCTTCCCTTCTGTTCCCTACCACTTCAATTTTAGATTTTAGATTGTTCAATCCAAAACCCTTCTGCCTCATTCAAATCCCCTTGAATCCCATATCAGTTTCTACCTGTTGCTGTGCCGGAATCGAACTCACTTTGCCAGATGCAATGCTAGAAGTCTTACGCCAATTACCAACTTGGCTCAAAAATATACCTACTAAAATCACGCTACCGCCAATATATTGAGGTAAGGTAGGGGCTTCACCCAAAATTAAATAGGCTGCTAAGATGCCCACAATTGGGCTAAATGAGCCAATTAAGGAAGCCGTAGATACAGTAGAAGTTTTCAAGCCTTTAATCAAAAAAGACTGGCCTAGCACCACAATTAACCCACCGTAGAGAAACATCCATTGCCATAAGAACGGTGAGAGGACATCAGCAAAATGATCTTTGCCATAGAGGACTAAAGCAATGAAGAAAAAGATTATGGTTCCTAGTGCAGTCCGAAAGATGCTATAGATTCCCAAAGGGATCTGTGAAAGATATTTTTTACCAATAATTGTAGAAGCCGTTGCAGCTATAGATCCTACTGCTGCTAAAAGTTCCCCTATGCCTAAATTGAAACCTCCCATATTCATCATGGCTTCTGTTGGAGGTTGAAGGATGATAGTTAGGATAACACCGACAAACGCTGCGATCGCTCCGATAAATTCCCAAATATTTACCCGTTCCCTCAACAACCAGACTGATAAAGCTAGAGTTAGAGGCGGTTCCAAGCGTCCTACCAAGATGACATTATTTACCCCTGTGACTGAAAGTGCCTGGAAAATTAAGCCAGGGGCTAACGCTCCCGATAAAATAGCTACTGCTGTTAAACTGACCCAATCCGTCCTTGAGAGTTGCTTCAAAGTGGCTTTGTTCCACTGTCGCCCATAGATGAGGATCAAAAGTATCAAGGCGCAAAGGTTTCCCACAAATAAAACATTACATAAAGAAATCGGATTACGTTCCCCGATAAAATGTTCAGCACCGATTTCTGTTAGCCTTCGGGTAACTGCGCCAGATGCTGCAAAAATTAGCGTTGCTAGCCAGAGATATGTTTGTCCTGAAACTCTATGAATTAAGCGATGTGGTCTTTTGGGCCTAGTCACAATAACACGACTGCAATAAAAGCATTGCTCATTATAAGTTGCCGTCACGCAGTTCAAAATGAGGTTTTGTTGAGAAAATACTTAAATTATGCTGTGACTTTGAGTTACCATCATTGCCTGAGAAAGTGCTGAGAATCAACTAAATTTTCTCAAAGGATAAATTCATGAAAATAGTGGCTTAGTTTCAATAAGTTCTCACTCCCACCTGAGATGCTTGGGATGTTCAGGATAAAACAGAAAAGAGAGTCACAAATGAAACTCGCACCCTTACTTACAAGTTTTGCTTTGGTTGGTTTTTTCACAGTTTGGGACGTACCATTAAAAGCGATCAATCCGTCATTAGTGCAGGCATCGGCAGCCGAAGAATTGTCTGTAACACAGAAACTAGATTTGCTTACTAAAAGTAAGGGTCAGATTGGTAGTGGTGATCAACTACGTCGTTTCTTTTTTGCTGACTTGGAGCCAATCGGTATCCAGGTAGGTGGTGCAGGTCATGTAGTTAACCTTTATAACAAAGCTAATAATGTCACATTTGCTTATTGTTCTCACTACGATGTGATTGTAGCGATTAAGAAAGGTAAGGTGACAAAGTTTGAACCCAGCGAAGTGAAGTAATACTCAATCCATTTTCTAATTAATATTTGCCAAGACCAGAGGAGCAATTGGATTACATCTAGGACTTACGCAAAACTACACGCGGTAGGCGCAAAACATTAATTGTCTCTACCAGAAAATCAATGTTTTGGCTATTTTTGCGTAAGTTCTGACATTTATTTAGGTTGCGATGTCTGACAAGACACTGCTTTGCATCTACGATCTAGAACTCTTGAACAAGGGGTCTAGACCAGAATGGCACTAAGAAAAGGGAAAATCGTTGAGGCAGCAGGGGTGCAGAGGAGCAGAGGAGCAGGGGAGAAAGAAGAAGTTTAAGGTATACGAACGGATATTTAGAAATTCCCCTCTGCACCCCTACACCCCTGCCCCTCTGCAATCCTTACGCTGCTTACTCTTCAACTTAACTTAGTGCCATTCGTCTAGACCAGATGTGTTTCAACTCTTCGTCCCCTGGAAAAGGACATAGGTTGCTTCTCTGACAGTCGTTAGAACCGCTTTTGATCCGTACTGGGAGAATTGGTCACTCGTCCAGCTATAAAAAGTGATCCCTTTGCCGTAGCCGAAATAGCGTAGTAGCGCCCATCGTGAGAGGTTAAGCTTATAGAGCTTTTGTCAACAAGCAATAGTACTTAAAAATATGCTAAAAATCGGGCTAATCAACAGAATTTTTGGGCTAGCGATCGCGCATCATATTTAAAAGCATCATTCGTTCTTGCAATCAAAATACAGAATTGCACATACTGTCTCCTGACTGGCAACCCTAAATTTAGATATCTGAAGAATTACGAGTGTTAATGAGAAATGCCATACTGTTTTGCCTGCATATTCCATAGTGCGGTATATTCGCCTCCACGCTGTAAAAGTTCTTGATGAGTACCATCCTCAATTAAATGACCAGATTTGAGAACTAAGATTCGGTCAGCTATACGCACTGAAGCCAGTCGATGGGTAATCAAGATCGTAGTCTTGCCCTCAGCTAGCTCAATAAAGCGAAGGTAAAGATCACACTCACTGCGGGGGTCGAGTGCAGCAGTAGGCTCATCCAATAGCAAAAGTTGGGCTTCTTGGCGGATAAAAGCACGAGCTAGAGCTAACTTTTGCCATTGGCCTCCAGAAAGTTCTGTACCGCCAAACTGCTTGCCCAGTGGTGTAGCCTCCTTTGTAGGAAAATGATCGACTAGTTTGACAATATCGGCTTTTTCAATCGCGTATTTGAGAATGTCTGGATGCTCTAGAGCAGCTAGGTTTCCTAAAGCGATATTTTCCCCCAGCGTTAGCGCATAGTGACCAAAGTCTTGAAAAACTCCAGCAATTTGCTGCCGCCATTGCTCTAAATTTAAATTTCTGAGGTCTATACCATCGACTAGAATACATCCTTGCGTTGGATCGTATAGCCTGGTTAACAGCTTGACTAAAGTAGTTTTCCCTGCACCATTTTCTCCTACTATGGCTACTGTTTGTCCAGGGAAAAGGGTAAAAGAAATATCTTGGAGTGCTAATCTACCATCTGGATAGTAAAAATCAACTTTTTCAAAAGTAATACCTGAACAAATCGGAGTAGGTACTTTTTCTCCAGGTACGCTCAGTAGCATGGGGATTGGACTGTCAAGAAAATTGAAAAACTGTTGCATGTAGAGAATATTTTCAAACAGATCCAGCCAATTAGCCACCAATCTTTCAAGGTTATTCTGGAAGTAAGTCAATGATTGTACAAATAAAAGTACACTACCTGGACTGAATTCTCTTTTAAAAGCTTTCTGTACCACCCAGTAGAAAGAAAAACCATTTCCCAAAGTGCTGAGGATAGCTAGACTAGACGACCAAAATGCTTGCTTGTCCCTCAGATAGCGCATAGATTGATGTAAAGACTGAAATGCTTGCAGATAACGCTCGATAAAAAAGGAACCTAGCTTAAATAACCTGATTTCTTTGGCATAGGTATCAGTAAGCATCACCGAAGTGTAATATTCCATTCTTCGAGCTTGGGGACTATTCTCAAATAAATTTAGCCAAATAGCTTTGCCATACTGCGAAGAAACCACTATCTGAGGTATAGTTGCGATCGCTATCACCAGTGGTATCCAAAAAGCTAGAGGAACTAGTAACCCAACTATCACTATTAAGGTCACTAAAGATCGACCTGATTCAACCAAATTTTCCAGTAAATTCAGTGGTTTATAGCCAACTTGTTGTTGCAACAGTTGTAGCTCATCATAGAACAGAGAATCTTCAAAACGGCTCAAATCTGAAAAAGTATCAGCTTTCCGCATTAATAATAAGCTAATGTGAGCCGTTAACTTGTCATTGAGATTTCCTTGCAGTGCCAATACCCAAGGATACAGCAGTGATTCTAGTAGCAAAGCTCCAACCCATCCTGCTACCAAAGGGGCAAGAGTTGCATAACCTAATTCTCTACCAGATATTAAGGCTGTTGCTACAGTATCTACCACTAGCTTGGTTATCCAAACACTTATGGCAGGAAGAAAACCTTGTAATACCGTGACAGCAATCAACAAGACTATTTCTCTGGGTGCTGCTGTCCATAATAAAGGTAAAGAACGAAATAAAGCTTTAGTGTAGCCTGCAAGCCAAACTCTTAAATCGCTCATCAATTAAACCTGATTTTTTATTCGAGTGTCAAGTAAATAACCTTTATGCCAGTATTTAAAACCTATCTTATATATTCCCCTAACTTAAACTTCGCTATCAGCGCTATTACAAAATGGGTTTTTACTGTCAGTATGCTTTTTATTTTAAAGTCTCTCTAGCTTTTCTGCATCGGTTACTGATGCAGAAAGTAATATTAGGCGCTATCCAAAACAAAGATAATCCTACTTAAGAAATAAAAATATTACTATCAAGACTAAAAACAATATTACTTAGGTATGAATAAAAAACTCTAGAAAAAGATAATGTTATAAGAGGTTAGATGATCAAAAAAAGAGAATGTGACGTTAACAGTAGCAAAAGCATTCTCAAAGACGAGGTTTTAGGGAAGATAAATTCCATAAGACAATACAATTACGTCGAGATATCCCTCCCTGTGGCGACCTTCTAAAAAAGGAGGTAGATAAATTATAAGTCTTTTTTATTCAGGGTTGGAAGGATCTTTAAATGATTAAAATTTTAATCAGACTGTATTGTCCTAGGTGATATTTTCCTGAACTTGCCAAAAAGCGATTTTGATCTTTTGTGGATTAGTTAAGATTCTGAATAAAAGACTGAGTGTTTTTGTTTAACTATAACCGGATCTGAATGATAGTTAGACATTAACCGTCATCTCATTGTTTGATCATCCTGTAAATTCGCTAGTTCCAACATCATTTATTCCTTCCGTGAAAGCTGATTGATACATGAAGATCATTACAGCTTTTGACTGACTCGAATGCAGATTTAAAAACAGGCTAATGAATTTAATTTGAAAGGAATGAGTAACCATGCTTGCAGAAAAAACACTGACCCAACAAACAATAGATATGCGTTTAGAAGACAAAGCAGACAAACTCGAACAACTGCTGTTGTCCGATGAGGAAATTGCAGCTTTAGAAAAGTTAGCAATGCCAGGAATGTTTGAATCTGAGACTAGTCAAAGATGGTTTGCTAATTGCGGTGGATGTGTCGGATGTGTCGGATGTGTCGGATGTAAGGGATGTGTTGGATGTGTCGGATGTAAGGGATGCGGATGTCGGGGATGCGGCGGATGTCGGGGATGCGGCGGATGTCGGGGATGCGGATGTCGGGGATGCGGATGTCGGGGATGCGGATGTCGAGTTACTGAAGGTGGAACAATATCAGGTGTGCTAGACGACACCGATGAGGTCGGTTTTGGATACTAAATAACCTGTAAATAGAACAGCAATTCCGTAATTTTAGAAACCAAGTTTTTTAAGTTTAGAGCCACAATATCTGGCTTTAAAAGTTAAAAACCCTGTATTTTAAGCTGTTTTTTTTTGCATTCATCACTTTTATAGCTGCAAAAGCAGGGTTTTTCATTTTCTCAATATTTTTGGATACAACCGAGTTTTCAGATTTTTCTATTTCTTTGATGGAGCTTGGGATAATAAAACAAAGCCTATGAAATTAAATGATGCTCAACGCCTGCGTCTACTAGAACACGTTGTCGTTCACATTATGCGGTCAGATTGCAATGGCGAAGAAACTATGATATTCAATACGAGGCGGCGAACCCTGACAGTGAAGGGTCAAGCACTGCATGATGTAGAAAAAATTGTTTTACCTTTATTAGATGGTTCCCGAACAATAGGAGAAATCCGGGCGGCAATTTGCGAAAAGTTGACAGATTCTTCACTAAATCAATGTTTAGAGTTTTTGATGGACAATCGCTTAGTAGATGAGTTGCTGGAAGATCCAGTTGATTTAGATAGTCATGCATATTTACTTCCTCAAATCAGCCTCTATCATGAACTAGGCTTTAAGCAAAAAGATGCCCAGAAGCACTTAGCGAACGCGAGGATTGCTGTTTTTGGACTCGGAGGTTCAGGGTTGATAGCTGCAATTAATTTGGCTAGTGCTGGTATCGGTTTTCTCCGCCTATGTGATGATGTCTGCACATTTCCGTCTGATTTCCCGATGATGTCAGGCTCAGTCTTTAATCAAATAGGTGCTTTTCGAGGTGTGGAAGCAGCTCGACAAATCGAGGCGATCGCAAAAGTAACCCAAACTGAAACTGTGACAGATCCTTTAACTAACGACGAAACAGTAAATGCTTTGCTTGAGGACGTTGATCTGGTGATTGTCGCTACCGATGCCGTATCTGTCAATCTCGCTTATCGCCTGAACAGACTATGCCTGAAGATGCAGCGCCCACTGCTACCAGGTGGCGCAGTTGGTGTTGAAGGAACTTTTGGGCCGCTAGTCTTTTCTCAGGATGGCCCTTGCTATCTTTGCTATCGGATGCGGTCTATTGCCTGCGCCAAGCTTCCAGAGGCGGAATTCGCTATTGAGCAGTTTCTCGACCGAGAACGCCGTTCTCAACCGCGTTTGCGAGAAAACTTACCGATCGCGCAAATGTTGGTTGGTAGTTATCTGGCTCTTGAAACAGTGAAGATGTTGCTCGGTTTGCCAATCGCCACTGACGGTAAATTACTGCATCTAGACTTGCTCGGCACAAAGCTGACTCACAACGTTGTGCTAAAGAAACCTGGTTGTCCACATTGCTCAGGACAGGAGAAAACAAAGTGAATGCAGCGATCACTAGTCCACGCTGGCGCGATTTAGTTAGCCCGCATACGGGAATCATCCGAGCCATTGATAGATTTACCAAGCCTTATACAGAGTTTGATCTGCCAGTTTTGTGGCAAGCCGAATTAGCAAATTTCCAGCTTCGCAAACAGCAGGATGATTTACGCTACGGCGTAGGTAGAGGCATGACTGATGAACAAGCAATTTTTGGTGCAGTTGGCGAAGCAGTAGAGCGCTACTGTGGTGGTATTGTAGATTATCGGCAACTGATTGTCAGTAGCTACGCAGAATTAAGTCATTGCGCCGTCCATCCTCCAACTTTTTTCTCTTTTTCTGACAAACAATACTCTGACCCCAATTTTCCATATTCACCTTTCGATCTGGCAACGCAGACTTCGTGGATACCTGCCCTTTCTCTAGCAAGCAACCTACAGGTTTTAGTTCCAGCATTTATGGTTTATTTCGACTGGGATAGCAATCTACCAGGAGATTATATTTTACCGGTCACTTCTAATGGTATGGCTAGTGGCCCAACTCTTGAGTTTGCTGCTTACAGTGGCTTGTGCGAGTTGATTGAGCGCGATGCTTTTATAATTACATGGTTAAACCGCCTACCTGCCCCACGCATTTATTTCGCTCACCGTCCAGGAATTGAGACGGAAATTTTAAGCCACTACGCCCGATTTGGCATTGAGCTAGTTACGTTCTATTTGATTACTGATATTCAGATCCCAGTTGTGATGGCAATGTTAATTGACCGTTCAGGTAAAAGTCCAGCTGTTGCAACTGGTCTAGGATGCCATCTCGATGGATCAACTGCGCTTCGTAAGGCAATTTTTGAAGTTTGCCAAGCCCGTTTTGGTGATATAGAACGCATGGCTAGCGGCACTGGGATTAATCTCAATAAATATGAAGATGTGCAGAATTTGGACGATCACAGCGCTTTTTTCTACAAAACGGCTCGGCTACGCGAGTTGGCATTTTTGTTGGAGCATGACCAATACCTAACGGTTGAAGATTTACCAACTTATGCATCTTCAGTAGAGGTAGAAAAATTGCAATCGGTCATTGCCAGGTTGCATTCAGTGGGTGTTGAACCTTATTTAGTGGAAATTACAACCCCTGATATTGAGTCGCTCGGTTTTCGAGTAGTGCGGACTTTAGCCAGTGAACTAGTCCCAATATATTTTGGCTATGGACTAGAGCCATTGGGAACTCGGCGGTTGTTCAAGGTACCAGAAAGGTTAGGTTACGGTGAGCGACGTACCGCAGATGATCTAAATCCGTGTCCACATCCTATGGCTTAATACGATTTTAGATTTTGGATTAGGAATTACTTTCTTGTCGCAATCATTTTTTGGCGTTGCATAAATGCGGGATGAATTGGCGGGTGAAAGCATTGATAAATCCTTCTAAATTTGGCTAAATCATCCCATAATTCAGCAACTCGCATTTTTTAAATTGGCTTAAAACGAGGAAATCAGCGTAATGTACACAGCCAATGAGCCACTGGAGTTAGCTCTGTTGTATCATTTGAACTCCCCAGTACCTAAAAGTTCTGTCAAGCGTGTTCCGGCTACTGAACTGCGGTATATGCCGGAGGCTCCTTTTCTGGAACTTCCAAAAGCACCACACGATAACCTGCTCAGTAAGCTTTTAGAGCGACGGTCTTCTGTGCGATCGTTTGATAAGTCGGTCATGCCAATGATCACATTAGCTCAGTTGCTTGATGCAGGATGCGGTCTTAATGGGCTGCGTCAAACAGATGGTTATACCTATGAAGCCCGAAACTCACCGTCTGCGGGAGGACTTTATCCGATTGAGATTTTTGTATCGACACAAGCGGTAGAAGGTTTAGCAGATGGACTATATCACTACGAACCACGCGGTCATGGCTTACATCGGGTGAATGATGCAGTGCCAACAGACTTTGTAGAATCTTTATTGCAGCAGGATTACATTGTAAATGCCAATGCTCTGTTTCTGTTCACATCTGTTTTTATGCGCTCAATGTGCAAATACGGTGCGCGTGGCTACCGTTTTGCACTTTTGGAAACTGGTCATCAAGCTGAAAATATATGTCTAATGGCTGTGCAATTGGGGCTGGATAGTCTGTGCATAGGTGGATTCTATGATATGAGTCTGAACGCCATGTTGGGTATTGATGGGAAACGCCATGCGGCACTTTATTGTGTTGCCGTCGGTACTGCGAAGAAGTAGTGGTGCGCCAAGTTCCCTGCCTCCTTCCCCTTGCCTCTTCGTTGACTTAAATACCTCTTAATGCAGCTATGGGATCGAGTCGTGCTGCTTTTCTGGCTGGCGCTACACCAAAGATTAGACCAATGCTACCAGAAATGCTGGCTGTGAGAAATATTGCTCCTATTGGTACTGATGGTTGTAAGGGGGAGAACATAGCAACTATAAGTGCGCTACTAACGCCAATACCAGTTCCGACTAAACCGCCTGTTACGGACAGGATAATCGCCTCAATTAAGAATTGGGTAAGAATTGCTTTTTCTGTTGCGCCTATTGCTTTGCGTAGTCCAATTTCTTGGGTACGTTCGGTGACAGACACTAGCATAATGTTCATGATGCCAATTCCACCAACGAATAAAGATATACCTGCGATCGCCGCCAAGACTAAACTTAAATTTATCGTCACTTGATTGATCAAGTCTTGGACTGACTTATTGGCGGCAACTGTGAAATCTTTTCTGCCCCGTCTGCGTGTCAGAATATTAATTGTTTGAAATGCCGCTGCGCGAATGCTATCTTGATTTTTTGCTGACAGTTCTAAGTAGTCGATGGGAATACCATTAGGCGATCGCCTACCGACTAGCTGATCTGCCATAGTACTAATTGGCACGTAAGCTATATCATCAGGGTTATTCCCCATAAATGCACCTTTAGCTTGCATAATCCCAATAACTTGAAAACTCAAGTTATTCATCTGTAGTAACTGACCGATGGGATTTTCATTACCAAAAAGTTTCCGCGCAACTACTGGCCCTAAAATCACTACCTGAGAATTTTGATTTAGCTCGATAGGGTCAAAAAAACGGCCTTGATGTACCTGGAGATTGCGGACATAAAGAATTCCTGGCGTTGTACCTGTAACATTAACTTTACTGATGCGTCCCTGACGCGATAATTGCAAGTTGCTGCTAATTTGCGGGGCAACTTCTCGGACGGCGGGAGCCATAGTTGCGATCGCTTGAGCATCTGCCAAGAACAGTGAAGGCACATCAGAGCTTAACCCCTCTAGATTATCGCCACCAGCGAACACTGATAGTTGATTTGGCCCCAGAGACTCCAACTTTTCTTGCGTAAATTTTTGCGCCCCTTGCCCAATAGCGATCATTGTAATCACAGAGGCATTGCCAATGATAATACCAAGCATGGTCAACATGCTACGGAGCTTATTTGCAGCTAATGTTTTGACTGCCATTTGTGTACTTTCTAGTAAATTCATAATAATTCGTAATTCGTAGTTCTGAGTCGATAATTACAACTAGGGAAATATTGTTGAATGATCGAAAAATATCAGTACCAATTGAAGATTCGGCTATTCTAAAATCCAATTTTATCTACACCTTCAATTTTTTCTGTACTGGGGGGAGACATTAACACGCGATCGCCTTTCTGAAGTCCTGCCAAAACTTGCACTTGATCACCACTAGTAGCACTTACTTTCACTGGTTGGAAACTGGCAGCATTTTGACTATCAATAACATATACCCCGGTTTGACCATTGGGCTGAGTTGTTACAGCCGCCAGAGGAATTAATAGAGCATTCTTAATAGTCTGACTGTGGAATGTCAGGCGTACATTCATTCCTGATTTCAACTTGTCTTGCCCATTCGATAAAACTACCTTAACTCGAAAAAAAGTGATATTGTTTTCCTGCACAGCTCTTGGTGCAATTAAACTTACTTTTCCTTTGAAGGTTTCATTAGGATAGGTGTCTGTTTGAATATCTACAAACTGACCGCGATTGATTTTGGCAATGCTAGCTTCAGGAATTCTGGCTTCAATTTCTAAGCCACTAGAGAGTTCAGCAATTGAGGTCGAGGTTGCACCTTCAGTATTAGAAGCAGATGTGGTGGGTGTAACAAAATCCCCTTCTTGGGCAAAACGACGGGTAATAATTCCCGCAAATGGGGCACGAATGATAGCATTATTCAACTGACTTTGATAAAAAACTAACTGAGCTTTAGCCTGTGCTACCTCGGCTTCAGCTTGGGCAATTTCCTCGGGACGTAATCCATTTTTGGCTTTCTTCAAACTTTCACGTTGTTCTTTGAGCCGTGCTAGTTCTGCTTCTAAGTTAGCTCTAGCTTCTTGTTCTTTAGTGACAAACTCTTCAAAGGCATTGCGGGAAATAGCACCCTCTTGCACCAACAATTGATTGCGTTGCATCTCTACGATTGCTCGATTCAATCGAGTTTGAGATGCAGCTACTAATGCTTCTGCGGAAGCAACTCTAGCTTTAGATTCAGCAATGTCTTCTTGTCGAGTGCCAGCAACTTTTTGTTTCAAATCAGCCACAGCTTTATTTAGTGATGCTTGATACTGATTTACCTGTGCTTGTAATCTTTCACTATCCATAAGGGCAATAATTTGTCCTTTTTGGACGCGATCACCTTCATTCACATACAATTTAGCAATGCGTCCAGAATCTTCTGGGCTAAGATTGATTTTTTGTAATGCTTGCACCACGCCATTAGCTTGAATCTGCACTACCCAATCTTTAGTTTGCACTAAGATAGTTTGACTAGTTAAATCTGGCTGGGAGGAAGTTTCTTGAGTTTTCCAGTAAACTGTCGCCATACTTCCCAAGGTGCTGGCTAACAAGATACCGAAAATCCAAGGACTAAATTTCTTCATCCGATTATACAGTTTGATGTAGTCACTAAAATTAACTCCTGATAAGTCTTGTATAAATAAAGTATCAATAATAAAAAACTTACTACAAACCAACATTGATGTTTTTAATGGCGCAATGGATTGCCATGTAAGGGACTTACAAAAAATAAATTATTCCAAATTATTTCTAGATTTTTAGGAGCGCAAGACCTTGCATCCCTAATATGAGATATTTTTTAAATGGAAGTCTTTAACTATTATTAACTCATCCAATTTAACAAATTATTGCCATCAGATTGATTGTTAATTAATGGGTTTTGCCATCTCCCTTACTAAGTCTGATAATTTGCACAGCAACCTCCATAGCCCCAGCTACCATAGCAACCCCACTCATTTAGAGCTTGCTGTTTTTCAGTAGATATTTCTGTCAGCACTTCAGCCTTATTGGCAATTTTGTCTGACATAATTT
The DNA here is from genome assembly GCF_015206985.1 of Nostoc sp. LEGE 12447. Lineage (NCBI taxonomy): Bacteria > Bacillati > Cyanobacteriota > Cyanophyceae > Nostocales > Nostocaceae > Nostoc > Nostoc sp. LEGE 12447. The sequence continues at coordinate 35,186 of NZ_JADEXT010000009.1, read as the reverse complement.
TGCCTTAAATTTGTCTAAAAAATTATTAACTCTCTGCTATTACTTATAAATAATCTATTTCTTATTTAAATTATTCTCTGGTTGTATTTTAATAAGCTAAAATTCCAACTTTCGGTTATCCAAAAATCTACCTATTGCAGTACATCTGTCTGCAAAGATTTACATATTGGTGCAATAGTTACTTTTTGGTAAACATGGCTCTAGCTAGATTAATAGCAATGGCAGGTTCTTTCGCAAAGTGATCGCTTACCCATTTTCGCAACATTAAAGCTAAATCATCGTTGAGTTTACTTAAGTTATGTTGCAGAATTGGATATACTTCCTGATTTTTATAAGTTGCTCTTAATAAATCAATTAGGAAGTCTTGCTCCTGGTTAGCAGCTTCATTGGGCATAGCTAAATCCCTGACAATACATCCTTTAGGTTAGTAATCCCAAGTTTTCATGCTATCTAACAATTAAAGTGGTGTAATCCAATAAGTAATACCCCTAACAACTTGTTTATTAAAACCAAATAAAGGTAAATTATCTTCAGTTAAACCCACATAAGTCCAATGTGGAACATCATTTTCTACAGTTTGAAACCAGCCATTTTGATTAAGAGCTTTTCTTTGTTCTTTACTACCTACCCGTAAATCAATTGCTAATCCCCAGAGATGTTGTGAAGTTCCGGGAGGTGCAACTAGACCAAGAATTTTTGTTTCTTTGCCCTGTTGAACTTTTGCCAAAACTTGATTGTTAGCATATTTTTGCCAAAATCTTAAATTCGTGTTGAAAGTGCGAGTACAATCACCAGAGCCATAACCAGATTTTAGTGGGATATGTTGTTGAACTCGCGCTTTATTTAGAGCATCAGCCGCCGACTTTTGTAAATAACAATCGTTAGTACCATCAACATGACCCATTGTTAAATTAGCTTGAAATTCTTGGGTTTCTTGTTCATTAGCAAAGATATCTTTTGGCGGCAGTTTAATTCCGATATCTTGATTTACAAAAACTGCACCATAAGCTCGCAGCAAAGTATATTCATAAGTACCAGCCTGGGGAATTGTAGGTAATTTCTGGCTAATCGCAGATAAAAAACGCTGTTTACTATTTAATTCTGGGTTGGGAATAAATGGTTTTGGTGTTATCTCTCTAGAGGTATCTATACAAGGTGATGAAACAGTTGGAGAGCATACATTTAATGGTTGGGAAGTTCTAGCAAATTGGTGGTGGGTAATCTCATTACTAGCTACTAAAACAAAAATCATTCCGATAACTATACTGATGAAACTTGCCTTTCTAATAAATCTAGTAATATCTTTATGCTTTTTGATAGTGAGTTTCATTTTTAAATAATTAATTAGTTGATTCAAAGGTAAGTGTAACAGCCTTGTTTAAACATCTATTGTTGATAAAATAAAAACAATTTATTAGAGCTAGGCTATATTTTCATGCGTTTAAGAAAAGTATTTAATATATCAACAAGAAAACAATTCGTGCTAATTACTAACTATGTGAACAATCGTTGTGACAAACAAACCGGAATGTTGTCACAAATTTTAAAAAATATAATATTTTTATTGAATACTCAAGTCTAAAAATAGAAACTTTTCTCTGATTGGGTACTAGTAAATTTGATAACTTTTTTATTAGAAAGTTACATCCATGAAACCACTGGAACAGCTAAAATTGAAAAGAACTCTAAGCTTGCCGATCCTGTAAGTATGACCATGCACAATTCCGTTCAATTCCAAGACGCTTTTGATGTCATAGTCGTCGGTGCAGGTCACTCCGGTTGCGAAGCGGCTCTGGCCTCTGCACGCCTCGGTTGTCGTACCCTGTTATTGACGCTCAACTTGGATAGAATCGCTTGGCAACCCTGTAATCCAGCAGTGGGTGGCCCGGCAAAATCTCAGTTGACTCATGAGGTAGATGCACTCGGCGGTGAAATAGGTAAAGTAGCAGACCGCACCTACCTGCAAAAACGTATCCTCAACTCTTCACGGGGGCCTGCTGTTTGGGCATTACGCGCCCAGACGGACAAGCGCGAATATGCAGCAGTGATGAAGAATATTGTCGAGAACCAAGAAAACTTGACAATCCGCGAAAGTATGGTGACAGATTTGGTGCTGGGTGCTAATGATGAAGTCATCGGCGTTGAAACTTATTTTGGTGTAGGGTTCCAATGTAAAGCTGTCATCTTGACAACTGGCACTTTCCTGGGGGGCAAAATCTGGGTTGGCAACAAATCAATGCCAGCTGGACGCGCTGGGGAATTTGCGGCTGAGGGATTGACACAAACCTTAAATCGCCTGGGATTTGAAACCGGAAGACTTAAAACTGGAACCCCAGCACGGGTAGATAAGCGATCTGTAGATTATAGTAAAATGCTAATCCAGCCAGGAGATGAGGATGTGCGCTGGTTTAGCTTCGACCCAGAGGCATGGGTAGAACGGGAACAGATACCCTGCTACATTACCCGCACCACCGCCGAAACCCATCGTCTAATTCAAGATAATTTGCACCTGTCGCCAGTTTATGGCGGTTGGGTAGAAGCCAAAGGGCCGCGTTATTGTCCCAGTATTGAAGATAAAATTGTCCGCTTTGCTGATAAGGAAAGCCATCAAATTTTTATTGAACCAGAGGGACGAGATATACCCGAACTTTATATCCAAGGGTTTTCTACAGGGTTGCCAGAAAATTTGCAGTTGCTTATGTTGCGGACTCTCCCCGGTTTGGAAAAATGTGTGATGCTGCGTCCGGCTTATGCTGTGGAATATGACTATTTACCTGCAACTCAGTGTTACCCCACACTGATGACCAAAAAGGTTGCTGGACTATTTTGTGCTGGGCAGATTAACGGCACTACAGGTTATGAAGAAGCCGCAGCCCAAGGGCTTGTGGCAGGAATTAACGCGGCTCGATTTGTTAGTTCTCAAGAAATGATTGTGTTTGCCCGCGAGCAAAGTTACATTGGAACGCTAGTTGATGACCTGTGTACCAAGGATTTACGGGAACCTTACCGGATGCTCACCAGTAGGTCAGAGTACCGCTTATTATTGCGTTCTGACAATGCCGACCAACGTTTGACAACCTTGGGACGAGAAATTGGTTTAATTGACGATCGCAGATGGGATCTATTTACCCAAAAACAAGCGAACATAACCACAGAAAAACAAAGATTGCAAGCTACACGAGTCAAAGAACATGATGAAATGGGAATAGCGATCGCATCTGATACCCAACAAGCAATCAAAGGTTCAATTACCCTCAACGACTTACTGCGCCGTCCGGGATTCCATTACGTTGACCTCGACAGGTTCGGACTAGGAAACCCCAACCTCAACCGCGCCGAGAAAGAAGGCGCAGAAATTGATATCAAATATCATGGCTATCTTGCTAGGCAACAAAATCAGATTGACCAAATTGCTCGTCAAGCCCACCGCCAATTACCTGCGGACTTGGATTATACAGCAATTGATACCCTTTCCAAAGAGGCGCGGGAAAAGCTGACTCACGTAAAACCACTCACTCTTGGTCAAGCTGCACGTATCGGTGGTGTAAACCCAGCCGATATTAACGCTTTATTATTATATCTAGAATTGCGTAAAACCAAGAGCCAGCATGAGTTTCCAGCGTTAGCTTAACACAAACTTGATAAAGACTGAGTATAGTAGTAGGGAGGGAGATTGGTATGATAGATGACATAACTATTAGTACTGCTATCATCAACAATCCCCAGATTAAAGTTGATTTTAATACCAACGCTCAACCAACTCGTCTCAATAAGACGGCGGATTGGATATCTCATCTGTAATCCTAACTCCCAGGCAGTAGGCGCGGCGTTTCCTCGTCCTAGCAATAACCCAGAACGTCTATGTTACAAGAAGCCAGTACCCGTCTCATAGTACCAGAACCATCAGAAGACTTAATCGCCAACGAGCCTTGGTCGATAGAAAACTATGCTGATGGTCTCATGGATGAACTCTTTGCCGATATCGACTACATTCTGGATGTTAGTGATAATCTGCCTTCTCAAACCGTTAGGCATGGTAGGCAGAACAAAGCTCAACGCTACTCGCCTCCAGAATACGTGCCTCTGCAAACAGTTACGATACCGCAGATTATCTTACCAAACGGACAGTCAGTTACTCAAAATAATAACAAGCACTTGAGTACCGTTGTCTTTGATAACGCCACCATTAAACCAGTTATTAGAAAGCGTCAAAAAAGCAGCCGGACTTTGGGCAAACTGCTAATTGTCGGAACAACTTTAGGCGTGGCGATCGCTGGTATTCTCTACTTAGTGCAGTCTGGAGTCGTATATCTTTTAAATCCCAACTTAACCCAGCAAGCTCTTCTAGCACCGCAAACGCAGTCACAATTGCCTGGAAAAACAGAAATTGAGGCAGATTTGGTTGATTATATGCTGGGAGCGCTGGCAGTTATAGACAAGCAAGAATTAAAAAGCAATCAAAAATCTTTCAGTTCGGGATTCTCCAGTCAGACAAATACTAATCAAATAGCCCTTGGTAACGGGCAAACAAGTGGGAATTTACCACCACTTCCACTTCTGGCAAATAATACACCACCAGCCCCTAACCGTTCTGGAAGCGTTGTTGAGCGGATCTATGTTCCCGTTTATCAAGCGCCGTCGCCAATGCGCTATGCGCTGCCAGCAATTCCTGGTAGTCCCGCACTTCTACCACAAGTTGCCAATGCATTGCAGGCATCTCAACCTAATGTGGTGAAAAGTGCCCTAAATACGGTGCGACAAGCTGCCAAGCCTGTAACCGTCAATATGTTAGCGGCGGCTGTACGAGCAGAACTTAAACCTGTAGCTGGACGAACTGTACCGATTACCGTGCGGCAAACACCCAAGCCTCTACCTGCATTACCAGTGGTTCCATTACGTGCAGCACTTGCGCCAGAGTCAGAACCAACTATTACCCAGGAACAAGTATATCCGCCAACTGCGATCGCAGTTGCTCCGAGTAATACTCTCGAAGGATTGCTAGAGTTAGGTAACAAATCTGCCGCTTTGTTTAAAATTGACGGCGTGACTCGCCGCATCAATATGGGTGAAAGCATTGGCCAAAGCGGTTGGACACTGGTAGAGGTTAGTAATGGCGAAGCTGTCATCCGCCGTAATGGTGAAGTGCGATCCATTTACACAGGGCAGAAGTTGTAAAATCCAAGGCATCTAACTCACCAACAATTAGCTCCTGACTGGTGGGTTAATTTCAAAATGAATATGATTGTCGTGACCATTTAGAGACACACAAAGTCCCTCTTTAATTAGCTGTTGATCGTTGAAAAAGACTGCCCGTACCAGCTTTTGATTAGTAATCGACTTGAGAATAGCTCGTGCAGCATCGCGATCATAGTTAGAACTTGACCAAACAATACCACCAAAATTCCCATTTTTTTGGGGTAAATAAATATCGCACATCATGCCAGTTTCATGTCCATGATGATCGGGAGTATCGCCTCCATAAGGAAGACTAACATCGTTAATTGCGAATGGAGCAGCTAGGGGATGAGTGTTACGATAACTGTTTTGATAATCTTGGGCAATTTTTTTAATCACATCAGCTAACCAGTGTGTTCCAAAATCGTGGTTATCTTGAGTATCTTCCAGTTCACCGTTAACTAAACCATTATTCGGGTCACTTTTGGGCATCAACTCCCACCGTGGTGCATTAGCTGCTTGCAACCATCGATGAGTTATTCCACCAACATCAACTCTACCATCACCATTAACAGTACTGCGACCGGCAATAATTGATTGAAATAGTTTGATCGCATCAAATAGTCCTCTGTCTCTGTCTGCACTGTCAGGATCGCCTACCCATTTGTAGCCTAGCTCATACAATCGCGCCTTAATAGCCTTAACATCACCAGCTTTATTGACTCCGCCAATTCCCACACTACCATCGAGTTTAATTACCTTCGCTCCTGGTAAGCTGGATGCTGTAGGTTGTTGAGTGTTCTCATCGTCCTTGTTATCAAAAGGAACAACAACTTTAATGGGGATCTCTAGAGTTTGATCGTCAACAGTAATTATCATCCGGCGATCGCCTTCTTGCTTAAAAACGAAATCAAATTGCCATTTGCCATCCTGACTAATTGCTACACTTAGGACTGGAAATTTATCGTCGATCGTAATCGACAAAACTTTGCCTCTATCGGTTAAAGGTGCTACGCCTTCAACCCTGAAATTTTGTCCTAATTCAACTTCTTTTGGCACACGAATTAACTGAAGTTGTTCCACTGAAGCGGGAATGGTAACTCCACCTGCATTAGCCAGTAACTTTTGTGCCTCTGGAAGCAAGTCTACAACTTTACTGACATATTTAGGATCGGATGAATAGCCTTTAGCCTTGAGAAAGCCAAGGAAATTTTCTGGTGTATTAGTATACTCCTCTAAACCTTTATACGGTGTGCGAGTTAAAAACTTCCAATAACCAATAATAAAAGCGTCTATATCCGTAAATTTACAGAACACAACTTCTTGTAGTTCAGAAGGAACCTTGATTTTCAAAGGTTCAGCAAACCCTTCCATATCAGGAATTCGCCATTTTAATCCCGCAAAATTATTAGCATTGACAGCAAGATCGCTTTTACCTCTGGCAGACTCTAGTAACCATTGAGCGAGAGAAACTTCTTTTAAGATTTGCCGATTGATTTCAGTAATTTTTGCACTTTCAATACCAACTTGTGTAAATATTTTGACTAAATCTTTGTTGGAATAATTGTTTACTAAATCATCTAGTAATGGCATGGATTTTTCCTTTAAAAACTATTTACATAACCCCGATTTATCTAATAAATCGGGGTTGTAGATGTTAACAAATGATGGAAATAGAATTAGTTAATCTTTTTCTATAACTTTGGCATGTCCAGCATAAACAAAATGCTCGTTTCGGTTTCCTTTACTTTGATCGGGCCACTTAACCGAATAATGATTTTCTTCAAAAATTACATCCAAAATTGGGTAATCTCCTGGCTCAATCTCAAAGATAGAATCTTTTGGTAAGTCTGATGCCTGTTCTGTAGAAGGCTTTAAGAAAGTTTTAGTTGTAATTTCCAAAACGTATTTCTTATCAGCTTTAGATTCCTTTGGTTTCGGCTGACCTATTAATCCATCTTTAATTGCTTCAGCCATTTTTTCAACATCGAATAGATCCATATCTACCTTGGCATCACAAAAGCAGCACTCAATTAAAATAGCTGGCATTTGTGTATTCTTCAGAACAAAGAAACCTGTATCTTTCACCCCTCTGTTATAAAAACCAAGTTGAACAATTTCTTTGAGAACTGATTCAGCAATACCTTGTGATGCGTTACTAATGGCATAAATTTCTGTACCATGAGCTTTAGCGTTAAATTTATTAAAATGAATCGAAACATAGACATTAACGTTATTAGCATTAGCCTTATTAGTTCGTTGTCTGAGAGAATCGGTTACGCTGCTAGCGCTTGTAGGAGTGCAATCGATGGCGGTATGATTTGCTGCTCTGAGTTTTTGTATCAATTGTGTACCAACTGCTTTAGTTAAAGCATCTTCTTGTTTGATGCCTGTTGCTCCTGTATCTGGAGGACAATTGTGTCCCATATCAATACCAAATTTCATCTTGTTGATTTCCTTTTTATACTTTGAGATGTAAGCATAATTTAATTACACTGTATTAATTATTAGCTTAAATATAAGCGCTCTGTCGGTGAGATAAAGTGAGTTTTTGCTGTAAATAAATGTGACATTTTACGTAAATATATTATTTCAAGGAGATATTTCTTAAGTTCAACGTAGAAATAAAGCAGGCTCACCCATGACAGCACAAGAGGCGCTGAATCTAGTCGATACTCTTTTATGCTCTACCTTTGGGCAAAGACTCAATGATGTTCAATCTGTGGTTTTGTTGGAAAGTTGGCTGGGGCACACTTATGCGGAAATTGCGGAGCAGATAAGTTATGAACACGACTATATTAAACAAGTGGGTTCTCAGTTGTGGCGATCGCTTTCTCAGGTAATTGGTGAAGAGGTTTGTAAAAAAAATATCCAATCTGTTTTGCGTCGCTACCAGCAGTCTCAAAGTGGTGGATAAGGGATTTCCAAGAAATCAATTATCCAAATAAACTAACCACTCCAGATGCAGAGAAGACAGAGAGAGGATTGTTGCGTTAGTTTTAGGATATTTTTTATTTGGAAGTCCCTGATTTAATAGTGTAGGCATAGCTCATTGTAGATACTTGAAAAGCGATTGAGGTTTTTGGGCAAAAGTTTGTGAATACGATTTTCATTTTTGACATATAGATAGAAGCAGACATTCCCAAACTAGCCTGGGTTGAGCGTAAGCAAGCAAGTATTTACGAGATTGTTCTAGCTGATTAATAATACTGGCTTGATGCCAACGCTGCCAGTAGAATTGCTGAAGGTAATCAACTAACCACAGTTGGGCTTCTGTATCTAAATCCTTATCAATTTTCTTGGCTAACTCCAAGGCTTTGCGGTAGGAAGCAGGAGCTTTTTTCAAATCTTCGAGTAACTCCGGGGGAATAGTTTGTAATTGCTCGTAAGATGCGATCGCACTTCCCGCGCTGCCAGCTGCTATACTCAGCACTGCCTGATTTTGCAAAATTTCTTGATGATTTGTTTGTGTGAGTACAACAGCCAAAGACTGTGCATCTAAGCGATAAAAAGGAATGCGTTGACAGCGTGACACCAAAGTTGGCAAAACAGACTCAGGTGTAGGTGCAATTAAAATTAACGTCGCCTGTCCCGGTTCTTCCAAAGTTTTAAGTAAAGCATTAGCTGCGGCTTCTGCCATTGTTTGGGCTTCTTCCAGCACCACTACATTCCTTGGCGCTTCCAAGGGCGGACGACTTAAAAACTCGGTAATTTCCCGAATTTGCTCTAGCCGAATTACAGGTGGTGCTTTACGCTTAAGTCCTTTTTCAGCCGCTTCTAATGCTGTTAATCGTTGTCCCTGGTATTGGTAAGTCGGTTGTACCCACAACAAAGCTGGATGGTTCCCCTGACGCAAACGGTTTTGTAAAGCCGCAGTGACTCCCAACTCACTAGAAAATAGCAATTCTATAAAGCACTTTGCTGCTAAACTTCTTCCTACACCATCTGGCCCCACAAATAGATACGCTGGAGCAACCCGGTTTTGTCTGACAGCCTGAGTAAGTAATTCTATGGCTTGCGGTTGTCCTACAAGTGCTGCAAATGGGTTAATAGTCATTAGTTAATTGTAGAGTGACATTCTCACTTCTACAAGGATTTTGGGATACAAGCAGTTCTCATCTCATACCTTGGAGAAGCCCTTATACTATTTCACTTTAAAGTTGGTATAAATAGGCAGCAGGGTGAAAGAGTTAGAGACAAATCTGGCATTTCGAGAAATGGTATTACGCATATAGAATACAGTGTAAAGGTGTACATTCATACTTCTATACATAGCAATAATTTCTGAGATTTAATATCTATTTTTTAGCTATTCAACTATTAAAAAATAATCTTTTTTAGCTCCTGCGCTTATCTAGCAAACATAGGTTAAGGTAATTTAAACCTTAGCCAAGATTTATTAAGAAAAGCAAATATTGTCAAACATTTTTTCGGTTTTCGATAAGCTGAATAAATAAAGGATGGATAAAAATATGAGAGCATCCAAATTTTTCAAAAAATCACAAAATTGGCGCAAAAATCCTTTACAAATCTCTTGACGTTGTGTTGTTTACGGTTTGTTTTTTTTATTCTCTCATTCCTGTCGGAATGCAGCACAATAGCAAAATTAGGGATGCTCCTTAACAAAACCTGAGATTATTAAATCATCTTCTGCTAACTATCTGCAAGCCTTGACAAGAATTCATAGCTAAGTTACGTGGCTACTTTAAACATCTTTCAGGGCATCTAAATGTTAGCTAAATTATTCGCTAAATCTTTTGATATTTAGCGATACAGGAATTACCATTATCACCGAGAAAAATCCTTACACCTTCTACCAAATGTCTCTTCTACCTGATTTTATTAGATAAAATCTACAAATTTAGGTGAAGATGCGCTGAGTATTTTGGCATTTCTAAAACTACAAGAACGGTGATAAAAAGTCATAACACCGAAATCAATAGAAATCAAAATTGCCAAAGGAGGCTGATATGGAAATCTTCGACTATGTGATTCTGGGAGCCGGGCTAGGTGGACTTTCGGCCGCAGCCTGTTTAACTCGACAAGGCTATCGGGTAGTAGTTCTAGAGCAACATTATTTACCTGGCGGATGCTGTCACACCTTTGATTACGGGGAATACCGTTTTTGTGCTGACGTGCATTACATCTCTCAATGTGGTTCTGGTCAGACTATAACTCAATTCTTCGACTATATTCATCAAAATGTGCCCTTTAATAGTCTCGATTCTGACTGCATTGATCGAGTCATCACACCAGAGGCGGATTTCAAAATTCCTTTGGGATGGGAGAATTTGCGATCGCGTTTACTCTCCACATTTCCAGAAGAAACTGGTGCGATTAACCATTACTGCAATGAAATTCAGCAACTTCACCAAGAAATTCGCAACCTAGTGCATGAGATACGCTGGTACGATCAAAAGTTGTCTGACTGGTTAAAACTACCAAAATATTTGAATTTATTTTGGAAGCGGAATTGGACACTGCAAGATTTGTATAACCATGTCGGATTATCGCCTAAACTGCAAGCAGTATTGGCGGGGCAAAGTGGCGACTATGCACTACCGCCGCAGGAAATTGCGCTACTCACCCACACTTCCTTAGTTTGGGATTATTCAGAAGGTGCTTATTATCCAAAACATCACTTCAAACACCTTGTTGACACCATTGCAGATGTAATTACGGCAGGTGGAGGTGTTATCAAGTACTCAACCCCGGTGAGCCATATTCAAGTTAGCAACCATAGTGTCCATAGTGTCCTTGCTGATGGTAATAGCTATCACGCCAGCAAAGCTTATATCAGCGACCTCGACCCCAAATTAACAGTGGAGTTAATGCATGATATTACAGCTTTGAGTCAAAAGGAGCATCAACGCCTCACTAGTTACCAATACTCAGCCAGTGCTTTTAATATCTACCTGGGTTTAGATAGCCGCTTCGATCCTCAACGCTACGGCATTGGTAACTGGAATGTTTGGTATTATGCCACAGGCGACCTGAACAGAGAATATCAACAACAATTAGAAGGTGACTTTAGCCATCCGTGGATTTTCCTCTCTTGTCCGACGATGAAATCTAGCGAACCAGGGATGGGGCCAGAGGGACATCATGTATTAGAAATTGCTACTGTTTGTTCTTATGAACCATTTGAACATCTGTACAAAAACAACCCAAAAGCGTATAAAGTCAAAAAGCGAGAATTTTATCAGCAGATTATGACAAGTGTGCGAGATTTTATTCCCGATGTAGACAAATATGCCCGGATGAAAGTTTACGGTACACCTACCACCAGCGAATTTTATCTGGGACAACCGCAAGGTAATATTTATGGTGCGAAATTAGTACCCAAACAAGTTGGTTTAAATCGTTTGGGATATACGACAGAGTTACCTAATCTCTTTTTGGTAGGGGCGAGTGCTGGGTATCCAAGTGTACCAGGTGTAATTGGCAATGGGATGGATGTTGTAGAACTGCTGACAGGACAATCGGTATGGCACAAAGCAGCTGAAAGACCCCAGTCTTTAGTGACAATTGGGTAAGGAATTGTAGCTTTGATAAAGCGATATCTGGCGACAAGCCGCTATGTGTCTAGGCTTGCAGTTGTGATGACTGATAAGGAATCACTTTTGCTTTATAAGACGTAGTAGGCGTAAAATTGTAACCTTACCTTTTTAAACGCATAAGGATGCAATGCCATTGTCAGGTAATGCATTGGCATTGTCAGGCGATGCATTGGCATTGTCAGGCTATGCATTGGCTAAATTTGTAGTGTTTTAAACGTAGAGGGACGCAAACTAAGCACAAAGTAAAGGTACACAAAGTCTTTTTGAAAAGAATTTGTTAAAACAAATTTATGCAATGTTTTAATCAGGAAGTCTCAGATGTCGCACAAAGAATTTATTTATTGCTGGCAAAAATGGTTACTTCCCATGCTGATACGTGTAGTAGTAACAATTTGTCTCACAGTAGGGGTGTTAGGCATTTTGGGAAGCACCGCTTCTATGAGTAATGCTCAAGCTGTTTTTCCTGATTCTGTGACAGCTAATGCTCAACTGGTAAGTACTATTAGACACATCCAGAATAAACAGACACCATCAAAATCAACAGCGCTAAATGCCACTGTATATCACAGTCCCGAATGTAACTGTTGTGGCGGGTGGATTGACCACTTAAAGACACAAGGTTTTGAAATCACAGACTTTTCCACACCTGACATCGAAACAGTTAAACAAAAGTACAACGTACCGGATAACTTATCATCTTGCCACACAGCAATTGTTAATGGATATGTCATAGAAGGACACGTTCCAGCAAACGACATCAAACGTTTGCTTCAAGAAAAGCCAAATGTTGCTGGTTTATCTGTTCCCCAAATGCCTGTAGGCACTCCTGGGATGGAGATGGGGAATCGAAAAGACCCGTTTACAGTGTTTGCCTTTGATGGCAATAACTCAGTTGCGGTATTTAATAAATATCCATCTTCTTGAGATAATCTCACTAGATTCAGAGGATATTTTAAAAGTGGATTTTAATCTATCTTTAGCGATTAAAATGGTCAACAGCTTTTAAAATATCCTTATATTATCTGAATCAGTGGTAGAAGATATTACTGGTTAGAATCAGTTTTGATCAACTGGGATAAATGACTGAACCATCTCCCAAACCAGAAGCGAGATGCTATGGTTGAGACATTTTGAGAAAGAAGCTCAATCGCATGGTTACAATCTTGGAGGCTTGCATCAATTCCCATTGCGTGATAAATCCCGCGAGCATTGCAAAAGGCATTCATTGCTTCTGATTCGCGATTGATTTTTTCTAGCACTAAACCCAAATTAAACCAGGAGTTTGCTTCTGCATTTTGGTCATCAAGATTCCTTCTAATCTCTAATGAATATTGATGAAACTCAACCGCTCTTTGGTACTGTCCCAGAGCATTATAAGCACTTCCCAATCCACTTAAGGCCATGCCCTCCCCATTGCGATCGCTAATTAATCTTGTCACTTCTAACCATTGGTGGTAAAGCTCAATTGCCAGTTGGTACTGCCCCAATGATTCATAAGTATTGCCCAAACTTCCTAGACAAATGGCTTCTCCAGTGCGATCGCCTGTTTTCCTGGTGATACTCAACCACTGCTGATAAAACTCAATCGCTTGGTCGTACTTGCCCAAGTATTCATAAGTATTGCCCAAGCTTCCTAAACAAATGGCTTCTCCAGTGCGATCGCCTATTTTCCTGGTGATACTCAACCACTGGTGATAAAATTCAATCGCCCGCTGGTATTTCCCCAATGATTGGTAGGCGTTACCCAATCCAGACAAAGATTTGGCTTCTCCGAAGCGATCGCCTATTTCTTTCGCTATATCCAACCACTGCTGATAAAACTCAATTGCCAGGTGGTACTCCCCAATGGACTGATAAGCATTGCCCAAACTTGCTAAACAAATGACTTCACTATTGCGATCACCTATTTCTCTGGCTTTGTGCAAGCACCGCTTTTCAAACTCAATGGACTCGATGTTATTTAGGCTCCCTGTTCTAATTACTTCTGTCATTCTCTATAGAAAACGAAATTTTTGCTTGATAGGTTGTTGATTATACAATTTTCTGTGCATTCAACACACAATAACAGAACTTATAGGTACAAGCTCTGTCAAAATCTAGGAATTGTTCTTCAATATGTAACTTTGTTTTATACACCAGCGGTCGCTGTGTATAAAATGCTTTTATTTATATTTAGTAAGAAGCACACGAGTATAGTATACTCACAAATTTGGCTTTAGAAAAAATATAAGAAAAATCAATCAATCCGCAGCAGCATAATCAGGCAATGCGTTGAGTTGTGAATTAACAGCACTTAGATAATTTTGGTCATTTAAAGCTTTTGATGGTAATTTATCTGCATTAACAGCAGCTTTCACCAAATCGTTTGCAATAATATTTCTCTTCTGAGTTTCAAATACTAGCATCTCTCCACTAGGAATACCGTGCTGCTTCAAACCTCCCTGATACGCAAAAGTAACTAGATTGAAAGGCTGGAGGTAATCAACAGAAATAGAATTACTAGGTAAATTGTTAGAGTTAATAGCAATTTCACTATTATTGTTAGTAGCTGTTTGAGCGACAGCGATTCCAGGTACAAGAGTAATAGAAGCAAAAATAAGTGCAGACTTTATTAAAGTAAGGAGTTTCATAAGGTATTCTTAGGTAAAATGCGATCAGTGTTCTGTAGTAATAGAATCTTCTTTATTATTAATCTCAGCTTCCTTCATTCAGTTCATCTGATCGGTTGATATCTGACTCACCCAAAAGGGTGAAGCAATTGAGCGATAAAAATCCTGTTAAGTCGAGATATATAACAGAGCGATTTTAATTTTCTAGTACTTAACGGAGGCGGGTTGAACATTTATGCAATTTTTTAACTCGCGTCTTGAGTTTCATAAGCATTGCAGCAATTAGTTTTCCAGATTTGCGAAAACTTCCTACGACTCTTCAAGCACGCGATCGCCTTTATGCAACCATAAGTGATTTGATAGATTTTTCGTTGTGATGTCTACGACAGGCTATGACGCTGCTGCGTCGCTCTAAGCGTACTCCTACGGAGAAGCGAGCTACGCGTAGCGTCTCGTAGAGAAGCCATGCCGCAGGCTTTACGCTACGCTATCGGTGTTGTATTGTGGACAAAACACAACAGCGTGGCATTAAAACAATTAGCAAAATCCACACCTGAAAGTATCCGGTTTTGCTCACTAGCCTTGAAACTAGCTTGTTAAGTTAGAGAAGTGTTCAATTGCAAGCTCAATCCTTAGTCACAAAAATAACCATCAACATCTGTAGTCTTTAGGGTTTGCAGAAAAGTTTAATGCAAAGAAAAAAGTGGCTTTTAACAACAGGACTTGCTCTCCTAATTTTTATCATGGTTGTAGCGGCAAAATTTATGGATAAAACTCATCCCATCTCAGAACTTTATGTGTTTGGAGACAGTCTTTCGGATACAGGGATGGTATTCCGGGCGACAGGAGGAATGTACCCACCTAATCCAACTTACTTTCAGGGGCGTTACTCGAATGGTCGGGTTTGGATTGAGTATCTTGCCGAAAGCCTCCATCTTTCCCTTAAACAAACTCACAATTTTGCTTATGGAGGAGCAATTACTGGCAATGTTGGCAACAGCTATATACCTAGCTTGCTAAATCAAGTGCAATCGTTTACACAAACATATCAACAGACGAATCCAGATGCTTTTTATGTGCTGTGGGCAGGAGCAAATGATTATTTGCAAGGAGTAAGCAGTGCAACTATTCCTGTTAAAAATGTGACGATGGCAATCAACTCTCTAACTGATATGGGTGCTAAGAAGATTCTGGTAGGAAATTTACCAGATTTAGGACAGTTACCTGCCACTAGAAACAGTACGAATTCTGTGAACCTCAGTGCATTAACACAAGCACATAATCAAGGCTTGAGGCGATCGCTAAAGTTACTAAGTCAACAGCATTCCGATCTGGAGATTGTGCAATTAGATGCCAACGCCCTATATCGGGATGCGATGTCTGCGACGGGCTACGCCAACGCAAATCCGGCAGCCTTTAACTTTACCAATGTCATCAGTCCATGTCTATCTGGCGTAGGCGATGCCAGCCGCAGGCATCGCACCTGTAGTAACCCAGACCAGTTTTTGTTCTGGGATGGCATTCATCCGACGGCTGCGGCTCATCGCATCATCGGGGAAACTGCTTTTTCAACGATTCAAGAGGCTGGGATGATTAATCCTCGTTCAATGTTGGTTTTATAACTTACCTCGATCAGCCAAAAATCAACGATAGGGGCGCACAACTGTGCGCCCTTACACTATGGTTTAATTAACTAAAAATAACTGTAAAATACGGTAAGCCTTAAGAATTACCGTTGATTAATCTAGCCCAACGCTCGAATAGCATATTACTTATTTGTATAATTGGAAACCAAAATAACTGCTGATGTCTGAACAATATCGTTTTGAAACTCTGCAAGTTCATGCTGGACAAGAGCCGGCTCCTGGAACTAATGCCCGTGCTGTACCAATTTACCAAACTACTTCCTACGTTTTTGACGACACCGAACACGGAGCGCGGTTATTTGCTCTCCAGGAATTTGGTAACATTTACACCCGAATCATGAACCCGACGACGGATGTATTTGAAAAGCGGATTGCTGCACTAGAAGGGGGTGTAGCAGCATTAGCAACCGCTAGTGGTCAGGCGGCGCAATTCTTGGCAATCAGTACCATCGCTCAGGCTGGGGATAATATCGTTTCCACTAGTTTTTTGTATGGAGGAACATATAACCAGTTTAAAGTCTCTTTACCACGTTTAGGTATTAACGTCAAGTTTGTCGAGGGAGACGATCCCGAAAGTTTCCGTCAGGCGATCGACGATCGCACCAAAGCGTTATTCGTTGAAACCATTGGCAATCCTCAATTCAACATTCCCGACTTTGCTGCATTAGCTCACATTGCCCACGAAAACGGCATACCTTTAATTGTGGATAATACCTTCGGTGCTGGTGGGTATTTAGCTCGACCCATTGAACATGGTGCAGACATTGTAGTGGAATCTGCAACTAAATGGATTGGTGGGCATGGTACTTCCATTGGTGGCGTAATAGTCGATTCTGGTAAATTTGACTGGGGTAACGGCAAGTTTCCCCTATTTACTGAGCCAGCACCTGGCTATCATGGGCTGAATTTCCAAGAAGTGTTTGGGCCTAGTGGTTCCTTTGGCAACATTGCTTTTATTATCCGCGCTAGAGTCGAGGGGTTACGGGATTTTGGCCCATCTTTGAGTCCATTTAACGCCTTTCTTTTGCTGCAAGGATTAGAGACTCTTTCTTTACGTGTAGATCGTCATGTCAGCAATGCCTTAGAATTGGCTCGGTGGTTAGAGCAACAAGAGCAAGTATTATGGGTTAATTATCCCGGACTTCCTAATCACCCATATCATGAACGAGCGAAAAAATATCTCCGGCATGGCTTTGGGGGGGTTTTAAACTTTGGCATCAAAGGTGGATTGGATGCAGGTAAAGCTTTTATTAATCATGTGAAATTGGCGAGTCATTTAGCAAATGTTGGTGATGCTAAAACCCTCGTGATTCATCCCGCTTCCACAACTCATCAACAGCTAAGTGATGAAGAACAGCTTTCAGCAGGTGTAACGCCCGATTTAGTGCGCGTATCAGTGGGGATTGAACATATTGACGATATTAAAGAGGATTTTCAGCAGGCATTCGGGCAAGTTAAGATTTAATTCTTAATTGGGCATTGGGCATTGGGCATTGATTCCTCTCCCTCTGCCTCCCCTGCTTCCCCTGCTCCCCTGTCCCTGCCCCCCATCAGATATGATCTACTCAGATTTCATCTCGCCACAAACCCAGTTTTACCAGCTTACAGTGCCATTTCAACTTGAAAGCGGCGAAGTATTAATTGGGGTTCAGATTGCTTATCGCAGTTGGGGAGAGTTAAATGTTCAAGGCGATAATGGGGTACTAATTTGTCATGCCTTAACTGGTTCAGCTGACGCTGATGATTGGTGGGAACCTTTGTTTGGTTCAGGGAAAGCCTTCAATCCAGATCGCGATTTTATTGTGTGCAGCAACATTTTGGGAAGTTGTTACGGTACAACAGGGCCAACTACTATCAACCCAACAACGGGAAAGCCTTATGGTGTATCCTTCCCTAAAATTACAATCCGAGATATGGTTCGCCTACAAGCTGTACTACTAGAATATCTGGGTGTTCAATCTCTGCGGTTCGTAATAGGTGGTTCACTCGGTGGAATGCAATCACTGGAATGGGCGTTATTATATCCCGACAAGGTAAAAGGTATTGCACCTATCGCTGTTTCTGGCAGACATTCCGCTTGGTGTATAGGATTAAGTGAAGCCCAAAGACAGGCAATTTATGCCGATCCAAATTGGCAAGGAGGGAACTACACCCTGGATGCACCTCCAAACCAAGGACTAGCAGTGGCGAGAATGATGGCAATGTCTACTTACCGTTCTTGGGATAGTTTTACAACCCGCTTTGGACGGCAGTATGATCCATCTGAGAAGTTTGCTATAGCCAGTTACTTACAGCATCAAGGTCAAAAGCTGACAGAACGATTTGATGCCAATACTTATATTCTCCTTACCCATGCAATGGATAGCCACGATATTGCACGCGATCGCACGGCTCCTAATTTATCAGATTATGAATCTGTTCTAAGAAGCATCCAGCAACCAACTCTAGTTGTCGCCATTGATTCTGATATTCTCTATCCACCAGTAGAACAACAAGAATTAGCAAATTTAATCCCTAATGCTCAACTGTCGTGGTTAAAGTCAACCCACGGACATGACGCATTTTTAATTGATATGGCTGCCTTGAATGAAATTATTCAACAGAACCATGAGTTTGTTCTTTTTTGAACCATAGAAACGATCGCAGTAGGTCAATACACGTTAGGTAAAAAGTAAGGGTTTATAAATCAATACAGTTCAGATAAGACCAAAACACTTGTAGAGACGGCGATTTATCGCGTCTCAAAAACCCAAAATTTTTGCCAGTGGCCCTTAACCCAAGCGTATTGGTTTATAACTAAAATCTCAAGACCGATGGGAACGGGGATGAGTTAAATATTTTCCAATGCCGGCCGTATCCGCCGCTATATTTACTGTGTCTGCGTTTCCGTCGTTGAATCCAGAAATGGAGACAGCTAAGGGTGAACCAATGAGTTGAGCAACTCGAAAGGCAGACGCGATCGCTCCTTCATGCAATCCATCTCCGAGATAAGCTCCCGCATAGTAAGTATTGTTCTCTCCATTGGTGGCAACTACTTCGTCTCGATATCGAAAAGATTCAGTGGTATACAACGGAGTGTGATGCTTTTGAGTGTGAATAATGCGATCAGGATCAATCAATCTTTCTAGTTGAAACGATAAAAAATAATTCTGTGGCGATGAGATGCCGCAAAGCTGATTTAAGTAACTGTTATATCCCCATTGGGTGTCTGTCTGGAAAAAATCAAATTCCGAGGGGTGGTGGATGTGATGACGATCATACATAGAAGTATCAGTATGAATTGTAGTGGTTGCATAATTGGCTTTCCAATCTGAGAAGCGTTTAATTTCAGCTTCGGTTGGGTCAGCTAACAGTGCTATCACTTGGTCGGGTGGTGTGGCAAATACGACTTTATCAAACTCTTGGATCTCACCCTGCGATAGCGAAGCGCTGCCGCCAGAGGCAGATCGCTGGATTATCACACCATCTAGACTTCTAGAAATATTAGCAATCTCCACATTCAACAAAACTTCCCCTTGAAATCGCTCCAGAATTTTTTCAATATAAGAATATACACCGCCTTTGATCCTGAGCCATTTGACCGCGAGGTAGTCGCGTAACATCGGAATTCCCATCTCTGCGGGAAAGTTATCAATGAGTTCAAAGGGCATTGAGTAGCTATACATCGTCAGCAACTTTAGCCAGGTATTGCTGATACTTTTGTTGTTTACATATTGAGACAGTGGCTGATTGTAAAAATCTTCCATCTGGGCAAATTGCGTTTTTAGCCATAATCCAAGGGAACGGGTATGGATGGTATCGAACCGCAGATATTCAATGAAACCTTTAATGCCTTTATAGTTGTTCTCAATCGTGACCTTCGAGAAAAAGGGACTGCCATCTTTGGGGAATAAAGCTGAACCGACACGGATGGGTTCTAGTTCCACTCCTAGCTCTTGCATAAGAGCAACAAAGCTGTAAAATACGGTAGGAAATTCTAGCACTCCACTTTCCAACATTTCATTGCAATCGGATTGGTTGGGTTTCACATTCTTGTTAAGCGTCCGAATATGCCCCCCCAACATAGGCTGCCGTTCAAACACGGTGACATGATGCCCTTGTTTATCAAGCAGGTAAGCTGTAACCATACCACTGGCTCCACCACCGATAATTGCAATTCTCATAACTGACCTCTCAGTTGTTGAATATGAATAATATGTGTGAGTGTCTGTTTAGCTATTGCTTAAAAGCACGTCGCCAGATAATCGTTGATACAGCAACGCCCCAGTCCAGAATGTGGGAGCAAAACCGGGATAGCCTGATGAAGCATTGCAGAAATAGAAATGGTTGAGTGAGGTTTCGTGATTCAAGCGTCCCAAACCCATGTTGCGCGGTGTGAGACTAGAACCGTAGGAATTTCCGTTGGGACACCAGCAATAACGTTCATTGGTGGTAGGACTGCCGGTGATATGAAAGACTAGATGCTTTCTAAAATTCGGTACATATTCTTTTTCTACGACATCGAGGATAGAATCGAAAATTTCTTGCTTTTTCTGGTTGTAGGCTTTGCGATCGGCTTTGCCGTCCCGACGGGAATCGCTTTGTCGTAATTGCTTAAAGTAGTCGTAATTAGCAACGGTAAGGAATTCGACAATCTGACAATCCTCTGGACAATCCCGACTCGCTTGTGTCAATAAAGTGGGCGTTGTTATGGCAAAGCTGGGATTGGAAAAGTCATTGTGTTCATACATCTGAGCAAAGGCTTCATTCAAATCCTGATGACCAGTGTGGAAAACATTCCACTTGCCAAATCCATAGTCTCGCAGGTCGAGGTCTTTGACGACGCAATAAGCCATGTAGTTGGATGCAGAATACTCATAGTTGAGTTTTCGGCGCACGGTTTTAGAAAAATGTGACTCACCAATCATTTTGGCGGCTTTTTTGGGGTCAATGTTACAAATCACGGTGTCACCTGTAAATTCGTGAGTTTGATGGGTGTTTAAATCCATCGCCTCAACGCCCGTAACCGTTTTGTCTGTGACTCTAAAATTCGTGACTTCATGGTTTAGTAGTACCTGCCCTCCATTTGATTCAATCACTTTGACTAACGAATTGATAACATGCTCAAAATGCTGGGTTGGATAAAATGCACCGGCTTGATAGCCCTTGAACAAAGCGACCCAGGCATAAAACGAGAGTTGATTTGGAGGCAGCAAAAAATCAGGCCATTGCAGAGCTAATAGGGTTTGGGCGGCTTGGGGTAGCTGAAATTTATCGAATACATCTTGAAGTGTACTGTTGAGATATTGGACAGTACAAAACACTTCGCTTGTATGTTTGAGCAGTTCAATTGGCTTAACTGGAGGAGCAAGTCTTTTCAAACCTGCACTCGTTTTTTCGACATCGTTAACAAATTGGCGAATGCGATCGCTATATTCAGGAAACAACGCTGATAATCGCTGAATCAGTTTCTCTGGTTCCGAAGGAATATCTAACGCATACCCCGGCATTCGCATGTGGTCAAAACCATCCGGGTCGTACCGTTCAAAAGTCACTTCCCGATCCAAGCCTAATTTCTTGAGTACTCGATTAACCGTTTGTCCTTCACCGCAATCCCAAACATAATGGAATTGGGCATTAAACGTGTATTTTTTAGCCATCGTAAATGTGTGGCCAAAGCCGCCCGGATGCTCATGAGCTTCGAGTATTTGCACGGTCTTACCGGAGTTTGCCATCAAAGCGCCAAAGACCAATGCTGATAAACCACTGCCTACAATTAGGTAATCCGGTTTCATAGGAGGTTTCCTCAAACAATAAACGTCTTTTTCGATAACAATTTTCTCTATGCTTCAACCCGCTCTATCACAGTGGTTTGATGGTAATCTAAGTGGTTCGGCAAACTATATATTCGTCATTATGAATTGAGTGAAGCAGGTTGATATCGATCTTGCTTCCATTTACACTATTTCGACGACTTTATCTTAAATTACCGTAATCTCTCATCCCTCTACAGGATGGGGAACGTCAATTGAGTTACCCCAACATCGGCGGTTGTACCTTACCAAATTTCCAGGTAAGGAGCGATCCGAAGCCCAACAGACTCACAACAAACACCACAATGCCAGACTCACCATCAACGTCAGGAGTGGAATCAATGGAATACCAATTGGATTGTAACTAAATCACTCCTATTTGCTGTCTTGCCCATACACGAAATGCTTTCATTGTCGCATTCCTTCCATTGGTCTTACTCAGGATCAAATATTCGGGAATCACTTGCTGAATTGGAAGATTAGGGAAAATAGAACTGGTATTTGATTCTACATATTTACCATCGAGCAGCACGTTTATTTCCAACTTGCTTCCATTCCATCGCCACAGTTCTGGTACTCTCAACGCTTGATAATTATTGAAACGAGTGCGGGAGGTAATATCAATTTCAATAGCCAAATCTGGAGGTGGGTCAGTTTCTAAATTGATTCTATCTTTGCCCCTAATTCTAGCTTCATTTTGGATGTAGAAACAATCATCAGGTTCTACCCCAGCATCCATACTTTGTTTATCAAAAGTCGTAGATCCCAAACTCCAAAATTCCAGATCGAGTTCTTCTAATAAAACTTTTACCAAGTCTCCAATAATAACTTTAGCTACTTCATGCTCTGGTAATGGAGCCATTATTTCCAGCACTCCTTGACTGTAACCTATCCTAGAACTGCGATTGTCCCCCAATTCTGCCAAAATACGTTTGTATACCGACCAGGAGATATCTTTAATCAACAACTGATGACCAGCTCTAACAATTAGTTGATTGAGTTCAAGTAACATACCAAACTTTCTCCTCTTTATTCAAACTCAGGCAGAACAAAATAATTAAATAAAGGGGTTAGGGAAAAGGCGACCAACGCTCCCCTCTTCCCACACCGCACCTTTATCATTCTTATCTAACTTTAATTAGCAAATTGCGACATATAATTTGCTAATGTACAAATGGAGAATAACGGATTTGAACCGATGGCCTCTGCGGTGCGATCGCAGCGCTCTACCAACTGAGCTAATTCCCCTGAATCGTTGCTAAGTCAAGAGTAATATTACTCATTAACTCAATAGACTATCACCATAGAGTATTCTAACATTCAGTTGCCGATGGCTGAGGCTCTTTTTGAGAATAAATCTTCTGCACGCGTTCCAGTTCTAAATCACTGAGATAATCAACAGTCCAGTTACAGCAGCGCTGAAGCATGTGGAATGGGTAAGTGTTCGCTACACCAACAACTTGCATCTGCGATCGCTTCGCTGCGGCAATACCTGCGGGGGTATCTTCAATTGCCAGACACTCTTGTGGTTGAAGGTTTAATTCAGGATATTCTTTATTTAGGCATTTTACTGCCAGTAAATAACCATCAGGTTCTGGTTTACTGGTGGTTATGTCATCGCCCGCAACGATAATTTTAAAATGTTGGTCTAGTTTGGCACGATGGAGTACCAACTCTATTTCTTGGCGAAGAGCGCCACTGACTAATCCTAATTTCAAATTTCGCGATCGCACCTGATATATTAAGTCTTCAACACCTGGATATAAAGGCAGTTTCTCTATTTTCTCTAACTCCACCGTATAAGCTTGGGCTTTGCGGTACAACAACTGAGTTAAGTAGTTTTCGTTGGCGACTCTACCACGATTAGCGAGTAGTTGCTGAAAACAAGCGCGATCGCTGCGTCCAAGAGAAGCTTGACGCTCACTCACCTTTTGGGGTTGGAGATTTTCTTCAATGAGAATCTCATCGATCAGTTGTAGGTGGATTGGCTCATCGTTAATGATGACACCATTGAAATCAAAGAGAACTGCCTTTAAACTCATGCGATTATGCCAAATGCGGGAGATCCAAGTCCCTCCAAATCATTATTATCTACTGATGTGGGAGTATAACGACGGACATTTTCAGTTGCGATCGGTTTAACGCCGCCAGTTACCTGATTTATCCACCATACATCCTGCGATCGCACTGCTTCAAATCCGGCCGCACCCATATTTGCCTCTATACTACCAGCAGCATACTCACGAATATATGGCTCTTCAAAAACATCATTAAGCCATTCTAGCTGCCGCAGAGTCTTTTGATTCCCATCTAGAATTAGTACTTGCCCTCCAGTTACTAGCAACCGAAAGCTTTCCTGCAAAATTGCTAAGGACACCTCATTTGGAGTTTCGTGGAATAGCAAAGAAGCTGTCACTAAGTCAAATGTTGCATCTCTGAAACTGGTTTTTTCTGCATTTCCGTGTCGCCAGACTATCTCTAAACCAGCATTTCTAGCTTTATCTTCTGCCCTTACCAGCATATAGGGTGATAAATCCAAACCAATAACTTCCGCTTCGGGAAAAGCCCGTTTTAACATTAAAGTAGTGGAACCTGTGCCACAACCTAAGTCAAGTATGCGTCGTGGTTTTACCTTAACAGCATCAACTAAAGCTTGACGGACAGTAGTTTCATTAGGCGGTAGAACATATTGTGTAATCGGATCGTAAGTAACTGCTGCATTGTAAGTGAGATAGCCACCTGTAATCCCGTGAAAGTTTTGACTGCTGTAGTACGAGGGAATTATCACATCATCTCGCCGGAAGCGATCGCCCTCTTTCTCCCAGTCAATACTATCAGCGTAACGCTGTAACCCGTCTTCATCAATCAAAAGACGCACTACAGGAGATAAAAAACGTTCCCAGATTGTATCTTGACGCACTGCCATATTGTGTCAGAACTTTAAGAGCTTATTTAAACAGAGCAATTTTCTTTACAAATTTTAATATATCTAGAAAACATCTGTTTTCTCTCTCTGGTATGGACTTGACGCATGTAATAACATGAGTTACATTTGTAGTATAAATATGCTACTCCTAAAAGTAGTTCTTCAGCTTCACGAAGACTGAACGAGTTAAATGAAAGACAATAAACATTTAAATTGCTACAACTAAGTAGTATGTCAAGTTTAAATTTATGAGTAAGCAAGTTAGTAGTAATAAATTTAGTGTTTACTACAAATACTAAAAAACTACTAGATAAATTATCAGTGGCGTAGACCTAATCTAAAATTTAAAATCCCAAATAGAATAAATTATGCCCTACGAAAAGTTAGAAATTACTACACCAGCACCCGTTTTATCTTGGGCAAATCACTCTTTGGGCCCAGAAGAAACCAAGATGGCAAAGAATGTAGCATCATTACCATTTGTGTTTAAGCACGTGGCCTTAATGCCAGATGTCCACTTAGGCAAAGGTGCTTTAGTTGGTTCTGTAATTGCAACCAAAGAGGCAATTATCCCTGCTGCTGTAGGCGTGGATATTGGTTGTGGGATGAGCGCGATCAAAACAGCATTTACCACCGAACAAATCGAAGGTAAACTCAAAAAAATCCGCCTGGATATTGAAGCAGCAATTCCGACTGGATTCAACGAGAATAAAGACGTTGAAAAATCTGTCAGTAACTGGCAACACTGGGATGATTTTAAAGACTTACATCGCGGTGTGCAAGACCTGCAAGGTAAAGCAATGAAACAGATGGGTTCTCTCGGTGGAGGAAATCACTTTATTGAAGTGTGCCTCGATACAGAGAATCAAGTTTGGTTGATGCTGCATTCTGGTTCACGTAACATCGGCAATAAACTTGCCCAGTGTCATATTCACACAGCCAGAGAATTAGCAAAAATGGCAGGTAATAAATTACCTGACCCTGATTTGGCTCACTTTGTCGCTGGTACGCCAGAATTCCAGGCATATTGGCATGATTTGCAATGGTCACAAAACTATGCGCGTGTCAACCGCGATGTGATGATGGCGCGTTTTAAGCACATAGTTGAAAAACATCTGGTAGGCGGGAAAGCAACTAAACCTTTATTACAAGTTAATTGTCATCACAATTACGCCGAAAAAGAAGTGCATTTTGACGAGGATGTATATGTTACTCGTAAGGGTGCAGTTCGTGCCCAGACTGAAGATTATGGGATTATTCCTGGTTCGATGGGAGCAAAGTCTTTCATCGTTAAGGGTAAAGGTAATGCTCATAGTTTCTGTTCTTGTTCTCACGGCGCGGGGCGTTTGATGTCTAGAAATAAGGCAAAAAATGTCTACACACTTGATGATTTGATAGAGCAAACAAATGGTGTAGAATGCCGCAAAGATGAGGGCGTGTTAGATGAAATTCCAGGTGCTTATAAGCCGATAGAACAAGTGATGGCAAATCAAGCAGATTTAGTTGAAGTTGTAGCAACACTAAAGCAAGTTCTTTGTGTTAAAGGATAAATTTGTCAGGTGGGTAATGCCCACCTTTTTTCTTTTTTAAATGCAGAGGCACGCTGAGGTAAGTGCATAGATATTAAGTAGCCTAGAGATAACACTTAATACAATTCGCCACCGCAAGCAAAAATTTATATCACTTCACTTCTGGTTACTTAATTTTTCTCAGCTATTTCTAAACTTTCTCCCATGCTTTGCTTCATCGATTAGGCAAATCGACCTTAACTGCTTCGGTAAATTTCTATAATCAGTTTCAAATTTACCATCTTCTGTACGTAGTGGTACTTGAGGCTTTTATCTAGTGCCTAAATATTGATTTATTATCCCAAGTTATACATGACAGTCTAGCTCATCATGTATATAAACCTCTTCCATTTTGAAATCTTGAGTTTTTAAAGGGGCAAATATTTGGGTAGAAGAAAGTAAAGTTTAGTGTCAAAGAAAATGCGCTCTTCTGGCAGGATGATAACCTATTAATTGAAGCTTTATAGCTTCCCAGGCAGATTTTACGCCATTAATTGTTTGACATATTTGGCAAAATTACTATTGACTCCAAAGAGCATTAATAAGAGCCTGAGATGATTTATTGCTCTAACGTGTGCAGTTCCCAAGGCTAGAGATATTTCTGAAAAACGTTAGACAACTATTAAAGTATTACCAGTAAACCCATCAACTGGGTCAATCTTCATACAGAAATGGTGCCGCCTCATAGCGACACAAAGCCCGCCGATGGTGCAAACTTTCGGTAATCATTAGTGCATTACAACAGCACTAAATGCAAATTGAAAACTTAAAAACTGTGTAAAACTTTGATTTCAAGGGAACTAAATTTATGGCAATTATCAAGGGTACAGATAATAAAAATTACCTTGATTTTCTTTATGGTGGTAATGAGAATGATACCGTTATAGGATTTGCGGGAGACGACAACCTCTATGGAGGCTTAGGTAATGACTATCTTTATGGTGATGAGGATAATGACAAACTCTATGGAGGTTTAGGTGATGACTATCTTTATGGTGGCTTAGGTAATGACTATTTAAACGGAGAAGAGGGTAATAATAATCTATATGGTGAAGCCGGTAATGATTCCTTCTATGCCGCCAACTCTTCTGGGAACAACCTTTTAGATGGTGGGGCGGGAAATGATGAACTTTACGTTTATAGCTCGACTGGAAATAACACCCTTAAGGGTGGAAGTGGAAACGATACCTTAGATATTTCCTTCTCTTATGGAAAAAATATCTTAGATGGTGGTTCTGAAGATGATCGTCTTTCTGCTCGCTACGCCGTAGGAAACAATACCCTTCGGGGTGGAACCGGAAATGATTATATTGCAGCTGATTTGTCTGCTGGTAATAATGTTCTCGACGGAGGTGATGGAAATGACACCCTTGACATTAATTATCAATGGAAAGGCAAGAATACAGTTTCAGGTGGAAACGGAGCAGACACTTTTTATGCCTATGGAGTTCAGGGTGCTAACACTCTCAATGGTGATAGTGGTGATGACTCTTTCTATATTAGTAGCCCAGAAACTGTTCTCTATTCCTTGGTAACTCAAACAGTTGATGGAGGAACAGGTAATGATTACTTGTACATTGACTATAGTAATGCGATCGCAGGTATCACCTCAACATACAACCCTAGCATTAACCAAGGTTCCATTACTGCCGATACAAATCAAGTCCGCTACAAGAATATCGAACGATTAGAAATCAAAGGTACAGCATATAACGACAATATTGTAGGCAGCAACGGCGACGATACACTCAACGGCGGCAGTGGTGGCAATGACACCCTCAATGGAGGTGCAGGTAACGATCTCTTACGTGTTAGCGACAATTCACGTAATAAGAATACCATCTATGGTGGCACAGGTAACGACTTTTTATATGCAGAAGCTACAGGTGGAGCGAGCCTACTAGATGGTGGCGATGGCAATGATTATTTATCTATTGCTAATAGCTACTCCGGCTTCTTTGGCAGCAGTAATACCCTGAATGGTGGTACAGGTCATGACACCTTAAATGCTAAAGCTACCTATGGTGGTAACTTCTTGAATGGTGGTGCAGGTAACGATTTCATTTACGCAGACTATTCATCTGGTACTAATATACTAGATGGTGGCGATGGAGATGATTATCTATCTGCTGCTGGCGCTAGCTTCCATTTCGATAACACCTTCTTTACTTTGAAGGGTGGTACGGGTAATGACACCTTAAATGCTAACTCTTCATTTAGTACCAATAATCTCGATGGTGGTACAGGTAACGATCGCTTGACTGTTGAGAATTCATATAAGAATAACTTGCTAAATGGTGGCGATGGTAATGATTATCTATCTGCCTTTGGTGCTGGCGGTAGTAGTACTCTCAACGGTGGCAACGATAATGATACTCTAATTGGCGGTGATGGGAGTGATGTCTTGATCGGTGGTGGTGGTAATGATTTTCTGACTGGTGGTGCAAATCAAGATACCTTTGTTTTCAATAGTTCTAACGAAGGGCTTGATGTTATCTATGACTTCGGTCTCATTGACTACATTCAATTATCTGCTGTGGGTTTCGGTGGCAGTTTATCACCAAATTCAATCCTTCCTAGTCAATTTACCCTCGGTACAACTGCAACAACAAAAGATCAGCGATTGATTTTCGACAGTAGCTCAGGGGCGCTTTACTTTGACCAAGATGGGAGCAATAGTGGATTTGCTCAGAAAAAATTCGCACAATTAAACGGTGTATCTTCACTAAGCGTCAGCAACTTTGTAGTTGTTTAATCCATTTCGGTTTTCCTGACATCAACGCAACCCAAGCTTTTCGTGAATTAACTGTTTCTCCCTAGTAGTGTGCCAAGGCAACAATGTTTGGTAGTAAATCCATTTTTTTGATGGCTTCAAAGGGAGAAACAGATCAAGGTTTGTTCATAAAAATTTAAGTTTAGGTGTTGTTTATTGTTAGCGCTACTCTACGAAAAAGGCTGTTCGCTCATAGCGCTAACATTTAAATTTGGTGTCTTTTCAAAATTACATTGTCAAAGATTGAGGATTTGTCTCAATCAATTTTGCTAAATCTTGCAAGAACGCCGCAGCATGGGCACCGTAAATAATGCGGTGGTCAGAAGTAATATTCACCTGCATTTGTTGCCGCACGCCGAATAAACCGTCGGGTGTTGCTACTACTTGCGGACGGGATGCCCCGATCGCTAAAATTGAACCTTGTCCAGGCGGTAAAATCGCATCAAATTTGTCTACGCCAAACATCCCCAAATTAGACAGAGTAAAAGTACCACTGTTATATTCTTGGGGTTGTAGTTGTTTTGCTCTGGCACGTTCTACCAAAGACTTCCAAGTACGCGATAGAGAATAAATATCCACTGCATCTGCATTTTGCAGCACAGGTGTAATTAATCCGCCATCATCCATCGCTACGGCTACGGAAATGTTGATATCAGAATGATAAACAATACCCTGGTCTGAATAGCTAGCATTTAACAATGGGTGTTTTTGCAATGTCACTGCTACAGCTTTCGCCAGTAGCGCTGTCATTGTCACGCCTTTGGATTTAATTTGTTTATAAAGTTTGTCTAATCCGTCAGTGGTAATTGTATAACCGACACGGAAGACGGGCACGGATATGGTGGCTACCATGTTCCGCACTACGGCATTTTGGAAGGTAGTTAGAGGTACGATTTGACCAGGAACAGCAGCTACCACTGGCGCGGGTGCTGGTGTGCGAGGTGCTGGGGATGCAACTGGGGCGCTGGTTGGTACAGCTGCTGGTGGGGCAACTGGAGCAGTGGCGGGTTGTTTGCCCTTATTGGACAATGCTTCTACATCTTCGGCGACAATGCGACCGTAGGGGCCACTGCCTTGGAGTGTAGTTAAATCAACTTTGAGTTCTTTGGCTAATTTGCGGGCACGGGGTGAAACTACAAGTCTGCCTTCTTTGTGATTAGAGCCGTTTTGAGACGCTAAGGCAGGTGTTGCAACTGAGGCTGTGGCGGGGATTGGCTCAGGGGCAGAGGTAGTAGTAGCAGCCACGCCAGAGGAATTGGCAAGAGATTTCGCCTGTTCAATTTCAGCTTCAGTTTCGGCTATGAAGGCGATCGCAGATCCTACCGGGGCAGTTTCACCAGCTTCAACTATGATATGGGCAAGAAAGCCTTCATAAAAGGTTTCTACATCCATATCTGCTTTATCTGACTCTACAACCACCACTGTTTCGCCTTTTTCCACTTTGTCCCCTGGCGATTTCACCCAGGAGACGATTTTGCCTTCCGTCATGGTGGAACTCAGCGCCGGCATAAATACTTCATGAATGCTCATAGGGTGGTTTGGAAATCAATGGTTTATGGACTTTAACAGCTTTCATCAGATCGAATTGTATCTTGGCAGGAGAGTTTTGGGCTGGAGATTTTATATTTTAGATTGGGAATAGGGAATTGGAAATTGGTATTGGGAGAGTTCCTAACTCTTAACCCCAGGAACCTAAATGTAAATTGGATGTCTATAAATAATACAGAGCAGAGCAATCCTTAGGGGTTAGCCAATATCTCGATCTTGTTTTAATCGTTGACTTGCAAAAACCACCATGAGTTTCTACAGATTAAATGGGATTGCTATTTATACATCCTCATACCGGATGCTTAAGATACAAGAGCTGCTCACAGGTAGAGGATATGGAATGCAGTTCAATCTAGAATTCAAAATTGGTAATAAACCTATTTGAAATTCCTGTTTACTTTTATGTCGGCAAAGCTAAAATTCTTTTTGATTGTGATATTAGGTATCTTTGCCACTGCTGGCGCTGGAGTATATATTACCCAGCGCCAGCAATCTGCACCGATTGTTGAGACTAGTTATGGGCAAACCCAGCAGGTGAGAGCAATACATCAATCTCAAGAGGTTGTGGCATACCCAGACCGCTCTAACTATAAAACTATACCCTTAGAAAATATCAACTCATCTCTCCAAGGAAGCGATCCTGCTACCCTCGCTCTGAATGCCTTTGACAGTATACCAGCAGTGGAAGGAACGCGAAAGGTAGAGGTAGCTTATCCACAACGAAATCAGGCTTTAGTGACGATTACCCAATTCAAGCGGGGTGATGATGCAGTTAGTGCAGTTAAATATCGAGTTGAGATGTCAGCCTTCGGGCGATCGCTATTTATTAGTTCTCCTCCAGTCTGGCAAATTGTTTGGGCTGGCTCCCAGGTAGAATGTTCGGCTGGGAGCCTCTCCCGCACTAAGTTAAATCACATTTGTCATTAGTCATTGGTCATTGGTCATTAGTTATCAGTCATTGGTCATTGCTCACAAAACAAATGACAACGGACAAATGACAAATGACAAATTTAAATGTCACCGCGAATTTCTTCTACAACGCCATCGCGCAGAACGATTTCGACTTGCATTTTGCTAATCAGGTTATCTCCTATCTCTACCCGGAAAAAGCCTTCCATTTGGAATTGGTTGACTTCTTGATCTTGCTGGAGAAACTGCACTTGCTGGAGATTTTGCAGCAACTGATTTTTTTGTTCTAGAAATTCACTTTTCTTTTGATTGACTTGAAGTTGGATATTATCAATCTGTTGGAGGGTCTGGGGCCCGGGTGGTTGCAGACTCTGCTTTTGAATTGCTGCGATCGCTCTTTGTCCTTCTACGTCTAGCTGTTGCAGTTGCTGATCGAGTTGATTGATCTGGGTTTGTAACTGCTGTTGTACTTCCTCTTTCCAGAGGGGAGTCACAATAACTTTGACGTTAACGACGCGTTTCAGAAGCAAATTAGATTTGGAGACATCCATAAATATTTCACGTTCACTCTTTACAGTTGGGAGGTGGAATTATCAGGCAAACATGCCGTTAATAATATCGCGATAACGTTCCGTGACGATATGTCGGCGAACTTTTAGTGTTTGTGTCATCAAACCATTTTCGATAGAAAACGGTTCTAGAATGAGTTTGAATGTCCCAATGCGGTCATCCGGTCGATAGCCTGGACGATTTTGCACTTCTCGATTCAATTCTTGCCGAAATAAATCCTGGATCATTCTACTCTCCAAGTCAATTTTTTGACTAGGTGAAGAAGTGGCCGGATCGTTCTGCGCCCATTTTTCTAGGGCTTCGACATTGGGGACAATCAAGGCTCCCAGGCTGCGCTGATCTTGGCCGACGAGCATAATTTGATCGATGTAGGGCGATCGCAAACACGCGTCTTCGATCGGCTGTGGCTCGATGTTTTCCCCGTTAGTCAATACAATCGTATCCTTTGCTCTGCCAGTCAGCACTAAGTCGTCTTGTGGTGTCAACCAGCCCAAATCGCCGCTATCAAACCAACCTTCAGCATCAATTGCTTTCGCTGTCGCTTCTGGATTTTGGTAATAGCCTTGCATAATCTGCGGCCCCCTCAACAATACTAAGCCTCGCTTTTCTATTGGCAAAGGCGCTTTTGTCTCAGGATCTACGATTTTAGCTTCTGTAGCGGGGAGTGGTAGTCCTGATGCACCAATCAAATTTCGCCAAGGACGGCGCACATGGGTAACAGGAGAAGTTTCTGTCAAACCATAGCCTTGCAAAATCTGCACACCAATAATTTCAAAGAAGTTATCGATGTGTCTGGGAAGCGCACCGCCGCCGCTAATCATCTGCTTGACGTGTCCTCCTGTGGCTTCTCGCACCTTGGCATAAACTAATCGTTCTCCCAAGGCGTGGAGGGGTAATAAAGCCAATGCTTGGATCTTAGCTGCTAATCGCTCGATGGCTGAAGCATGAAGATTATTTAAATCCAATCCCTGAGCAACTCGCCGCGCTTTAATATATTTGTCGCTAATGCCCAACAAAAAGTTAATTAGGCGTTGTTTTTTGGCAGGTTGTTCGCGAAACTGCTTTTGCACTCCTTCATAAATCGATTCCCACAGGCGGGGTACACCCACCATATAATTAGGTTTAAATTGTCTCAAATCTCCTTTCACAGAACGCAAGTTGGTATAAACTTGCGTACAACCTTGAGATAGTAGGTAATATTCAACAGTCCGCTCGTAGCTATGCCAAGAAGGTAGAATACTGAGAACAATGTCGCCCGCATTTGGTTGCAATACTGTGCCAAAGGTTGTTACTTGGTGCATCAAGTTGCTATAAGACAGCATTACACCTTTCGGTTTACCTGTAGTACCAGAGGTATAAATTAGGGTTGCCAAAGCGTCACGATTTTGTTTAACTGGCACAAAATTATGATTTTTCCCAATTTCGATCAACTGTGCAAAATTCAGCACCTTTAGAGTTTCGCCCGTTGGTGGTGCTTCATCTGAAACTAAGATCGCAAACTGAATTGGTAAATCGTTGAGATGGTCTTGCAGTTTTTTAAGTGTCTTTAAATCCTCAACTACTATTGCCGTACTGCCGCTATTAGCGATGATAAACAGCAATTCTTCTTTTTCCGCTTGGGAACTACGCACTGCATCAACTGCACCAGCAGCCATTATGCCTTGATCGGCAATAAACCACCGGGGACTGTTGTCAGAAATTAAGGAAATGCGATCGCCTAGCTTCACTCCCAACGCCTGTAACCCAGCAGCAAATAATTGTATTTGCTCCGCTAACTGTGTATAAGTAATCACAATTTCTGGTTTGGCGTGAGGACTGCGGAGGGCAACAACATCACCAAATCGTTGAGATGCCAAAGGCCAAACTTCTGGTAGCGATTCCACATTTGTGTAATCTACCAACCGCTTTAATGCCTCACGTTCTTGCTCACTGATGTTAGATAAAAAAGAAGACGCGGTTTGGGTTTTTGACATAACACCTTACCTAAATTATCGTAAATTAATTGTTTTTCCAGTTTATTTTGTTATCCCGCTACAATAACCGTCCTTATTATCCACATTCCCTTCTGTGTATAATAATTCCAGAAATTCCACGTTTATATTTACAAAAATTTATGTTAAAGTTAGTTTACATAGAGTGCAAGCAATAGATGAACTGAAGGTCAATCCTACACATAATATTATGTTTGCACCTCAAAATAGCAATCGCCTATTTTTCACAGGAGATGATTACCTATGAATTTGATAGACGCTATACTGCTAACGCTGCTCAATATTACTATTTGCATAGCGTTTCCTAAGCTTGTAGCAATCTTTCTGGCTGATAAAACCCAACTTAATGGAGTGTCGCGGAACGGTTCAAAATTGCAAATAGCCAAAATTGAACTTACGAGTTTTCCTTATTGTACAGCGTACTCATTAACAGGGAGTCAATACTGCAAATTCAGTCCTGATTTTTGTTCCAAGTGTTCTCCAAATTGATGGATTGTTTGCCAAATTGGAAAAATTTATTTTTTTCCAACACCTATATTTTTGCATTCCAAATGATAGTTTATACATCTACTTATGCAAGCGATGTCTACGATGAGCTACGCTAACGCTGATTCGACTATCATTGCTGAAACTCTTATGCTGTAAGTATTTATCATTTTCATACAAGCATATTGAACAGTACGTACATAGTTTCACAGTGCGATCGCGCCGTTCAGTAGTAAATTTATTTCGATTGCAATAATTGAAACCCGTATAACCCTGACTTATTTCAGAAGTTGGGGTTTTTGTTTATCAGCAATGATTCAGGATTGCTATAAACATCACAAAAAGCCGATATATCGCATCTTTTGCCTTAACCAAAGAGTATTACTAAACCCGCTAAGACTCGAAATGCAAGGCTAAAAACTACTTGAAACTCTTAGGCTTGGACTACACCTTTGTTTCCTCGCCAGAGTTTAACTCAGTATAATTACTAATTGAAGTTAGAGTACATATAGGATTAGTATTTGATTTTTGAAAAAGCTCCGTACATCTGAAGAGACGGAAAATCAAAAGTAGTATTTTGAATGAACCACTCAAACATCCACTTTAGATGAGAGAATTTTGGAATTAAAGCAC